>DUFF01000083.1 GCA_011174815.1 Dehalococcoidia bacterium | reverse complement strand
GGCTTATGGGCAGGTTATAAGCCTGCTGGGCCGTGCCGGCATTGCCCGGCGCCGCGAAAAGCGCTGAAATTTTGGGGCTCTGCGCCAGCTTCCAGACCAAGGTATGCTCCCGTGCCCCGCTGCCGACAACGAGGATTTTTATCTACCTCACCCCCTGTGTCCCCCTCTCCTTCAAAGGAGAGGGGGGAGGAAGATGCTAGAGGGGTTTCACCCCTCTAAAACTCCCCAATATATTTGGAGGTTAAGCCCCTTGTACTCCTCTGGGTTTTTCCGTTACTCCCACTCTATGGTCGAGGGGGGTTTGGAAGTTATATCGAAGACGACGCGGTTTACCTCGGGCACCTCGTTGACGATGCGATTTGAGATGTGCGCCAGAACATCATAGGGCATGCGCGCCCAGTCCGCGGTCATGGCGTCCTCGCTGGTCACGGCGCGGATGGCAACCACGTGACCGTACGTCCGGTAGTCGCCCATCACGCCCACGCTGTGAATATCGGGGAGGATGGCGAAGCTCTGCCATAGCTGGCGGTAAAGCTTCGCCTTTTTAATCTCGTTCATGAGGATGTAGTCGGCGCTGCGCAAGACCTCCAGCTTTTCCCTGGTTACCTCACCGATGATGCGAATGGCCAGCCCGGGACCGGGAAAGGGCTGTCGCCAGACCATCTCTTCGGGAAGGCCCAGTTCCAGTCCCACCTGGCGCACCTCATCTTTGAAGAGGTAGCGCAGAGGCTCAAGCAATTTCAGCGTCATTCTGGCCGGCAGGCCGCCGACGTTATGGTGGGTCTTTATTTTGGCGGAGACGTTGCTCACCGAGGATGTGCTCTCAATAACATCCGGATACAGCGTTCCCTGGGCGAGGAAGTCGACCTTGCCGACCTTATTCGCCTCCTCTTCAAAGACGTGAATAAACTCCTCGCCGATTACCTTGCGTTTCACTTCCGGGTCGATGACGCCTTTCAGGTGGTCAAGGAATCGTTCGCTGGCGTCAACGTAGCAGATATTCATACCCAGGTTCTGCTGGAAGACTTTGAGCGTTCTTTCCACTTCCTCGCGGCGCAAAAGCCCATTATTGACAAATATGCAGGTAAGCTGGTCACCAACGGCGCGGTGAATGAGCGTGGCTACCACCGCCGAGTCAACGCCGCCGGAGAGGGCGCAGATGACCTTGCCGTCGCCCACAGTTTCCTTGACCCGGGCGATGCTCTCATTAATGAAGCTGCCCATGGTCCAGTTTCCCTTACAGCCGCATACCCGGTAGACAAAATTACGCAATATCGTTTTCCCTTCCGGGGTGTGGATAACCTCGGGGTGAAACTGGATTCCGAAGATGCCATCGCCGTCGCCCATTACGGCCACCGGCGAATTCTCCGTGTAGGCAAGGGCGGCAAAACCGGGTGGCATCTCTTCGATCTTGTCGCCATGGCTCATCCAGACCGGTGTGGACTCGGGCAAATCGGTAAACAGTGGTGAGTCGAGACGGCTCAGGTGAAGGATGGCATGGCCATACTCGCGCTTTGCTCCTGGCGATACCTTGCCGCCCAGTTGCCTGGCGATAACCCCCATCCCGTAGCAGATGCCGAGCACCGGGAGATGTCTTTCATAGATATAAGATGGCGCCAGTGGTGCGCTTGGTTCGTAAGCGCTCCTTGGTCCGCCGGAAAGAATAAAGCCCCGGGGATTAAGTGGGGCTATCTTTTCCCAGGGGGCGTCATGGGGCACCAGTTCGCAGTAGACTTGGCACTCACGCACGCGGCGGGCGATCAGCATGCTGTACTGGGAGCCAAAATCGATTACAATGATTGCTTCACGTTCCGCCCCGGAGACCGCTTCCTCCGCCACTGACGGCTGTTCTCCGCCTATCTCTTTGGCTATTTCCAGGTAGGTGGAGACTTCGATGTCGTCAGTGGTGGCGATGCGGAGGCCCTTGTTGGCGGCTGGTTTTGCCTTCCTTTTCACCATGTTTATAGAACACAGATTACCATTATGTTATGAAAGTTTCAATACGTCCGGGGAGTATTTTGGGCAACTCGCAACGGTTCTAAATTTGGCTTACAAAGCATTAATTGACCTGATAGCTTGAAATTGAGGTATTGACATCCCACCGAATAGGACTATAATTCAATTCACTCGTATAAATTTCTGGCTAGGAGGTAAAAGATGAGTGCTGAAAGTAAAGCTGTTTTGCCAGAAAGTGCGGCACCACAGGGTATTACGCTGGTTCAAATCTTCTTCGCTGTAGTGCTGGGAGGCAGTATTTTGGAATTCAGAGAGAGCATTTTCCCACCTATGGGGACAAGCGCAAATTTCTGGGCACTATTTGTTGTGTACTTCTTTGGCTTTGCGACATGGTATTCCTGGCAAATAATGACTAGTCGAGCACCTTATATTGTTTCCTTCTGGTCGAGGCTCAGGTCCCTTCTGGAAGCGTTTTGTATCATTGTATACGCTTGTCTCTTATATCTGGGCACGCTATTGCCTGAACACTTTTTCGGTTACCTGTGGGGCTTTGTAATTGTATACGGAACATATGTGGTGAATTCCAAAGTACGGCGACGTGATTCACATCGTCCCGAACCTACACGCATAATGTTCACTCACGGGGTTTTCCAGCTTATTGCTTCTATAGCCTGCACTATCTGGGCTTTGATTTCTGCTTCGCTTGACACTACAGCCATCTGGATATTTTTGTTTATTACATTAGGTATCCATGTGAGTTACAGATGTTTTCTGTGGCGTTTTTTCAGAGCTAGCAGATAGTAACACTACCCAGGAGGTAAAAGAAATGAGTACCAAAGTTGAAACAAGTGCTATGCCCCAGACATTGCTTTATTCACCCCTAATGACATTCTACACATTAATAGCTGCCATCGTTATTGGCTCTAGTCTTTTAGAATTTAATGAGCTGCTTTTTCCACCTAAAATAACCAGCATCAGCTTCTGGGCACTCCTTCCCGTCTACGTCATTGCTCTAGATGGTTGGTTTGGGGTTGTATCCTGGTCTAGAAATACCCCTTACATAGATAGACCTTTGTTACGGACTATGATGGTGATCTTGGTGATACAGTGGATAATAATACTTGCTCTTATGTATTTTGCCAGCAGGGCGCATATTTCTCCATTGAGTTATCTATGGGGTTTGGTTGTTTTGTTCACCCCATCACAACTTCTCCGTGTCATAAGAATTAGAATAACTAAACGCCCACAACCATTAATTATTATTACTACGTGCGGTATGCTGGCACTCGCAGCGGCTGTAGCCTACACTATCTGGGTATTCGTTTATCCCCCGGTTCCAACCGCAATTAACTGGTTATTTGTGGTTATAGCATTCCTTATCTTGGTTGGTTGGAGGGTATGGATGAAAGTAACCCATCTTTGGCGCCCGGAGGAAAAGAAATAATATTGACTAAAGTGATAAAAAAGATATAATTAGCTTACCTGAGGCTAAAATGACCCGGGAATATAGTGCATAAGGAGGTAACTATGGGGATTCCACAGATCAGCGGCGTCATCGGGGGCATCCTGGCAATTCTGGGGGGAATCGTCGTGATAATTAAACCCCAGATAATAGCCTGGGTACTTGGCATATATTTAATAATATTCGGGGTTTTTGCTGTCCTGGCGGCTCTGGGTATAACCTGAGGTCTGCTCATTCAAGCCCCGGTATTCAGCGGCATTATGGGTATAGCCAATTAATCAAATTGAGCTATAGTTTAACTCACTTGGTTAAAGAAAAAGGAGGTACCAAATGTCTGAGAGAATACTTATTCCCCTGGATGGGTCTGAATTGGGCGAAGCCGCTCTGCATTATGTTGAAGACTTGGTCTCTAGAATTTCATCAGAGAAAAAGGTCGAGGTTACGCTTTTCCATGTGGTTACCGCACTGACGCATGATGTTCATATCAGTGGAGGCGGGGCGGGCACTATTACCGTGCCCTATAGCGAAAGTGATCTGGAGCGATTGAAAACCGATGCCCTTAAGTATCTTGATAAGGTTGGAGAAAACCTGAAAAACAAAGGGGCCAGCGTGTTAGCTAAAGTGGTCACCGGTTCAAACCCTGCAGACGAGATTATTAAAGCTGAGAAAGAAGTCAATGCTGACTTGGTGGCCATGTCAACACACGGACGGGCTGGCATTACCCGCTGGGCCTTTGGTAGTGTCACTGACAAAGTGCTACGAGGAGGCAAGGTACCCGTTTTAATGGTGAGAGCGGGAGCATGATATTGAAAAATAAAGATAGCGCGTAGTTTTAGGAGCGGGATGATAGATAGTGGGTGTTGGTAACCACCAATTATGCGGTGGTTGCTGGCGCCCGTTCTATTTTAGAATCAGCAATAGTGCGTATGAGGTAATCAAAAAGGAGGATACATAAGATACATAATATGTTTGCGCGTCTTACCTTTGATAAAGACAGAATAAGGTGCTACTATGATGGCCATTAACGAACAAGGAAAGGGGTTATGCCGCAACCGAGCCAGCAATTTCTAAGAGTTAGAGACGCGCCTGTGGATGACTATGACAAATTGATAGTGCGACTCCATAAAGCAGCGAAGCCCGATAACCTGGAATGGGGCGACTATATGCATATCTCTGCAGACGCTAAGCATTGGGTAACGGTAAAACTACAACCAAGCGGTAAGGCAGGTTCGGGCAAGATATATATTAGTCCACATATACGGATATTACTTAACTCCATTTCTATTGGAATTTTACCATTAAGATTGGAAGAAGGTTCCCATATATATATTAAAAGGGCATCAAGATGGAAAGAACCTCTTTATATTATACGCTATCACCCGGATGATTCTCTAAGGGTTAAAATGCGTCTGAGGGTTTGCGCGGCAATGGTGGTAATAACAGCATTCATTTTCGCCATTGCTTATATAGTATATTTATTGCTTCCTCTGATTTGAAATATTGTGTCACTGTTGTCTTAGAGCCCATCGTGATCGTGTTCCGCACCACGGGTAATCATATAGCCTTTTGCCTTAAATATGGTTTTATTTGCATTTGGTTGCTTCCTTGATATAATACTCTTGTTATGATGCGGCTTAAGAGAACAGCCGTTAGCATTTTTAACGACTGGGTCATAGGGCATATCAAAGTTATCCTCTGGGAATGGGTTTTTGCTACTATTCTTTGCGTTGTTAGCAAAGCCTTTTGGGATATGTGGATAATTGTGCAAGAGATATTGTATTGGGTTTGGATTATAAGTTCTGCTTCCGCTTTGTATAGTACTTTGATTTGGATTGTTAGGCATATTCACATTTCTCGGAAATAGTTTGGTTAGTATCTTAGCAATCAGAAAAGCAATAGTGTCCAATATATAAAGCATAAGAGGGACAATCAAATACCAAGCTAATATTCCTCCTACTATTATTATCGCTATCGGTATGATAATTCTGTCCACAACCATTATCATAGCCTTCTACCTGTAAACTTATCTTTAACATTACTACGGCTAAAATCTATTCGTGGCATACGGGTTAGCTTATGTGGCCTGCCTATCTGTGTTGGTTCTACTCTCAAAGAGCCTCTAGGTTTATGTTCAATTATGATAGGCTTTGAAGGCTTATGCCGTGTAATATCAGCCCAGTTCTTATAGGGGAATTCTATCCCCGCCACTTCTGCAGGCGTCTTATCATTTAGCGCAGTATGTGGGCGAAGGTAATTATAGTGAACTAGCCAGCCGTTAATGAAGTCGTGCGCTGACTCTATGTTCTTTAATCCCCGCATTACCTTCGTGCGCTGTTTCAAGGTTTCGTGAAAACGCTCTATCATCTGGGTATTGTTTTCGAGCGCAAATGGCTTGCCTTGAATATGCTCAGTAGCTTTGCCGTAACGTACATCTAGGTATGATGCTAGCTTATCAGTAATAATCTTATCAGGCTCTTTGCCAGCAGTCTTTACGGCTCTGTCGTAAAGTATCTGAGCATCTTTGGTAGTACGGCTTCTTGAAATCCGTGTGCTCAAGAGGTATCGAGTTTTATCATCTATCAAATCGAATAGCCAAACATTCTGACCATCTATCTCAATAACCGTTTCATCTGCTATCCACGTATTACCAACTTGTTTTGGCTTGTAACCTTCTATGCTATCAGCGGCGTATTGAGTGTATTTCTGTATCCATTCATAAATCGTGGCGGTTGAGGGCATATTGCCGTATTCCTGCTTCAGATTACGGCTGATAGCCTTGATACTCATACCCTCGTAATACATATTGAGTGCCGATGATACCTGATTGGCGGGGGTTTTCATATGGAATAAGGTATCATCAGCCTTGAATTTAGACTTACAGGTTCGGCAGAAATAACGCTGAACGCCTTTATACTTGCCGTACTTGATTACATCATCCGATTGGCAGAGTTTGCAGACTGGTATCTCATTTGTTTTTATTAATTCCATTATTATCCCCCCTATTTGTTAAATCCGCTCGTAATCCCCTCATTTCTTTAACTAGGTCATCAAACTTTGTGCCTAAACCATCTAACTTCGCATCTAAATCATCCACCTTATCACTCGTCGTTTTCTTTGCAGCCTCATCCCATCGGGACAAGAACATTGCAAAACTTAAGTAAACCCATACTCCTACTATTAACCAAAATAGATTCGCTCTAAAGATAACAGAGCCAAATTCCACCCACGCTAACCAAATGCCTAAAAGTGCAATCATTAAGTTTGCTATTCCTTGAAGTATCATTTTAGCTCGCCTTTGACCAACTGTATCTGGTGGTGGCTTATAGGTGTTTGTGGTAAGCCACACCCACAATCTCTTACAAGCTGATTTAATAGTAGCCATTTATTTAATCCCCCTACTATTTGTTTAAGTAGAGGATACCATTTATTTGTCATAGCACACCAACTAAATGCAAATAAAACCTTAAATATCCATCGCTGACGATAAGTTGACATTGTGATATACTACCGTCAAGGGGAATGACCAGCTACTATCAGAGAATGTCAACTTCGAAAACCATCGCATCGACGTACGTTTTTTTGAGTAATAGCCCGGCAGCTACGCTGCGTTTAGGCAGACGATTGGGCGAAAAAATGACTGATGGTGGTGTTATCGCCCTGGTCGGTGAGCTTGGTTGTGGCAAAACGCTTTTCACCCGTGGTCTGTGTACCGGCCTGGGTATTCCGGAAAAGGAGGTCAGCAGCCCCACCTTTGCCTTTGTCAACGAGTACCGGGGGCGACTTCCCGTTTTTCACGTTGACCTGTACCGAATCGACGATATTGAAGATGGATTTGAAATCGGGATGCTTGATTATCTAGCCCGGGAGGACGGGGTCATCGTGCTGGAGTGGGCGGAGAAAGTATTATCTATCCTGCCGGAAGATTATCTGCAGGTGCAGTTTGAGGTGCTCGCTCCGCAGAGACGCCGGCTGGAGCTTACTGGTTTCGGGGAGAGGGCGGGAGCGCTTATCAGGGGGCTTGATGACTGATGCTGGTATTGGGCATTGATACATCCGGTTACGCCAACGCCATCGGTGTGGTCGATGGTGAGCGCGTTCTCGCCGATTTTGCTTTCCAGACTCGAAACGAGTCGCTGGCCAGGATAATGCTCAATATAGATAGCGTGCTCGGGGAGAACAACCTCGGCCTTGAAGATATCGGAGGATTCGGTGTGGGCCTGGGGCCGGGCTCATGGACGGGCATAAGAATCGGGGTGACCGTGGGCAAGATGCTGGCCTATTGTACGGGCAAGCCGGTCAAGGGTATCTCCACCCTGGAAGCGCTTGCCTTTTGCGCTCGCGATTGTCAGAGGCTCATCTGCGCGATCGTTGACGCCGGTGCCAGAGAGACGATATATGCGGCGTTATACCGGAGTGGCCATAACGGTATTCATCAGGTAAGCGATTATTATGTCGGCGACCTCCCCGGTCTGGCTGAGCTGGTAAAGGAGCCGATAACACTGGTGGCCACCGATGCGCAGAAGTACCTGAGTGTGCTAGGCCAGCTGCTCAAATCGGATGCTGTTGAAGCGCTGGAGACTGCGCCCGGTGGGGCGGTGGTGGCGTTGCTGGCAGCGACCCGTCTGGAAAGCGGAGAGAATGATGATACGCTGGCGCTGGCACCTCTATACCTGAAAGAGTCAACGGCGCGGGCTTTTATCAATAAATACAAAAGGCGTGCTCAGGCAGTGCCTTAGGTGACCGGGATGCTGGTATTGGGTATCGAGACTTCCTGTGATGAAACGGCGGCGGCGCTGGTAGCTGACGGCCGGACGGTGCTATCCAATATCATCGCCAATCAGCTTGACCTGCACCGTAAATACGGCGGCGTGGTACCGGAGATTGCAGCGCGGCGGCATACCGAGCTCATCGGCTACGTCATCAATGAGGCGCTTGATGCGGGAGGGAAAAGCCTGTCTGATGTGCAGGCAGTAGCAGTGACGGCCAAACAGGGGCTGGTTGGGTCCCTGCTTGTCGGGGTGGCGGCGGCCAAGACGCTCAGCTATGCTTTGCGGGTGCCGCTGGTCGGGGTGCACCACATCGAGGGGCACATATTTGCCAACCTGCTGAGCAATCCGGAAATACCATTGCCCCACGTCTGCCTGACGGTGTCCGGCGGACATACCCTGCTGGTGTACGTCAGAGACCACTGCCGGTATGAGAAACTCGGTGGGACGGTTGATGATGCCGCCGGTGAGGCTTTTGACAAGATTGCCAAGTTCCTCGGCCTCGGCTTCCCCGGCGGTCCGGCCATTGACCGCCTGGCCACAAAAGGCAACCGGAAGGCCTTTGCTTTCCCCCGCCCCTTACTGAAGGCCAAATCATTTTATTTCAGCTTCAGCGGCTTGAAGACGGCCATCATCAATGCCTTCAAGCACCAGCTTGCCGGCGGTGAAAAACTGCCTTTTGAGGATATCGCGGCCAGCTTTCAGGAAGCAGTGGTGGAGGTGCTGGTAGCCAAGACGTTGCGGGCGGCCAGGGAAAGCGGGGTATCTGCCATCAGCGTTACCGGCGGCGTCTCGGCCAACCGGCGGTTGAGAGAAGTGTTCACCGATACCGGTGACAGAGAGAGTATCAAAGTGTACTTTCCCGCTCTCTCGCTGTGCACAGATAACGCGGCCATGATTGCCGCGGCCGGCCATGCCAGGCTGAGGCGCGGCTATGCCGATGACCTGTCGCTTGATGTCATTCCGAATGTGCCGCTTGAGGTGCAGCATGCGGGTTGAGGTTAAAAAAGTAAATCCCGGGAAACCATCGGTGCAGTTGCTCAGAAGGGCAGCGCGTCTTATCCGCAAGGGTGCTGTCATCGTATGCCCCACCGATACCGGGTATGCACTGGCAGCCAATGCCCTTGATGCCAAAGCTATTGTCAAGGTCTTCAACCTGAAGGGACGCGCTTACTCCAATCCGATACACATAGCGGTCAACTCGCTGGAAATGGCCGGGAGGTATGCCCACGTCATCCCGGAAGCAGAGCAACTGGCGCACAGTTTCCTGCCCGGTGCTCTAACGCTGGTACTGACCAGAAAAGAGGGCATTCCATCATTGCTGGTTGCCGGGAGGGATACCGTTGGCATCAGAATCCCCGATAACCGGGTGATACTGGACTTGACTGCTATAGCCGACCTGCCCATTACGGCCACGAGCGCCAATGCCAGCGGGCAGCCGACGCCGTACTCTGTGCCGGAAGTGATGAAACTGCTTGGAGAGGCAGTGGAGCAGGTCTCTCTGATTCTGGACCAGGGCGCAATACCATCGCGCGGGCTCTCCACAATCGTTGATTTGACCGTCAGCCCACCGCAGCTTCTGAGACAGGGGCTGGTCAGCTGGCTGGAGATACGGCAGGTGCTGCGGGCGATTCAAGACCCTGGCTCAGGGCAGAAGTAACCGGACACAGTTCGCCAGTTTGACAATTTAAATTATTCTATGCTATTTTGTGGTACGGGCTGCAGCGGTTTTTTCTCCGTGTCTTTGGTCCGTACATATGTGGCCTTTATTTTTTTAATCAATCTAATAATGGGGAATCGGATATGAAAAGTGACGTTGTCAAAAAGGGGATAGAAAGGGCGCCACACCGGTCTCTGCTGTATGCTCTGGGCTGCAATCGCTCGGAAATGAGCAAGCCGTTTGTGGGCATTATCAACAGCTACAGCGAGATTGTTCCTGGGCACATACACCTGCGTGATATTGCGCAGGCGGTGAAGGCGGGTGTACGGGAGGGGGGCGGTGTCCCCTTTGAGGTCAATACCATTGCGGTGTGTGATGGCATTGTCATGAACCATCCCGGCATGAAATACAGCCTGCCCAGCCGGGAGTTGATTGCCGATTCCGCGGAGGCGGTAGCCGAGGCACACGCCTTTGATGCACTTGTTTTCATTCCCAACTGTGACAAGATTGTCCCCGGGATGCTCATGGCGGCGGCGAGGTTGAACATCCCGTCTATCTTCATCAGCGGCGGCCCCATGCTGGCGAGCAAGTTCGGCAATGATGGCCCGAAGGTTGACCTCATCTCGGTCTTTGAGGGGGTGGGAGCGGTTCTCAGCGGCAAGATGAGCCAGGAGGAGCTGGAGCAGATGGAGCAGGTCGCTTGTCCGGGCTGCGGTAGCTGCTCCGGTATGTTCACCGCCAATACCATGAACTGCCTGATTGAAGTTATGGGGATAGGGTTGCCGGGCAATGGCACTATCCCGGCGGTTGACGCTAGGCGTCGTGGCCTGGCTAGGAATGCTGGGCGTGCCGTGATGAGGCTACTGAAAGATAACGTCCGGCCCCGTGATTTCATCAATAAAGAGTCCATTTATAATGCTTTAACCGTCGATATGGCACTCGGCGCCAGCACCAACTCGGTGCTGCATCTGATGGCCATTGCCCACGAGGCAGGCGTTGCCTTTCCCCTGTCGCTGGTCAATGAGATAAGCCAGAAGACGCCGTGTCTCTGCAAGCTGTCACCGGCCTATATAGATGCCAAAACCAAATATCACATTGAAGACCTGGACCGTGCCGGCGGCATATCGGCGGTGATGAGTGAAATAAAAGGCCTTTTGAAACTGAATCTGAAAACCGCTACCGGCGGAACACTGGCCGATAATATCGCCAGCAGCCGGGTTCTGGACAGGGCGGTAATACGGCCGGCTGACGATGCCTTTGCCCAAAGCGGCGGGCTATCGATGCTGTTTGGCAACCTGGCTCCGGATGGTGCCGTGGTGCGGCGCTCGGCGGTGGCTCCGGAGATGCTGTCGCACCGCGGTCCGGCCCGGATATTCGAATCGGAGGAGGAGGCCACCAAGGCCATTATGAGCGGCGGTATCAAGGAGGGCGATGTGGTCGTCATCCGTTACGAAGGGCCAAAAGGTGGTCCGGGAATGAGGGAGATGCTCACTCCCACCTCTTTATTAAGCGGTCTCGGAATAGATAACAAGGTGGCTCTTATCACTGACGGGCGTTTTTCCGGCGGTTCCCGCGGTGCTGCCATCGGCCACGTTTCTCCTGAGGCGGCGAGCCAGGGCCCGATTGCCGCTTTACAGGATGGTGATACTATTGTTATCGATATTCCCAATTACAAGCTGGAGGTGGAGCTCACGGATGAAGAGATAAAACGTCGCCTGGCGCAATTGCCGGAGTTTGAACCGAAAGTAAAGTCCGGTTATCTCAAGTATTATGCCGAGAAGGTATGTTCAGCGAGTACCGGAGCGGTATTTGGCGGTTAGAGGAGGCTTGCCATGAAACTGACAGGGGCACAGATTCTATGCGAAGGCTTAGTAAAAGAAGGAGTGGATATTATTTTTGGTTTCCCCGGCGGGGCGGTCATTCCGCTTTATGACACCCTGCCGCAGTATCCACAGCTCCGGCATATTCTGGTGCGCCACGAGCAGGGTGCCGCCCACGCCGCCGATGGCTATGCACGGGCGACGGGAAAGGTGGGGGTATGTTTTGCCACCTCCGGGCCCGGAGCGACCAACCTTGTTACCGGCATTGCCAATGCTTTTCTTGATTCGGTGCCGGTAATTGCGGTAACCGGCCAGGTGCGGAGGGACTTCATCGGGCGTGATGCCTTTCAGGAAACAGACATTACCGGTATAACATTGCCTGTTACCAAACATAACTACCTGGTTATGGACGTAAATGACTTGGCGGTGGTAATCAAGCAGGCCTTTCATTTGGCCCGTACCGGACGCCCAGGGCCGATATTAATCGATATACCTCGCGACGTATTCTTGGAGCAGGCTGATTTCAGTTACCCGGACAGGGTGGATTTACCCGGCTACAGGCCGACGCTTCAGGGTCATCCCGCGCAAATCAAAAAAGCTGCCAAGATGATAAATGAAGCCAGGCATCCCGTTATCATTGCCGGCCGGGGGGTCAATATCTCGAAAGCTTACGGTGAATTGAAGCACCTTGCGGAAATGGCACAGATACCGGTGGTGACTACCTTGTTGGGCATTGGCTGCTTCCCGGAAGAACATGCCCTCAGCTACGGTATGGTGGGCATGCACGGAATGGTCTACGCGAATTACGCCATCGAGAATGCTGACGTGCTCATCGCCATCGGTATGAGATTTGATGACCGGGTAACGGGCAAGATCAGTGCTTTTGCTCCCCATGCCCACATCGTTCACATTGATATTGACCCGGCGGAAATCGGCAAGAACGTCCGCGTGGACGTGCCTATCGTAGGCGACGTCAAGATGGTTTTACAGGCATTGAACAAACAGATAGCCCCAGTTGACCATCTTGACTGGATAGGTCAGGTGGATGACTGGCGGAGGGAACACCCGTCAATCGATATCCGGGATGATGATGGACTCCTGCCTCAGTATGTGGTTCGGCAGATATATGAAATAACCAAAGGCCAAGCGATTATTGTAACTGGAGTTGGGCAGCACCAGATGTGGGCGGCGCAGCACTACTGGTTCAATAAACCCAATACACTGATATCTTCCGGAGGTCTCGGGGCTATGGGGTTTGGTCTGCCGGCGGCTTTCGGTGCGCAAATTGGCTGCCCTGATGCGCCGGTGTGGTGCATTGATGGCGATGGCGGTTTCCAGATGACCATACAGGAGCTCGGCTCCATCGCTCAGGAGCAGGCACCGGTCAAGATAGCCATTATCAATAATGGCTATCTCGGTATGGTAAGGCAGTGGCAGCAGTTGTTTTATAAAGGGCGGTACGTCGCCACACCGATATCCTGCCCGGACTTTGTCAAGGTTGCAGAGGGGTACTGCATATCCGCGTTACGGGTCAAGCACAAAGAAGAGGTAATACCGGCGATTGAGCAGGCGATGGCGTACCAGGGGCCGTTCCTCATCGACTTCATGGTGGAGCCGGAAGAGAACGTTTATCCCATGATCCCGCCCGGGGCAACCGTTGCCGAGAGTATTGAGGAGCCCAAGCAACCGATAAAGGCCATTTCCGATTCCAAGAGACTGAAGGTGAGCAATATCTAAGCTCGGAGAAGGTGGCAAAATGGCGCCAACGAAGCATATTCTGCTGGCATTGGTAGAGGACAAACCCGGCGTGTTGAACCGGATGTCAAACGTGTTCCGCAGACGTGGTTTCAATATTCACAGCGTGAATGTACTGGAAACCATTGAAACTGAGGATGGCTCTCGGCCCGGTCTGACCAGGGTTGCCATTGTGGTCTCCGGCTCGGCGGTGATTCTGGGTCAGGTTCGAAAACAGCTGGAAAAGATAATCGACGTGGTAAAAGTACTGGATATCACCACCGAAGATGTGGCGTGAGGCGAAGAGGAGAGCCCTTTGCTGGACCGGATTTAAGGATAGCTTTTGTCGAAAATGAAGCACACCCTGGTGGCACTGGTTGAGGATAAGCCCGGAGTACTGACCCGTATGGCCAGCCTTTTTCGAAGGCGGGGCTTCAATATCGAAAGCATCGCCGTGGGGCACAGCGAACTGCCCAATCTGTCTCGCATGACCATCGTGGTCAACGGTACGGCCAGTATTCTCGAGCAGGTGAGAAAGCAACTGGGCAAGGTGGTAAATGTGGTTAAGGTCGCTGACGTTACTGATGACAATATCACGGTGAGAGAGCTGGCACTCATAAAGGTGAAGGCAACTTCCTCAACCCGCAGCGAGATCATTGAAATCGCCGATATTTTCCGTGCCAATATCGTCGATGTAGCGTCTGATTCGCTGACCATCGAGATTACCGGCGATGAGGATAAAGTTGATTCTTTATTGAATTTATTGCGCAGCTTTGGCGTCAAGGAAGTGGCCAGGACAGGTTGCATCGCTATGCTGCGAGGGAGTACCAGCCAGCTGCCTGTTGAACAAAAACCATCGAAAACTAGAAAAGAAAGGTATAACTTATTGTAAATACGTTCTTTTCCTGAATTAATGCGCATTAGCAGACGCATAAAACGATAAAGGAGGTAAAGTAAAGGGTACATGGCTAAGGTGTATTATGAGAAAGACGCAAACCTAGATTTGCTGAAAGGCAAGACAATTGCCATTATCGGCTATGGCAACCAAGGGCGCGGCCAGTCGCTGAACCTTAAAGACAGCGGCTGTGAGGTGGTGGTGGGACTTCAGGAAGGTAGCAAGAGCAAGGCGAGAGCTGAGGCTGATGGCGTTAAGGTGGCTTTGGTGGCCGAGGCGGCAAAAGCGGCGGAAATCGTCATGCTGTTGGCCCCGGACAATTTGCATCAGAGAATCTACAATCAGCATATCGCACCGGGACTATCCAAGGGCAATATGCTCATGGTTTCCCACGGCTTCACCATCCACTACAATCAGGTGGTGCCATCGCCAGACATCGATGTAACCATGATAGCGCCCAAGAGTCCCGGAAACCTGCTCCGCGATTTCTTTACTCAGGGACAGGGCGTACCGGCGCTGATAGCAGTCTATCAGGATGCTTCCGGGCAGGCGAAGGACAAAGCGCTGGCCTACTCGGCGGCCATCGGCTGCGCGCGTGCTGGCGTCCTGGAGACTACCTTCGCCGAGGAAACTGAGACCGACCTCTTCGGCGAGCAGACGATACTCTGTGGCGGCGTGACAGCTCTCCTCAAAGCTACCTTTGAAACGCTGGTGGAGGCTGGCTATCAGCCGGAACTGGCTTACTTCGAGTGCCTTAACGAGCTCAAGCTCATTGTTGACCTTATCTATAAAGGCGGCATCAGCTTTATGCGTGACTCGGTGAGCCATACTGCCCGGTACGGTGATATAACCAGAGGGCCAAGAGTAATTGACGAAGGGGTGAGAGAGAATTTATGGGAGATTCTGGGCGAGATTCAGGACGGCACCTTTGCCCGGGAGTGGATTCTGGAGAACCAGGCCGGTCTGCCCGTATTCAACGCGCTCACGCGCAAGGACAGGGAGCACCCGATTGAGATAGTCGGAGCTGAACTGCGCAAGATGATGCCGTGGCTGGCTAAATAAGCAGAAAACATGCTACAAATTTAATAGGCGTTAAAAATAATGGGGGAGCAAGATGGACAAAGTGATTATCTTTGACACCACACTGCGCGATGGCGAACAGGCAGCCGGTGGCAGCCTTAACCTTAATGAGAAGCTTGAAATCGCCAGGCAGCTTGAAAAGCTCGGTGTGGATATCATTGAAGCGGGCTTCCCCATCACTTCACCGGGCGATTTTGAGTCGGTAAAGCTCATCGCTCAGGAGGTGCGTGGCAGCATTATCTGTGGTCTGGCGCGGGCGAATCCGAATGATATTGACCGCGCCTGGGAGGCGATTGAAGGCGCAGCCTATCCCCGTATTCACGTTTTTGTCTCGTCTTCGGATATCCACCTCATGCACGTGTTGAAAAAGAACCGCGATGAAATTCTGCAATTAACGCGTGACATGGTGGCCTGGGCGAAGGGTTATACCGATGACATCGAGTTCTCACCCATGGATGCCAGCCGCACCGAGCCGGCCTACCTGTACCAGATACTGCAGATTGCTATTGAAGCTGGCGCCAATACGCTCAATATCCCGGATACCATGGGTTATGCCATACCGGAGGAGTTCGGCCGCCTGATTGACGGCATTTTCCAGAACGTGCCCGGCATCGAAAAGACGGTGGTCAGCGTGCACTGTCATAATGACCTCGGCCTGGCGGTGGCGAACAGCCTGGAGGCGGTGAGGCGGGGCGTCAGGCAGGTGGAATGCACCATCAACGGCATCGGGGAGAGGGCGGGCAATGCTTCGCTCGAGGAAGTCGTGATGGCACTCAAGACCCGCCGCGACTTATTCGACCTCGATACGGGTATAGATACCCGGCAAATCTATAAGACGAGCCGGATGGTAAGCGAATTGACTGGCTTTTCTGTGCAGTCGAATAAAGCTATTGTTGGCGCCAATGCCTTCCGGCATGAGTCCGGTATACACCAGGACGGGGTTATCAAAATGCCCATCACGTTCGAAATCATGGACCCCAAGACAGTGGGCATACCATCGAGCAGCCTGGTGCTGGGCAAATTGAGCGGGCGACACGCCCTGCGCGAGAGACTGGCTGAGCTGGGTTACAGCCTGGAAGATGAAGACTTCAATCGCGTCTTTCGTGCTTTCAAGGAGCTGGCAGATAAAAAGAAGGAAGTAACCGACCGGGATATCGAATCGCTGGTTGCCGAGGAGCAACGCACGGTTTCCGAAGTATATCACCTTGACCGCATTCAGGTATCCTGCGGCGACCGTGGCATTCCCACGGCATCGGTGGTCATCACCGGCCTCGGTGGGGAGGCGCTATCTGATGCTGCGCTGGGCAGCGGGCCGGTTGATGCTGCCTTCAAGGCAATCGACAAGATAGTAAAAGTACCCAACACTCTTACCGAATTCAGCATCAAATCGATAACCGAGGGCATAGACGCTATCGGTGAGGTGCTGTGCCGCATCGAGAGCGACGGCGTTACCTATACCGGTCGCGGTGCCGATACGGACATCATAGTGGCCAGCGCCAAAGCATACGTGAACGCTCTCAATCGATTGCTGACCGCTAAGAAATAAGCTGGGCAGGTGTGATGAGATGCCTATAGCACTGGAAATGGTGCTGCGTCTTTTGCTGGCTGCCGCTCTGGGAGCAGTCATCGGCTACCAGAGAGAAAGGGCCGGAAAACAGGCAGGGTTGAGGACGCATATCCTTATCTCCACCGGGGCGGCGCTTATCTCTCTGGTCTCCATCTATGGTTTTGGCGGCGACAGTGACCCGGCAAGGGTGGCCGCCAGCGTGGTGGTTGGCGTTGGTTTTCTGGGAGCCGGAGTTATCCTGCATCGGCAAGGAGGCATTGTTGCTGGCCTGACCACTGCGGCTACAATCTGGGTGGTGGCCGGCATTGGCCTTGCCGCTGGCACGGGTTTGTATATTATTGCCGCAGTAACCACGGCTCTGGTTCTTGGTGTGCTTATCATGCCTCGCTGGATAGGATGAACCTCGATTAAGAATGTACTGAAAAATGTAAGGAAGGGAACGGAGATGAATCTGGCTGAGAAGATACTGGCTGCGCATACGGACCGAAAAAAGGTGAGCCCCGGGGAATTCGTTAACGCCAAAGTGGACGTGGTTATGTCCAATGATATCACGGCACCAATCGCCATCAAGGAGTTCCAGAAAATCGGCGTTAGTCGCGTCTTTGACCCGAAGAAGATTGTAATGGTGCTCGACCACTTTATGCCCACCCGGGACATCGCTTCCGCCGAGATTGGCAAGATGATGCGGGAGTTCTGCTGCGAGCAGAAAGCGGTGTTATTTGAGATAGGTAAGGCGGGCATTGAACATGTTCTGCTGCCCGAGCAGGGCATTGTGCTGCCCGGCCAGGTGGTCATCGGCGGCGATTCCCATACCTGCACCTATGGAGCAGTGGGCACCTTTGCCACGGGGGTCGGTTCAACGGATCTGGCTGCGGCCATGGCCACCGGTGACCTTTGGATGAAGGTGCCTCCAACAATCAAGTTTGTCTATAATGGTAACCTGAAGAGGTGGGTAGGGGGGAAGGACCTGATCCTCCATACCATCGGCGACATCGGCGTTGACGGGGCGCTCTATTCGGCGATGGAATTCACCGGCGAGGCAATAGATGCGCTGAGCATGGACGGGCGTTTCACCATGGCCAATATGGCCATTGAAGCCGGGGGCAAGGCCGGGCTTTTCCATGTGGACAACAAGACACAGCTTTACATAAAATCGAAAGCGCAGCGCCCCTATAATGTTTATGAGCCTGATCCGGATGCTGAGTATGCCAGGGTCATCGAATATGATGTCGCGGACCTGGAACCGCAGGTGTCATTTCCGCATTCGCCGGCCAATGCCAGGCCGGCCAGCCAGGCGGGGAACGTAGAACTCAACCAGGCGATTATCGGCAGCTGCACTAATGGCCGGCTTGATGATTTAAGGGCTGCTGCCCAGATACTGAAGGGGAAGAAAGTGCATCCCAGTATGCGTTGCATTGTCATTCCAGGGTCCCAGCAGGTATATGCTGATGCTCTGAAAGAAGGGCTTATCGAAGTTTTCATTGAGGCCGGTGCTGCGGTCAGCACTCCCACCTGTGGACCTTGCTTCGGTGGACATACGGGCGTGCTGGCGGAAGGGGAAAGGTGTATCTCCACCACCAATCGCAACTTTGTCGGCAGGATGGGACATCCCAAGTCAGAAGTATATCTGGCTAATCCGGCAGTTGCCGCCGCCAGCGCCGTGACCGGAAGAATCACCCATCCCGATGAGGTTATGAAGTAAAACGGCCGATGCGAAGAAAAGAGAAGGAAATCGCCGACCCCGCTGAGATTGAGGAGATAGTCAAGAAGGCGAAGATATGCCGGATTGGCCTGGTTGATGGTGAGGAACCGTACATCGTGCCGGTTTGTTTTGGCTATGAGGGAAATGCCCTGTATTTCCACAGCGCTCATGAAGGTCGTAAAATGGACCTTATCAGGAGAAACAATCGCGTCTGTTTTGAAATCGACACCGATGTAGAGGTCATCGATGCTGAAAAACCCTGTGGCTGGTCAACGAGATACCGGAGTGTGATCGGCGTGGGGTGGGCGCATATTCTGGAGGATGAAGAAGATAAGATTCGTGGCCTGGCGGTGCTTATGCGGCAGTTCGGTGAGAAGAAGCCGGACCTGGAATTTGAAAAGGCCGCTCGCGCCGCGGTGGTAAGAATTGATATTGAAAATATCACCGGCAAAAAGTCGGGATATTGAGGAATGGGAGCGATGGCCAAGATGCGGAAAAGCTGGCGCGAAAAACTGCACGACAGCAAGGACCTGCCCAGAGTGGTCGAGATCAATGATAAAATGAGCCAGCGGTGGGGCACCGGGACTTGTGTCATTCCCGCTCCTATTGAAGTTGACCAAATCATGCGAAGTGTGCCGGAGGGCAGGCTGATCACAATCAACCAGATACGTGAGTCTCTGGCCCGAAAGCATGGTGCTACCATCGGCTGTCCCATTACCACCGGGATTTTCAGCAATATTGCCGCCCGCGCCGCCGAGGAAGATGCCGGTGATGGCAAGAAAGAGATTACCCCGTACTGGCGGACGCTGAAATCGAAGGGAGAGCTGAACGAGAAATACCCGGGCGGCACCGAGGCACAGGCCGCCCGACTTCAAGCCGAGGGGCACACTATCGAGCCGGGCCGGGGCAAAAAGCCCCCGATGGTAAAGGGCTTTGAAAAAGCACTGCATAAACTTTGATATTAAACGGCCGTGGAAAAGGATTTAGCTGCCAGACTGGGGATAAGGCCGGGGAGCAAGGTGTGCCTGCTGCGGCCAGATGAGGATACCGTTTCCCGGCTCAGCGGCCGTGACATAACTTTAATTGTCAACGGACTGGAAGAGAACTGTGATGTTATTCTCTACTGGATTGACCAGTCGAAAGGTATCGGGGAGAAAATGGCCTTTCTGCAAAGCAAAGTTAAACCGGACGGCCGCATCTGGGTCATTATGCCCAGGAAAGAGGTGGCTGCGGAAAGAAAACTGAATATTGACTGGAATGAAGTGCAGAAGGAAGTCCTGAAAACGAAACTGGTGGACAATAAGGTTGTCTCCATAAATAAAGAGGAATATGCTATCCAGTTCGTCATCAGGAAGAAATACAGAAAGGAGGGCACTAAATGCTGAAAGGCAAAGTCCATAAGTACGGCGCGGATGTAAACACGGATGTCATCATCCCGGCGCGCTATCTCAATATCTATGACCCGATGGAGCTGGCCAAGCACTGCATGGAAGACATCGATGAGGATTTTCTGAAAAGGGTGGAGCCGGGGGACATTATTATGGCGACCACTAATTTTGGCTGCGGCTCCTCGCGGGAGCACGCCCCGATGGCGATAAAAGCGGCCGGCATTTCCTGCGTCATTGCCAAGAGCTTCGCCCGCATTTTCTTCCGCAATGCCATCAATATCGGCCTGCCACTGCTGGAGTGCGAGGAAGCGGTAGATAACACCGAAGCCGGCGATGTACTGGAGGTTGACCTGTCCAAAGGAGAGATAAAAAACATAACGCGCGGACGTACTTTTACCGCCAGCCCCTATCCCGACTTTATGGCCGAAATCATCTCCTCCGGCGGATTAATTGAATATACTAAGAAACGTTTAATGAGCGGGAGGGTATAAGATGAAGTTTCACATCGCGGTTTTACCCGGCGACGGCATTGGTCCGGAAATAACCGAGGCCGCGGTCAATGTACTCCAGGCTGTGGGCAAGAAATACGGGCATACCTTTGATTTATATCACGGGCATATCGGTGGGGCGGCGATCGATGCCACCGGCATGCCTCTGCCGCCCGATGTGGAAAAGATAAGCAAGAAAAGCGATGCCGTGCTGATGGGTGCGGTCGGCGACCCCAGATTTGACGCTCCCGGCACAAAAGTCCATCCCGAAGATGGCATACTGGCGCTGCGCCGGGCGCTGGGTCTCTTTGCCAACCTGCGCCCGGTCAAAGCCCTGCCCATGCTCGTAAATGCCACCAATTTGAAGCCCGAAGTTATTGATGGAGTTGATTTCATCTTCGTCCGGGAGCTAACCGGCGGACTGTACTTCGGCCGACCGAAGAAGCGCTGGCAGACGCCCAAAGGGTGGCGGGCGGTCGACACCATGATCTATTCGGAAGGGGAGATTGAGCGCATCGTAAGGGTTAGTTTCGAGCTGGCCCGGGGAAGAAAGAAGAAACTCATCTCCGTTGACAAGGCCAACGTGCTGGAATGCTCGCGGCTGTGGCGGCAGGTGGCAACTGACCTTTCCAGAAGCTACCCAGATGTGGAGCTGGAGCATATGCTGGTTGATGCCTGCTCCATGCGCCTGATACAGAACCCGAAACATTTTGACGTCGTGGTCTCCGAGAACACGTTCGGTGATATCCTGACCGATGAAGCCTCGATGCTGGCGGGCTCAATGGGAATGCTGCCCTCCGCCAGCCTGGCCGGCGTGCCTCAGGAGGGCGTCAGAACGCTCGGCCTTTATGAGCCGATTCATGGCAGTGCCCCCCGGCGTGCCGGGCAGAACCTGGCCAACCCCATCGCCACCATACTGAGCATGGCGATGATGCTGCGCTATTCCTGCGGGCTGGCCAAAGAGGCGCAGGCGGTGGAAAAGACCGTAATCGACGTGTTGAACGAAGGCTACCGCACCTACGATATTATGGACGAAGGGAAGAAGCAGGTAGGCACCAGGGAGATGGGCGAGCTTATCGTCGGGAAGCTGTGACCGCAGGCAGCCTTATTTCTTCTGCATGAGCTCGATGGAGAAGCCGCCAACAGCATCGGTGCCGAAGTAGGCCCATTTCACCGTTGGGGTCTCTGCGCTCTGGGTAATTTTGAACCCCTTCTCGGCCAGTTTGGCTGTTTCAGCCTCAATATCATCGACGAAGAAGCCGATGTGCTGGATGCCCTCTCCATGTTTCTCCAGGAAATCCTTGACCGGCGTATCGCCCTCCAGCGGCTGAATCAACTCGAAGGTAAGGTCGCCCACGCCGCCCTCGGCATGCCGCAGGTCGAGCTCCCAGTCAGCAGACTTGCCGTGCAATGTTTTATCCGCCAGTGGTACTTTACCCTGTGGCCCCAGCAGGGGAGGGAAGGGCCCTATTCCCAGAGATTCGTAATAATTCATCGCCCTTTCCATGTCCCTGACCACCACCGAGACGTGGTGGAACTTCCAGTTCTTATGCATAATAAGCGCCTCCTTTCTGAATGCAAGCTACCTTAATAATATATAAGTAGCGCCGACCTTTATCAAGAAATCCAAGCCGACTGTCGATTCATCTGCGTATATCCACGCTTTAAGCTTTAGCAGGCATTTAGTATAATACTTAATAAAGAGAAAACTGACAAGGCGAGAATGAGATAAAAATTTCGGGAAATCGGACATGGGAGAGGAAATAAAGAGCGCCCGGGAAATAGCCATGGAGAAGGTGGAGAAGCTGGGGGAGGTAACGGAAGAGGAACGCCTGGGGTGGAAGTATGCTCCGGAAGGGGAGAAGCTAGCCGCTCGGTACTTGAAACAGAACCTGAATATGTTATCCGAGCTGGGAAAGTTCGAGGACAAGGCGAAGAAGTACGTTATCAAAGGGACTCAGGAAGTGCTGATACGGAACTTGGAACTGCCCCGGAACGATTTTTTGCGTAAGAAAAACAGACGTGCTATGGAAGGTATCAAGCTGCTGAAAAACAATAAGGTGAGCGTGGAGAACGTATTCAGCAAGGTGAGGCGTATATTTGACCATTACGTGGAGCAGGGAGAACAGCAGCGAAAGCAGGCGTATGAATCACTGAAAGTCGATGTCGAGGCCAGGCTACAGCAGGCTCTGAAGCAGCAGATTGGTACCCTGGCCAATGTCAGGATAGACGTGGAGAGACAGCCTCAATTTCAGGAGGAGTGGCGGCGCGTGCTTTCGCAGATGGATGCGCAGTATATCAGTCTGCTGAATGAATACAAGCAGGAACTGATGACGATAACTTAGAGGGATACGATGGCTGCCAACGATGACCGAATTGAATATGCCGTCTGGCGTACCGAGGTGATAAGGCCACCGAAGCAAAAGCTGGCTACCTTCGGCTCGACCAATATTCATTACTATCTGCTTACCGAGCCCGCGTACGCGGAGATGACTAGGGAGGTCAATGAAACGGTGGTGAGGGAGGGCAGGGTCATTGCCGAAAGGCCAAGGATTGTCACCCCGTACTATCTTTCCCATCTGGAAGGGTTCAGCCATGAAGCTCGCCGGTACCTTGATGCACTCATCAAGACCTACGGTTCCGATGCCCCCGGGCTCTTTTACACCTATCGTAATGAGCCCAAAGAACTCAACATCGTCTCGGAGCACTGGCGGACGGTGGTCGACAGGCTGAATGTAGAGATCGATAAACAGGGCGACCCACTGGCGGCGATTATAAAAGGCGAAGATGAGCTCTGGGATGTATCACTGCTCAAATTCATCTATGAGGTGGCCAGAGGTTCATTCCCGCACCATGTTACCCAGATGGGGGCGAGGGGACTGCTGGACGTGGATGCCAGCGGTGTACCCGCGGATGCCCGTTTGAGAATTGAGGAGATGTTCCGCCGTGTGACAAAGGGGGAGTTTGACCCGGATGAACTGAAGAAGGAGCTGGACCGCTGGAACCTCTTCACTGAGTACGAGGACAGATTTTTCGCCATCTTCCGGAAAAAGTAATAGCCTGAAAAGGACTTGCGG
Source organism: Dehalococcoidia bacterium (assembly GCA_011174815.1). Classification (GTDB taxonomy): domain Bacteria; phylum Chloroflexota; class Dehalococcoidia; order Dehalococcoidales; family RBG-16-60-22; genus E44-bin89. The sequence continues at coordinate 23,107 of DUFF01000083.1, read as the reverse complement.
GATGAATATCACTTTTGTTGAAGCACGGGACCTCTCCGAAGCCTGGTTCCAGTGTGTCTGTAAAACGCTGACCGATGGTTACGAGTATAAAATTGACCGGGGGAGCTATGCTGGGCAAAGGCGGAAGGAGCTCGACTTCGTTGTCATCAAGATTAAGTATCCTGGAACCAGGCCGCTGATACCGGATGTGCCTCAGGGAGTGCCCCCACCGAGCACCATGGACTACATCGAGGAATATCTGCCGTACCTGATGACGGCGCACCGGAGAGAAGGGGAGCAGTACACCTACGGCCAGTACCTGGAAACACAGATAGCCGAGGTTATAAAGATGTACCAGGAAGATGGCTATAACACCAATCAGGCCTTTATGGCGGTGGGTGATGCGCAGTCCATCTTTCTTTCCGACCCACCCTGTCTGAGAGCCATAGATACCCGGGTCAGGCACAACAAGCTCAATTTTGTGGTCTATTTCCGCTCCTGGGACCTCTGGGCCGGTTTCCCCTCAAATCTGGCGGCGATTCAACTCCTCAAGGAATATATGGCCAGCGAGGTCGGGGTGGAAGATGGGGAGATAATCGCCATGAGCAAGGGCCTGCACCTTTACGAGTACTCCTGGGAGCTGGCTAAAATTGCGGTGAGAATGGACTGAAACGCCAGAAATTTCCAGAAAGCGAAGGACTGGCCAATTACCGGGGGAGTAAGTTTACATAACATGGCACTATTGAAGTCAGTCAATCCAGCTCCTCATTAACGCAATTATAACAAAGGCAAATCTGAATTGAAGATAGAGCTTGCGGTAATGGCAGTTATATTCTCGGTCTGGTTGCTCAGCGCTGGATGTGCTGCCGCCAAGGATTTCAATAAACAGTTAAGCCAGATTGTCAGGCCCTATCGCTTCAATATCGCGCAATGGGAGGCCAGCAGCATTGTCAAAGGGGTAAAAGGGTTAATCAGTAGGGAGAACAAGACAACTGGCGATGAAATGGAGAAAGTGCAGGACTACTTCAATGCTGTGGAGCAGAGCAAAATCCTGACCTCTGAGATAGAGGCGATAAAGATGGGCAATAGGGGGGGTGACCTGGCTTCTCTTGAAGCAGAACTGGGCGAATTGCAGCAGAAGAGAGATTCTCTGGTAAACACGGTGGAAACGGTCATTGTCGGGCAGGTAAAGGAGATACTTCGTGAGCAGGGTATCTATAATCCCGCCGATAAATACGTAAAGTTTAAAATACATTTCCCGCCGGTGGATTTCAAACTGGAGAAGCCGCCTCATTTGCTGGTCGTCTCCCCCCGGGACAGGATTGAAAGTATGCGGGAAATTTTGCTCCAGCAGGAGATGGAGTTGGAAGACACAGAGCGGATTGAGGAGGAAGTCGACAAGCTGGATGTATCTTCGATAGTGGTGGGGCTTGGTGGCTTTGGTGGAACTTACCCGGCATTTGTCACCAACGAGGCCAGTCTGCGTTTCACCATTGACGCGGCAGTGGAAGAGTGGCTGCATCAATACCTGTTCTTCAAGCCTCTGGGATTTCGCTACGCGATGGACGTGCTGGGGGTGAAACGCGACTATGAGATTGCGACTATGAACGAGACCGTAGCCAGTATGGTTAGCAAGGAGATCGGCAGTATGGTTGTGGAAAATTATTACCCCGATTTAAAAAGCACGAATGGTGAACAGAGCAAAAAGTCCGGGTTTGATTTCAACCATGAGATACGTCAGATACGCCGGGCGGTGGATGAATACCTGGCACAGGGTGAAATTGAACAGGCTGAGGAGTTTATGAAAGAAAGGCGGCAGTATCTCGCCTCTAAAGGATACTATATCAGGAAGCTGAACCAGGCCTACTTTGCCTTTCATGGAACCTACGCCGACCGGCCGACTTCCATCAGTCCCATTGGGGGTGAACTGGAAAGGCTGAGGGAACAGAGTGCATCGTTGAAAGAATTTCTGGATACGGTATCGTCCATGACCAGCCGCCAGGACCTGCTGGAAAGTCTAAAGTAGGGCATTTATGCTATACTGAAAGGGCGCACCGCTTTGGCTTCTTGAAAAGGCTAGAATCAGCATGACAGAAACATTCTACTTAAAACGCTATGATAGCCCACTCGGAACCTATGTGATTGGTAGCTCCTCTCGCGGCGTTATCTGTGTAAAGACCGAGTCCCACATGACATCGTTGACGTCGCGATGGCGCAGGGAGGGCATCGAAGTCAAAGACGCTGCCAGTCACAATGATGGTGTAATCGCTGAACTCGACGCCTATTTTGCCGGTGATTTGCATGAGTTTAGTGTTTCTCTCGACCTCCGTGGCACCGAGTTCCAGCGGAAAGTCTGGGAACTCCTCATGGCGATACCTTATGGTCAGACCAGGTCATACGGCCAGATTGCTGGTGCCTTGGGACGGCCCAAGGCCAGCCGTGCTGTCGGGCAGGCCATTGGCACCAACCCGGTGGCGATTATCGTGCCCTGTCACCGTGTTATCGGTGTCAGCGGCGGACTGGTTGGCTATGGCGGCGGGCTGCACCGGAAACAGGCGCTTCTCGAGCTGGAAGCCAAACATCTCGGCGAACACTGACTCTCCCGTGCAGACTGATATGGAACGAGCCGTTATTTCGCTAAAACCTGTGCCACCCTATTCTTTCTCGCTTACTGCTGCTTATGCCACCTTCTTTCGGGGTCGTTACGGCGGCGATATCTTTGAAAACGGCCTCTATCAGAGATTACTGGACCTGAAGGAAGGCCTCTGTCTGGCCGGTGTGCGGACTTCAGGTAAAGCAGACCCGCCGCAGCTTGAAGTGGAACTCCTCAGCAGGTCGCTTGATGATGCTATGGTAGCCAGGGCGATAGAGCGCCTGAACTGGGTGCTGAGCATTGACCGGGATATCAAACCGTTTTACCAGATGGTGCTCAGTGACCGGGCGCTGGAACCGCTCATTAAGGATCTGTGGGGGCTGCATATCCCTCATACGGCATCGGTTTATGAAGCCCTTGTTCAGGCAATTCTGGGGCAGCAAATCAGCGCCCACGTAGCGCGTGAGCTGCGCACCCGCCTCATTAAAATGTATGGTGCAACCCTGAAAGTGGCCGGTAATATTTACCATAGCTTTCCCCGACCAGATGCGCTGGTTACTGCCGAGGTGGATGGGCTGCGCGCTCTGGGATTCAGCGCCCGGAAATCGGAATACATTATTGATATTTCCCGGAAAGTGACTTCCAGCCAGCTTGACCTGGAGGGTCTGCACGCGCTTTCTGACGAAGAGGTGATTCAAGTGCTGACAGGCCTTCGTGGCGTTGGCCTCTGGACGGCGCAGTGGTTGCTTATCCGTGCTCTGGGACGTAACGATGGCTTTCCGCACGGTGACCTGGCTCTCTGCCGTATCCTGGGGCAGTTGTTGAATAAAGGCAGGCCGTTCCAGCCGGAAGAGGCGCTCGAGTATTCACACCGATGGTCGTCTTACCGAAGCTACATCACCGCTTACCTGTTTGCTGCTATGCGCCTGGGATATGCTTTTCCGTCTGTGCACCTTTCCCCGAAGCGATAACTTTAAAACAGGGAAAACGTTATCTCTTCACTGGTGATGAATTCAAGCAGTGCCGGACGTTTTTCTTCCATATTCGCCCGGCGGGCACGCTGAATTGCCGGTACGATTTCTGCTGGTGTCTCCACTCGCTCTGCGTAACCACCCATTTCACGGCCCAGGCCGGCATAGTTGCCGCTAAGGTCAAGAGACTGATAAAGTTCCTGCGACAGCGGCTCATCCGGAGCCTCTATGGCCATAGTGGAGTTGTTTAACACTATAGTTATGATGGGTATGTTGTTTCGCACTGCAGTTTCGAAGTCCAGCCCTACCATGCCAAAGGCAGCGTCTCCCATGATGTTAATGGACACCTTTTCCGGCTGTGCCAGCTTGGCACCAATAGCCAGGCCCAGACCGGTCCCCAGGGCGTGAGATTTGCCCCATCCGATGTAACTCCGTGGACGTGTTGCCGGATAGAAAGGCAACAGCTGGTCCCTTGGGCTGCCCGCATCATGGGTGACCATTGCCTGGGCCGGGTCAATGGTATGCATTAAATCCCAGATAACGCGGTAGGGATTGAGTGGCACTTCGTCCGAGGTCAGCTTGGGCATCCATTCCGCCATCCATCCTTCTTTTACCCTCTTTATCTCCCCGGCAATGTCGGCCTGCCTTTTTGAATTGCCGAGGAGGTCCTTTACGGCATCAATGAACTGGTGCAGCACCAGCCTGGCATCTCCGATGATTGGGTAATCAGCCAGATAATTTTTGTTTATATCTCCGGCATCATTGGTAGCATGGATGATGACTTTTTCAGGAGGTATCTTGACGGAAAAGTAGTGGCGCGAGAAGCTGCAGCCGATACCGAATACCACATTAGCCTTGTTCAGGAAATGGTACACCGGTTTGGTCATGACACGGGCGCCGGTGCCTAAAGACAGAGGGTGGTCTTCGGGGAAGGCACTCTTACCCATCATGGTGGTCATCACAGGTGCCTGCAGGAGTTCGGCCAGTTCCAGCAGCTCATGCCATGCTTCAGCGTAGAGTACCCCCTGTCCGGCATGAATCAATGGGCTCTTGTCATTAACCAGTATCCGTGCTGCTTTCTCGATGTCCTGAGGGTCGCCGGCGGCACGTGCTGCTTTCACCGGCTGGTAGTCAAATGGTGCCACCTCTTTATTTACTATGTCCTCGGGTATTTCCAGCATAACCGGGCCGGGCTTGCCCATTTTCAGCAGGGAAAAAGCGCGGCGCATAACTTCCGGCACCAGTTCCGGAAGATTGATACGCTCCACCCACTTGGTCACCGCATCGTAGCTACGAACCGAGCTGAAATAGGGTTTCATACCGGAACGGTCGCTGGCATGGCCCAGGGGAAGTAACAGAACTGGCACCGAGTCAGAGTAGGCGGTGGCCACTCCGGAGAATGCATTCTCGGCACCTGGGCCAAATTGCATGGCAAATACCCCGATGCGCTGGCCGTTGCAAATACGGCTGTAACCGTCGGCAATACCTACGCCAACTCGTTCCTGCCGGCATACGATGGGCTTCAGTTTCGCTTTCGCTGCCGCATCCATCATCGGAGTGGAAGGGAAACAGCTGAGAAAATCCACTCCTTCGCGCTTGAGTACTTCCGCGATCGCATCAATTGCCCTCACGATAGACTACCTCCCTAGTAAAATAAAAAATGTGGCTTCCGAGTTTATCTGAAGGTAAAACAAGCCAATTAAGTATACTAGGGAAAAGGAACCAGTGTAAAATCCCGGTAGCTTTTAATTGGTATCAGAGAATGCTGCTTCATCAACAAAAAGGCTGAATACATTTAGACATCTGGTGGAATAGAAAGTAGATGGCATTATCCGAAATAGTTATGTCTGTTGAATCGAGGAATGCCATTACTCTAGCGATATGATATAGTCATAGTGCGGCTGCCCGCCGTTAACGACTTCAATTTCAAGCGAGGGGTGTTGCCGCTGAATGGCATTGCTCAACTTCTTCGACTCAGCCTCCGGCACATCGCGCCCGGAGTAAATCGTTAGCAGTTGGGCTTCATCGAAACTAAGGGAACTCAGTACCTCATCCACCACGCTGCTGAGACTGTCGCCTGCGGCGACCAATTTGCCGTCCAGGAGGCCGATAACCTGTCCCTTTTTTATATTCAATCCGTTTAGCTTTGTTGAACGGCTTGCGTGCGTGACTTCTATTGTTTTTACCGCCTCTATCTCGCGCTGCATCAAATTAATGTTAAGCTGCAGGTCAGCATCGGGATCAAAGGCCATAAGCGCCGCCACACCCTGCGGTATGGATTCCGTTGGTATCACTTCAACTTCTTTATTGGTTAATGACGCAGCCTGTCTGGCGGTAAGTATTATGTTTTCGTTGTTGGGCAGGATAAGGACTTTGTTTGCGGGCACTGTATCGACCGCTCTAAGCATATCGCGGGTACTCGGGTTCATCGTTTGGCCACCGTATACAATAGCCGATGCTCCCAGGCTTTCAAATACCTTCGTTAAGCCGTCGCCGCTGGCTACAGCGATGACTCCTATTTTACCGGAAGGCATCTTTTTCTGCTTTTGCCTGGCCAGGAATTCTTCGTGCTGCTCATCCATATTTCTGATGCTGATACCGTGCATGGTGCCTAAAGAGGCGGCATAATGGATCACCTCACCTGGGTCCGGAACATGTATGTGAACTCTGACCGTGGATTCATCACCAACGACAATCAGTGACTGTCCTTTTGTGCTGAGTTCATCCCTGATTTTATCCGGGTTCAGGTTTTTTCCCTTTAAAAGGAACTCGGTACAGTAACCGTATGGTACTTCCTCTTCATCGGTCGCGGTGAATGATGTCACGGATACCGGGGCGCTGCTGGCAACCACCTTGGATTTACCGGACTTCATCAGATTCTCTTCACCTTTAAGGAAAAGCAGGGCACCCTCCAGCAGGGTATATAGTCCCTGCCCGCCGGCATCCACCACTCCAGCCTCCCTCAAGACTGGCAATAACTCAGGGGTACGGGCTACTGCTTCCCTTGCGGCTGCGACGGCGGCATCGAGCACTGATACTAGGTCACCTTTAACCACAGGCGACCTTTCCTTGGCTATCATCGCTACTTCCCTGATCACGGTCAGCATGGTACCCTCTACCGGGTTGCTTAATCCTTTATAGGCGGTTTCCGCTGCCTGAAGCAATGCTTCAGCTAGGTCGTTCCCATCAATGAGCTTCTTTTTATCCAAACTGTTGGCGATGCCCCGCCAGATCTGCGACAGTATCACGCCGCTGTTACCCCTGGCCCCCATCAGTGCCCCCCGATACATAGCTTGAACGACCGATGACACGTTATGGTCGGCAGACCGGTATGCTTCTTCGATGCAGGAACGCATAGTCAACAGCATATTGGTGCCGCAGTCACCGTCTGGCACCGGAAAGACGTTTAAGGCATCGATATCTGAAGCGCTCTTTTCCAGCCAATTGGTAGCGGCGCTAAACATCTGTATGAAGTTTTTGCCATCGATTTCTCTGGTATCATTCATCTTATCTGGCTCCACACTGGCACACGCACGTTCCAGTTGATACCTAGATAATCTAGGTACAATTTACACCGCAATCTTTGCGTTGTCAAGAACACCGCCCATTACAGCTCGACCCTTATCTACCATGTCTTTGTCTTCCGCACGCCGAATGGTAGTGCTACTTGTAGTTATTGACAAAGTCCGGGTAAAGGGCTATATTGGAGTCCCAATATCTGAAACAATTGGCTCCACAATCTCTTCAACTTTTGAAGGCTTGAGAAATGGTCTATACTGGCGTGGATGCTTGTAGAACAGGGTGGTTCGCTGTTATGCTGGGGGAAGGGCACGACTGGCGGGCCGACATCTTCCCTGATATATTCAATCTCTGGAAGCATTGCCAGGACTCAAAGCTGATACTCATTGATATTCCCATCGGATTGAGACAGGGTTCTTCGGTACAGCGTGTTTGCGACCAAAAAGCCCGGAGATTGCTCGGCAGCAAGAGAAGCTCAAGTGTATTTCCAGTTCCCTGTAGAGAGGTAATTCATGCTGATACAGAGAAGGCGAATGAACTGAACTGGAAAATCACGGGTAAAGGACTATCCCGGCAATCCCTGAACATAATCAATAAGATAAAACAGGTGGACGAGCTCCTTCTGGGTGACCGGAATGCCAGGTCGCGCATTCTGGAAACCCATCCGGAGCTGTGTTTCTGGGCACTGAATGGCGGTATGCCCATGAAATACTCCAAAAAGAAAAAAGAGGGTTTTCTGGAGAAGATGGAAGTCCTGCGTTCTATTTATCCCTGTAGCGGAGAATTGGTTCGTTATGCGGAAAAAAGCTATCCTCGTGGAGAGCTGGCCAGAGATGATATTTTGGATGCGCTTGTGGCGGCGGTCACCGCGTCCAATGGAGGGCAGGGGCTGTCCTTCCTTCCGGAGAAATTAATTCTTGATGCCAAGGGGCTGCCCATGCGTATGGCGTATTACTTGAGGTGAAGCCTCATACCTTCATGGGCCAGGGTTATTTCACCACCCAGTGCTCCGGCAATAACCCCCAATTCCTCCCTGATTTCTCGTTCTAACGCCGGATTCATGTGTACGGTGACCACCTGGGGCAGGTATCCTTTCAACTCCTGGAATTTGACCAGCTCATTGTAGAGAAGCGCTGGAGTCAGATGTCCCGTCTTTCTGGCGAACTCTTCGAACCTGTTTGGTACGGTTACATCAACAACGAGCAATTGGGGAGACACGTATGGCCAGCAATCAGACAGACCGGGCCCCGTGTCTGCTGTATAGAACAGCGTTTTTCCCGCCCCGTTGCTGACCTGATAACCAACTGTGGAATCGGCATGTCTTACCGGTATCGCCAGGATTTCATAAGCTTTAATCTTTTGCCGCTTATAAGGCTCAACAAATTTAAAGTTAATCACTGGTTTTGCTTCCGCTGATTCCTGAAATTTGGGGTATAGTGTGCCGTTCAGCAAATGGGTTTCAATAGCTTTACACGCGCTGGGGGTAGCATATACGTTAATACCGTTCCCATTTATGGAAAGGTTTAAAGCTAAGGTCGGAATATCGCGAATATGATCATAATGTTGATGGGTTAGCAGGGCTGCCTTAAGACTGTTCTGTTCCAAAACAGACAAACCTGAAGTTAGTCCGCCAGCATCTATGGCCAGGGTATCATCTATAAGCAGCGATACACACCTTGTTCTCTTGGATTCAACATTGTGTGCTCCCAAAATGCGTATGTTCATAGATATATTCTAATCTTTCTCTGATAGGTCGTAATTACCATTTCCAGTGTCGAGGCTCTTTTGCTGATTGTTATAACCTGAGATAAATGCCTCCAAAGCAATCGGACAGAATTGGGTGCCAGAGTATCTGACTAATTCTTTAATTGCCCTATCTACGCTAAGTGCAGCACGATAGGCGCGATCTGTGGTCATCGTATCAAAGGCATCAGCGATAGCTATGAGCCTGGCACCCAGCGGAATATCTTCCCCGCTTATGCCATTGGGATATCCACTGCCGTCATATCTTTCGTGATGGTGAAGGATGAGAACCCTGGCTTTTTCTAAAAATGGGATGTCTTTCAGCATATCCGACCCTATCAGAGGATGTTGGCGCATTATTTCCCACTCTCGGTCAGTCAATTGCCCGTCTTTGCTTAGTATACTGTCGGCAATGCCTATTTTCCCAATGTCATGTAGGATACCGGCATATTCCAGAACGTCCATTTCATCTCTGGGTAGGGAAAGTGGCATAGCCCCCATGAGGGTGTATTCCATCACGCGCTGTGAATGCCCTCGGGTATAATGGTCTTTAGCATCGATGGCTGCCGCAAGTACCTTAATTGTACTTTTATAGGCGTTAAGTACCGTTTGGTGCAGTTGCGCATTCTCTATAGCCATGGCCGCTGTTGATGCTACCGAGGTTAATGTTTCCAAGTCCCGCCCATTGAAATCACTGCCATCTGACTTATTGAGTACTTCAATAACGCCGATTAATTTACGCTGCACTAATAAAGGAGCACAGATAATGGACCTGGTGGTGAAACCGGTAATTTCATCAACGCTTGGATCAAAGCGTTGATCCTTCATAACATCATTAATTATTATTGGCTTTTTGTTCTGGGCGACCCAACCAGCAATACCAGATTTGGCATTTAGCTTGATTTTCCGCAAAGCTTTTTCCGATTCACCTTCAGCCACTTCGAAGTACAATTCTTGCTCTTTCTCGTCGAAAAGTAGGACCGAAGAGGCTGTCGCATTAAGGGTGCTTTGCGTCATCTGTGTAATTTGTTTCACTAATTTATTTAGTTTTGTAATCGATCCAATTTTTTTACCAACTTCATAGAGAAGACCCAGCATAGTACCGGCCTCCGGTGTGCTTGTGACGTATCCGTGGCCTAGTTTTTGCTCTATGGTTGATAGATCGGGGCAGCCTTCAGAAGTATTTTCAATTTGACTGTGATTTTTCAGGTTATAAGCCATCTGCATCTTCTGAATCTCTGGACTCTTATCCTCATGATTATGAGAACCAATATGGTGGTTTATCCTTGTCCTTTGGCTTACCCTTGTTTTCAGGCTTACTCTTGTTCCCGGTGGCATCTTCGTCCTCGGGCTTATTTGGCTTACCCTTGTTCCCGGTGTTATCCTCGTCCTCGGGCTTACCCTTATCCTCAGGTTTACCCTTGTTCCCGGTGTTATTCTCGTCCTTGGCCTTATCTGGCTTACCCTTATCCTCGGGCTTACCCTTGTCCTCGGGCTTGCCTTTGTTCTCGGTGTTATCCTCGTCCTCGGGCTTACCCTTATCCTCAGGCTTGCCTTTGTCCCCGGTGTTATCCTCGTCCTCGGGCTTACCCTTGTCCTCGGGCTTGCCTTTGTCCACATCCGCAGTACTATTGGTATCGCTGTCCTGCGTCATTATCTTCGACGCTTTTCCGCCAGCTAACGGCGCCTCCACTATATCCTCTGGGGTTTCTTCCCCGAGCGGTTCTGCGGAGGTTACTTCACCGCTTATAATCCGACCACTCTCCGCATGTATGCCAAGGTGTATAAGCCATCCGTGTTCCTGGAAGGCACCCCAATTACCAGTATAATTGAAGACCACGTTGCCATCAGATGCTCCCAGAATGTTGAAATGTGCTTGCCCCTCAGAGAGGTACCGCAGCGCAATGATATACTCTCCTGTCATCGGTTCTGAAATATTTATCTGTTGCCTGTCTTCAGCGGTCAAGAAGGATTGAGACTCGGGTATCTGGTTAAAATAGAAACCGCTTGGTAAAATCCCCGTGCTTGAGCCGGTTGGGTCAGTCACCGAGCCAGTGGCTGGCATATCAAATGTGATGATAATTTCAGACCTGGAGATAGGCACCGGTTGCGGTTGCGAAGGGACTTCTCCAGCATCAACCTGAGTTTGTTGGCAGGCAGGCAGGTATACTTCATCCCCTTGCGCAACAACGCTGACCAGCCCTTCCGTAGTCGCTACTTTTGTAGTTCCAGTTGCTTCAACCTCGGTGGTAAATAGAGTTCCCCGTACTATGGCAGTGGCTGAAGGTGTTTCTATTTGATAATGTGAACCGGGATCAGCCATTTTAACTACGCGGCTCCATGTTCTGCCCAACCATTGCTTCAAGACAATGGCGGTGGGCTGCTCGTTATCATATTCAATTTGCTGAATTTCGATTTCGGTTTCAGGCTCGAGCTTGACGGTACTGCCCTCAAAAAAGGTGAGAACGGCATGGGAACCGGGCGCGGTCTTTACCCTCGTACCAATATTGAGAGTCATCCCATCTGTGCCTGTCTTTTCGGCATTTGACCCTGGCATTTGAACATCGACATTACCGGATAGTATGGTCAGGGTACACTGTGAGGCGAGAGCCGGGGTTGTTGATAGATGATTAAGCAACCCTGAAACGCTTAATACGAGTGCTAGAATTAACGCCAGCGCCACAGGAATGGCAACCTTTTTGGCGCCGAGTATACTTTGCCACATTCGGTGCCAGGCGAGGCCCAGCTCATCAAACAGGCCTATACCCGATCTTGTCTCTGCCTCTCTGGCCTGCACAGACTCCCGACGGATCCGCGCTATCAAACGGGCCTTTGATACGCGACTGTATTTTTCGGAAACTGAGACTTTAGGAATAGAGGAAATCAACTGTGCCGTATTTAAAAGGGGCTCTAATTGCTCCCGGTCATTCGGGTATTCCTCCAGACAGGATTCTATGGTTTCCCCTTTAATCAGCCTTTCAATGCTTTCGTCGAGGATTCTGGAAAACTTGTCATTCATTTTTCTTCTGCTCCACCATTTAATCTTTCTCGAAGTCTGGCGAGAGCCCGCATTTGCAATATTCTTATCGCTCCCTGCTTCTTGCCCATTATCCGCTCGATTTCGCGATTATCTAAACCTTCAATATACTTCAAAATAATGACCTGCTTCTGGTTCGGAGGTAGTTCAGCTATGCTATCAAGTAATTCACGATGGTCTATCTCCGTCTCTACTTCTAATTCGGTGCTGCCCGCTTCAGCTACAGGGTCCATCTCAATCAGTTGTTCTTTTTCTCGACTACGGAAGATATCAATTACTCGGTTGTGAGCGATGCGGTAAAGCCATGCCGAGAATGTCTTTTCTTTCCCCTTGCAGGAACTGATAGCGTTCCAGGCTTTTATAAAAACCTCCTCCGTTATGTCCTCGGCGGTCATCCTGTCTCTGACCTGATAGAAAACATATCGGTAAATCCGGTCAAGGAAGATGCCGTATAGCTCGCCAAATGCCTCTACATTACCCTCGATAGCTTTTTCAACCAATATAATGATATCGGTTTGTCTGACATTTTCCGGCTTATTGGCCGTTAGTGTTTTTCTTCTGGCAATATTATTACGTTTATTATCCATACTTTGTTACACTATCGTTGCTCAACGTTTTCATTTACCGTTTCATCATTCTTAATATCCAACACTTCGTAAGCTTGAATTTGTTCGCGTTTACCCTTTACGGTTAACGGACTTAACGGCTTTGCTATAATGTCATCTTTTACCAGTTCGTAGGTATTAGCGCCAATCCACACCTTACCGCCAGGTGTAGCATCGGCTAGCCTGGCTGCGATGTTGACCGTATCTCCGACCACAGAATATTCCAGGCGGTCTTCTGAACCAAGATTTCCCGCCAACACTTCCCCTGTATTTATGCCAATACCAAACTTCATACCAACGAGATTTTTCTCTTTTCCTTTTAGTTTTCTGATGCCAGATTGAGCACTCATTGCTGCTTTTATCGCCAAGAAAGGATGCCCTTTGCAATCTAAAGGTGCATTCCAAATTGCCATAACGCTATCGCCACCGAATTTGTTTATCATACCGCCAAATTTGAGAACGGCTTCTATGACGGCGGTCAAATTACTATTCAATTGCGCTACCAGCTCTGCTGGCGGCATTTTTTCTGAGATAGAGGTAAAAGCTCGGACGTCAGCAAAGGCTACGGTTACTTCATGTTCCTTACCCCCCAGCTCCAGTCGCCCTTCCTTCAAAGTCGTCATAATTTCAGCCACTACTGGCGGGGATATGTAGCGGCCAAAGGTCTCGGTTATTTTCCTTTTCTCAGCCCTTTCCATGACCAGGTTATGCAGATTTAATCCCGCAAACGTAGCAATAATAGACAGTGGCGGATATAGCATATTGAGCAAGATGCCGTTATCAAAAAGGAAGAAAGCGATAAGGAAATAAGCGAAGCAAAGGAAGATGACCGCTAAGCTCGCTATGAGCACGCGAAGATACAACACGGCTATTCCGCAGAGAAGTGCCAATAACAATATCAGCGCAATCGTAATCACGGAAGGGGCGGTCTTGAGAAAATTGTCGGTTAGAATGGTATGCATGGCGCTGGCATGTACCTCGGCACCGCTTATCATCGACCCCATTGGCGTCCAGAAAGTGTCGCCAAGGCCACTGGCGGTGGCCCCGATAATTACGATTTTATCTCGAAAAAGGGAAAGGGCAGCATTCCCATGTAGGACATCAACTAGGGAAACGATGGGGAAATTCACTATGCTACCGATATCCTGCGGGCTAACCATGTAGTTGATCAACATTTCGTTATTGTCAACCAGGGGAATGGAGCGGCTGGCAAAGGGCAGCTCTTTATCTCCAACAGGTGTCTCTATTACCTGAGGCCGTCGCAGATATTGAGCCACTGCTGCCAATGCCAGGGCAGGTTCATAATCATCATCATTGTGTAAAGCAACGGACAACCTTCGTACGATTCCATCATTATCCGGGTTCACATTGGCATGTCCACGGGCAGCAGCTGCTTTTTGGAAAATTCCCAGTGGTTCGACGAAACTGTCATCTGGGGTTAGCTGTCGTGGTGACGTGAACTCGGTAGAAGTCGGCTTATATATAACCGGTAGAACCACATTGCCAGCATTTTCGATGGCAGTTGCCAGTTCTTCATCACCGGACGCTGGCTCGGCAAAAAGAAGGTCAAACACAATAACTCTAGTTTTAGCTTCCGCCAGCACGTCTATAAGTCGAGCATAATGGGATCGCGACCAAGATTGTATGTGTCCTAATTCCGCTAAACTTTTATCATCAATGCTAACAATAACAACGTTTTCGTGCGGCTCTGAGCTCTGCTGTAGGTTAGCCGCCTGAAAATAGAAATCGGTACTCCGTTGCTGATAGGTATAAAATAAATCAAAGGCAAATGCTAAACAGAGGACAATACCAATAACAGTTGCAATTATCAAGCCGACCGCGATGTGTTTTTCCCTAAATGGTATATTCATGTACTGATCCGTCTTTTATTAATCTGCCCCACTGTGGCTTGGATTATCTGGACTTATTTCTTGAAGGCCATCTCGGGAACTTCATCTTTTTTATCCGGTTTTATTTGAGATGCTTCAGCTTTTAGCCTTTTTAAATCATATTCATTAAATAATCTCCATCCTCTACGATCGAAATTGGCCACGTCCTGAAAAGTCCCCTGCCTTAACCATCGGAAAAAGGTGCTTCTACTTATTCCAGCCTTTTGACATACTTCTGCTGTTCGGTAGTATTTTTTTCCCTTTATCATTACCACCATATTATGACTCCTATTGATACTATTTGAATGTATTTAATTCTAACCCGTGCTCTTTAGCCAATCAATCAAAGGTGCTTACTTATTTCTATTACAATAGTACTGCCCAACTATTACTTTAGTACTAAAAACAGATGAGCAATGATAGTTCGCTTGGATCATGTAATATGAAAGAGGCCGGAGCTTCGGGCAGGGTAGCCACATTGAACTCCTTGCGCTGACAGCTTGTGATGGAGTCTTTGAAAGCTATAACGCAGTGCTACATTGCATACATTTTGGAGGAAGATAGTTTTGGGGAAAGATAGTTGCTCTGGACGAGCTGTGGCGTCCCTGGAGGGATTCGAACCCACGACCCGCTGCTTAGAAGGCAGCCGCTCTGTCCAGCTGAGCTACAGGGACATTCTATTACCCATCAAATGTAGCACGAAAGGCAAAAACCGGTCAAGGATTGTGCGCTGGCTTCTCCTATCTTGACAATAGCTTTCTGGCATTGTTAGTATGAGGTAATTGAAGCTATTGGCGCGGGCGGCGTAAGATGACTCGACTGCTTGACCAAATTGATAACCCTGCCGATTTAAAGAAGCTGAGCCAGCACGAGCTCAAGCAGCTTGCCAGCGAGCTCAGGCAGAAGCTGGTTGACACCATTAGCGTTACCGGTGGTCATCTTGCGTCCAATCTGGGCGTGGTTGAGCTCACCATAGCTCTGCATCGTGTCTTTGACAGCCCAAAGGATAAGATTATCTGGGATGTCGGTCATCAGAGCTACGTCCATAAATTGCTTACTGGAAGGAAAGACCATTTTGCTTCATTACGGCAGCACGGTGGCCTTTCCGGTTTCACCAATCCTGAAGAGAGCCCGCACGACCCATTTGGCACCGGCCATGCCAGCACATCGATTTCAGCCGCGCTGGGAATGGCTATCGCCCGTGACCTTCATGGAGATGACCACAATGTGGTAGCGGTCATTGGCGACGGAGCGATAACAGGCGGCATGGCTTTTGAGGCGCTGAACCACGCCGGCCATCTGGGCTCCAGGCTTATCGTAATCCTCAATGACAACGGCATGTCGATTTCCCCGACGGTGGGTGGCTTGGCCAGAGTGCTCAATCGGCTGCGTTTTGACCCCCGCTACCGCTGGGCGAAGGAAGAGAGCCGCAGGATAATTAAAGCCCTACCCCTGGGGGAAATGGTGTGGGAGGTAGGTCGGCAGGCCCGGGGAAGATTTAAAGGGCTGCTTTTGCCGACCATGGTCTGGGAGGAACTGGGCTTTGCCTATATTGGCCCCATTGACGGGCATGATACTGTCGAGCTGGAACGGGCGTTGCAACAAGCCAAAGAGTACCATTCGAAACCGGTGTTCATTCATGTTCTGACTACCAAGGGCAAAGGCTATCGTCTTGCTGAGGATAACGCGGTTTATTTCCACGGCATTCCCGCGCAGCGTGTCAGCAATCAGAACATACCCACATACAGTGAGGTATTTGCCCAGACGGTGCTTCGTCTGACCCGTGATGACCCCAAGATAGTGACCATAACGCCGGCTATGCCGGAGGGTAACTGCCTGAGCATCGTCGCTGCCGAGTTCCCGAAGCGTGTCTATGATGTCGGCATCTGTGAACAGCACGCGGTTACTTTCGCCGCCGGGCTGGCTACTCAGGGTTTCATTCCCATCGTCGCCATTTACTCTACTTTCCTGCAGCGCGCCTTTGACCAGATAATACATGATGTCTGCCTCCAGAACCTGCCTGTCGTCTTCGCCGTAGACCGCGGCGGTATCGTCGGAGACGATGGCAAAACGCACCAGGGAACGTTTGACCTCTCTTACCTGACGCTTATCCCCAATCTGAGCGTTGCCGCGCCGAGGGATGAAAATGAACTGCAGCACCTGCTCTATACCGCGGTGAACTCAGGCCAGGCCATAGCCATACGCTATCCTCGTGGGTCTGGTGTAGGGGTTCCGCTGGACACTATTTTACATAAAATACAGATTGGCAACTGGGAAATAATGCGTGAAGGAAACGATGTTGCCATCCTGGCGGTCGGCGTTACTGTAGCCCCGGCCCTCGAGGCCGCACATGAGCTGGCGACAAACGGGATTCAGGCAGCCGTGGTCAACGCACGCTTTATCAAGCCGCTTGATGTTGAATTGCTCACCAGTCTGGCGAGCTGTATCTCGCGCCTGGTTACCGTTGAGGAAAATACCTTGAGCGGTGGCTTCGGCAGTAGTGTGACCAGATTGCTGCATGATTTAGGCGCTGGTGAGATACCGGTAAAGAACATTGGCATCCCGGATGAATATGTTGAGCAGGGGACTCAGGCGGCAATCCGCGCCAAGTACGGCTTGGATGCCCAAGGAATAGCCCGGCAGGTTTTGTCCATGTTCACTGTTCATAAGGCAAGCGGACGTTCTGCAAGGCAGGCGAAATAAAGCCAGCGAGCTAGTTAGATTTGCTGTTAAGACGTGGCGGCGGAAGCGTAAGGGTATGATTTTCGAACCAACGTTGATACTTTCCTTTCAGATGTCGATACGTTATTAGGACGGGCTTCCGGTATTTAGAGGCAACTGATGAATAAAATGACGGTGCAGGACATAGAGGTAAAGGCCAAGCGTGTGCTGGTCCGCGTTGACTTTAACGTGCCTTTAGATGAAAAGACGGGTGAGATAACCGATGACAATCGTATTCGCGCCGCTCTGCCGACAATTGAATACCTGAGGGGCCAGGGGGCTAAGGTTATATTGATGTCCCACCTGGGTCGCCCCAAAGGGAAAGTGGTTGAAAGTATGAGGTTAGGCGTGGCTGCCAAACGTCTTGCTCAAATCCTGGGGCAGCCGGTCGCTATGGCCCCGGACTGTGTTGGGCCCGATGTGGGAAATATGGTGGCGGCAATGAAACCCGGAGATGTGCTCATGCTGGAGAACCTTCGCTTCCATGCTGAAGAGGAAGCGGGAGATGTCTTCTTTGCCCGGGCGCTGGCCCGACTGGGCGATGTCTATGTCAATGACGCTTTTGGTGCGGCACACCGGGCGCATGCCTCGGTATCGGCTATCACGGAGTATCTGCCGGCTGCGGCCGGCTTCCTCATGGAAAAAGAAGTGGCAACTCTGGGTAAAATACTGGAGAACCCGGCGCGGCCATTTGCGGCTCTGCTGGGCGGCGCCAAGATAAGTGATAAGGTGGGCATGCTGGAAAACATAATGGACAAAGTGGACTACGTCATGGTCGGCGGCGGTATGGCGGCCACTTTCTTAAAGGCCAAGTCATATGAAGTGGGCCAGTCTTTGGTGGAGGTGGACATGCTGGAGGCGGCAAGCCGTCTGATGGAACTGGCAGGGAGAGAGAAAGTCGATTTAATGCTGCCGGTGGATGTCATGGTCGCCGATGAGGTCAGCGACGAGGCGAAAACGGAAATCGTCCCGGTGACAGAGATACCCGGGGAAAAGAGGATTGTGGACATGGGGCCGCAGACAATAAATAACTTCAGCCGGGAATTGCAGAAATGCAAAACGATTTTCTGGAACGGCCCCGTGGGTATATTCGAAATTCCCGGGTTTGCTGGAGGAACGGAGGAACTGGCAAAGCTGCTGGCCGGACTGGAAGCGATGACGGTTATCGGCGGGGGCTCTACCGCTGAGGCGGTCGGCGATATGGGCCTGGCGGAGAAAATGACCTTCGTTTCTACAGGAGGTGGAGCTTCTCTGGAGTTCCTGAGCGGAGAAAAACTGCCGGGTGTGGAGGCACTGCCGGGCAAAAAATAGCTAGGAGAGAAAGATGCGCGTGCCATTGATTGCGGGCAACTGGAAGATGAATACCACGGTAGCGGAAGCTCTAGACCTGGTTCGGGCGATGAAAGACGAGCTTGAGAAGGTCACCGATGTGGAGACAGCCATCTGCCCGCCGTTTGTTTCGCTGGCACCGGTGAAGGAGTTGCTTGCCGGCAGCACCATCAAGCTGGGGGCGCAGAACCTGTTCTTTGCCGAAAAGGGCGCCTATACCGGCGAGATTTCCTCTTTGATGGTGGCCGACCTCTGCGAGTACGTCATCATCGGGCACTCGGAGCGGAGACAGTATTTTAACGAGACCGGAGATATTGTGAATAAAAAGGTGACGGCGGCATTGCAGGCGGGTCTCAAGCCTATTCTGTGCATCGGCGAGAGCCTGGAGGAGAATGAGGCTGGCAGTACTGAAGAGGTGTTGGCAGAACAATTAAGCTTATCTCTGGCAGCAGTGGTAGACCTCAATGGTCTGACGGTTGCCTATGAGCCGGTCTGGGCCATAGGCACCGGCAAACCAGCTACTGGTGAGCAGGCAAATGGCACCATCTCTTTTATCCGCCAGAGTATCGCTGAAGCATATGGGGAAAAGGCTGCCCAGGAGATACGAATTCTTTACGGTGGCAGTGTGAACTCGGCCAACGCCGCCGAGTTCATGCAGCAGCCTGAAATCGATGGCGCGCTGGTCGGCGGGGCAAGCCTCAAAGCCAATGAATTTATAAGCATTGTCAATCAGACATCTCTGATTAAACACAGGAAATGAAATCTCTGGTTGCAATTGTTGGTCCGACCGGCATCGGCAAAAGTCGAATAGCTCTCCATCTGGCCCGGAAATTCGACGGCGAAATCGTCAGCGCCGACAGCCGCCAAGTTTACCGGCATATGGACATTGGCACCGCCAAACCAAGCCCGCAAGACAGGGCGCAGGTCCGGCACCACCTAATCGACATTGTTGAGCCAGATGAGGATTTCAGCCTGGCGCAATATCAAAAGCTGGCCTTCAGTGCCATCGGAGATATCCAGCAGCGAGGTAAACTGCCGCTTCTGGTCGGCGGCAGTGGCCTCTATGTGCGGGCGGTGCTGGAAGGCTGGCAGTTGCCGCAGGCGAAGCCGGACCCTGAGCTGAGGCACCGCCTGGAGAAACAGGTCGCCGATGCTGGATATGAAGCTCTCTATCAGGAATTAATGAAGATTGACCCGGCAGCGGCGCAGAAAATTGACCCCCGCAACGTACGGCGGGTAATAAGGGCTTTGGAGGTGCACGGCCAGACAAGCAGGACGCCCTCTCGACTTCAGTACAGAAAGGCTTTGTCTTACCGTACGTTGCTAATTGGGCTTACTGCCGAGCGGAAAGAACTGTACCGGCGAGTGGACAAAAGGGTGAATGAGATGATAGAGCAGGGCTTGGTCGCTGAGGTGGAAAAATTGGTCGATTTAGGGTATGATTTTAACTTGCCAGCCATGTCCAGTATTGGCTACAAGCAAATAGCCATGTTTCTCAGAGGCGAAATAAATCTAAATGACGCGATACAGCAGATAAAATATGAGACGCATCGTCTCATCCGTCATCAGTACGCTTGGTTTCGCCTGGATGAGGCGCGAATTCACTGGTTCGATATGGCTCAAGCTCAGGAGGCGGAAGTAGAAGCGCTTGTGTCCAGGTTTATGGAAGGCAGGCGTAATAATAAAGAAGTGGTTTCTGTTAGTGAGTGAAGACAGATGAAGTTCACCAAGCTACAGGGCACGGGAAACGATTTCGTCCTGGTGGAAACCAGCGATGAACGACGCGATTGGTCGAAGCTGGCATTGACTATGTGCGACCGCCACTTTGGCGTCGGCAGCGACGGTTTGCTGCTGATGCTGCCTTCGAGTAAGGCGGATTTCCGCATGCGCATGTTCGACCCGGACGGTTCCGAGGCAGAAGCGTGCGGCAACGGCATCAGGTGCCTAGCCCGTTACGTGTATGATAATGGCATGATAGATGCCAGCACAGGTCAGATATCTGTAGAAACGATAGTGGGCGTGAGACAGCTCAAGCTTTATAAGGAAGCTGGTAAGCTGGTAAGTATTCAGGCTGGCATGGGTGAACCTGCCTTCAGAGCCGAAGAAATACCGGTTGGGATTGAGCAGGGCAGGGAGAAGATAGTTTACATAAAAAATATGATGAGCTATCCCGTTAATGTCGATGGTACGGAACTACTTCTCAACCTTGTCTCAATGGGAAATCCACACGCAGTCTGTTTTCAGGACAGCCCGGTGGCCGACTTCCCCTTAACTGTTATCGGGCCCAAGGTGGAGCGTCTGGACATTTTCCCGCGGCGCACCAATTTTGAGGTCGCCCGTGTGCTAAATAAAAAGGAAATCGAGGTCCGTACCTGGGAGCGAGGCACCGGGGAAACGCTGGCCTGCGGGAGCGGCGCCTCGGCGGTGGCCGTAGCGGCACGGCTCCTGGGTTACGCCGGCGATAAGGTTAATATAAAACTGCTGGGCGGTACATTGAAGATGGAGTGGGACGGTGCCGGTGAAGTGTTGATGGCCGGTCCGGCGGAAACAGTATTTCAGGGCGAATGGCCAGATTAAGGAGTAAACAATGAGGTTAGCCAAACGTGTGGAAAAACTACCGCCATATCTGTTTGTTGAAATCAGTCGTAAGATCGCCGAAAAGAAGGCCAGAGGCGAAGAGGTTATCAGTTTCGCCATTGGTGATCCTGATATTCCCACGCCAAAACACGTCATCGATCGCCTTTGTGAGGCGGCCCGCGACCCGGCAAACCATCGCTACCCGGAGTCGGATAGCCTGCCGCAGCTGCGCCGTGCCGTGGCACAATGGTATGAACGGCGCTTTGGCCTCTCCTTTGACCCGAATAAAGAAGTACTTCCGCTGATAGGGTCCAAGGAAGGGATCGGCCATATTGCTTTCTGCTTCATCGGTAGCGGAGACATCGCCCTGGTGCCTGACCCGGGATATCCGGTATACTCGGTGAGTGCTCTGCTGGCTGACGGTGAGCCGTATTACCTGCCGCTCCGGGAGGAGAACAACTGGCTGCCTGACCTTGATGCCATCCCGAAGGATGTTCTGGAAAAAGCCCGGCTGCTGTGGATAAACTACCCCAATAACCCTACCGCCGCCGTGGCTGACCTTGAGTTCTTCAACCGGGCCGTTCACTTTGCCAAACAGCATGACCTGGTGGTCTGCCATGATGGCCCTTATACCGAGGTCGCTTATGATGGGTATCAGCCGGTGAGCTTCATGCAGGCGGACGGGGCCATGGATATTGGGGTGGAATTCCATTCGCTTTCTAAGAGCTACAATATGACCGGCTGGCGCATCGGGATGGCCGTGGGCAATGCCACCATGATAAACGCACTGATGAGGCTGAAATCGAACCTGGACTCTGGAATACCTCAGGCGATTCAGTACGCCGCCATCGAGGCACTGAATGGGCCTCAGGACTGCATTCATGAGCATAACGCCATTTATGAAAGGCGTCGCAACCTGATTATTGAAGTGCTGAACGATATCGGGCTGAAGGCGGAACCACCGAAGGCCAGCCTCTATATCTGGGCGAAAGTACCGGAAGGCTATAACTCTATGGACTTTACCGCTGACCTGCTGGACCAGGTAGGAGTGGCGGTCACTCCCGGTGTAGGGTATGGCAAGAGTGGCGAGGGATATGTGAGATTATCCCTGACCATACCGGATGCAGCACTGGTAAAAGGGCTGTCCCGGTTGGCGAACTGGCGCAGTACTCGCCGGTGAATGGCTAGAGAGTAAATTGACATAAAGGAGTTATCACGAGGGGTACAGTTCTTACCAAGAACGCGCCGGAACGGGCTTTTCTGGTGGCGGTGGAGTCAAAAGGCACCACGGGCAGGTGGTCGGCCAGAGCATCAATCAAGGAACTGGCACTGCTGTCCGGTACTGCCGGGGCAAGTGTGGTCGGCCAGATTATCCAGAAACTGCCATCGCCCTCAAAGACGCATTATGTTGGCAAGGGAAAGCTGGAAGAGTTAATCGCACAAAAGAACCAGACCGGTTACGATGTCGTTATCCTTGACGATGAGCTGACCCCGCTGCAGCAGCGCAACCTGGAAGAAGCACTGCAGGTTAAAGTTATCGACCGTGTGGCGCTGATCCTGGACATATTTGCCCGGCGTGCCCATACCCGTGAGGGACAGCTGCAGGTGGAACTGGCGCAACACCAGTATTTGCTGCCTCGACTGGCTGGGCAATGGAGCCATCTGGAAAGGCTTGGGGGCGGCATCGGCACGCGAGGACCTGGAGAATCGCAGCTGGAAACCGATAGGCGGCTCATAAGGCGCAAAATCCATCGTCTGAAAGAAAAAATTGAAGAGGTAAGGAGGCACCGCGCTCTTTACCGCCAGAAAAGGTTGAAGAGCGGTATACCGGTGGCGTCCCTGGTAGGCTATACCAACTCGGGAAAGAGCACCTTGCTCAACGCCCTCTGCCAGGCCGGCGTTTTCACCGAGGATAAACTATTTGCCACGCTGGACCCGACCACCAGGCGCCTGCTGCTGCCGGACGGGCAAACAATACTGGTAACGGATACCGTCGGCTTTATCCACAAGCTGCCGCCGGCCATCGTCACCGCATTCCGGGCCACGCTGGAAGAACTTGATGAAGCGGCTTTGCTGCTGCATGTGGTTGACCTGTCATCGCCGGATGCCGCCGAGCAGTGCCAGACCGTGGAGGACATACTGGC
>DUFF01000082.1 GCA_011174815.1 Dehalococcoidia bacterium | reverse complement strand
AGCCCTGTGCTTCCAAATCATGATTCAAACCTGTTTTGATGTACGCAATCTCCCGTTGCAGCAAAGCCGCGTATTCATCGACGTTTTCCCCAACATAGTCCGAACCATAGAACACCCTATCGAGAACACCATATTCCCTGGCCATAGCCAAGTTTCTGGCCAGTAACTGGCGTCTTCCCCGGCCAAAGTACGGCTCGATGAACATGGCGAAATCAGTATACACGTTCGGAGAACGCGCCATTATGCAGAGAAGTTCTTCCGTCCACGGGTAACCCATATGTTCAACATCGAACCTCAGCTCCGGGAAATCAATCGTCAAATCATCCAGAAAAGTGACCTGGCAGTACTTCAACGGGCAATTCCTTGGGGGTCCGAACTGGTGTGAATGATGGAAATAGACCGGAATATCCAGCTCGATGGCCTTCTGGTAAAAAGGGTATATTCGTTTGTCATTGGCATAATAGTAACCATAACCGGGCGTCAATAATAAACCCTTTATGCCCCGATTAATCACCAAGTCTTCCAGCTCTTCCAGCTGTGCTGCATTCAAGCGGTCCTGAGCGTCCAGTGGTTCAGCGGCGGCAAAGGGCACGATTCTTGATGGGGCTGCTTCATACAGCGCCACGGAAAGTGCGTTTGACCCGAGCCACATGCCTCTGATACGTTCCATCGATTGAGACATGGTCTGGAGCTGAGATATCCCCATTTCGTCAAGCCGCTGCAACAGCGAATTTATGTCGAAACCCTCGATGTCTTTGACGCTCTTTTTCAAATTATCGATGGTGGCATGTTTCTGGTACAGATGGGAATGGCCGTCAATTATACCCATTTTTACCCTCCCGACTTGAATGTTTGAACTGCGGTATATTAGTATTCTTACACATAAACTATATAGGGGGAACTTGTCAACATGAAAGTTATTGACCTCACGCTAACTATTCGTGACCAGTGGCGATGGCCAGTTAAGCTGAAAACATTCGCTACGCACGAGAAAAATTATTTCCTAGAAAGGTACATGTGTTTCCGTCCCCACAGCTTTACTCACGTTGACGCACCACTTCACTTTCTGCCCGATGGTGCACCCATCGATGAGGTGCCCCTGGAAAAGTTTTATGGCGAAGCGGCTATCATCAACCTCTCTCACCTGGGTGAAAACACCGGCGTAAGCGCAGCGGAATTGGAAAAACACGGCCAGCACGTTAGAGAGGGTGATATTGCCCTGATACGCACCGACTGGCCGCTCAAATATGATTATATGACCAAGGATTTCTGGGGCAAAGCACCGTACATGGAACGCGACGCCTGTGAATGGCTGGTTGAGCGCAAGGTCAAGGCATGGGGAGGTGATTTTCCCTGTGATTACCTCCTGAGATACGAGGTGACTGACCCGGGGCGTGTCGCCCAACTGCCGAGGGAAGACCATACTACCCATTACGTCTTCTTTCAGGCAGGGATTATACAGTTTGAATATATCGTCAATCAGCACCTTCTGACCAAAAACCGGGTCAATTTCATGGCTTTACCCCTTCCTATTGAGGGCTTAGACGGTTCGCCGGTAAGGGCTATTGCGTTTGAGGAATAGCTATCCATACTGAAAACCAGCCAGGGAAAGGAATATCGCTGATTTCGCCTGCCTTGTTTACATCTATAGACAGGGCTCTTAGCGCTCGTTATTCACTTCTTTCCTTTAAGCTTTTTCAACTGCTGGTGTTCCGGGCGATTACGGTAGAAATCATCCAGCAGATAGCAGCCGGAAATCAAACCATTACGGGGGGCGGTTATGCAGTCTCCACAGGTGCGGCACAGCAACCGATGTTTCAGTGCCCTGCCAGCAAGCGTATCGGCAATAATTTCAGGGTAGCACAGTGACATCCGCCCGATTCCTACGATGTCCGCCATCCCGCTGCGTACCACAGATTGCGCCACATTGGGCAGCCACTGCTGCAGGTAGGAATAGCCGCTGCCAACATAAATTAATTCTGGGCGCTGGCGCTTCAATTCGGCAGTCACTGAAATCAGGCGGGCTACCCCTGTAAGCGGGTCTTCCGGTGGCCGATATCCCTCCAAAGACGGTAAGAAGGAAGGTCGCAGGATATGAGCATTATACCCGGCACCGGCGGAGATGCACACCAGTTTGATATCCAGCTTGAGAAGCAAGTCCAGAAAAGCCAGCGGCTCGGCAAGATTTACGCCCGTGCCGGTACCATCGCCGCCAAAGGCGTAGGGATACCTTTCGCCACCGAATTCAGCGGGTTCCCCACGCCCCTCCGCACCAGATTGAAAAGGCAAGAAGTCATAGGCACTGAGCCGAACTGCAATATCCAATCCCGGCACCTCACTTCGAATGCCGGCCACGGTCTCTCTCAGAAATCGGGTCCGGTTTTCAAAGCTGCCGCCGTAACGCCCGGGACGATCCACAGCGCTTAAAAATTCGTGGCCGAGATAGCCGTGGCAATGTTTTATATCGACGAAATCAAACCCAGCCTGCTGTGTCAGTCTGGCAGCTTTGATAAAATCTTCGATTAACCTGGCGATATCCTCGTCGGTCATCACCGGCGTGTCGCCCGTCACACCAAATCTTTGGTCCAGAACGGGATTGTGATAGAGGATTACGGGTTTAGGGCGTTTCATATCGTGCGGTTTAGAGACCCGCCCTGAATGGGTCAGCTGCAACCCGACTAACAGGTCGGCGCTACTGCCGTGATGTTCTTCATGGGTTCGCACCAGCAATTCTCGGAGTTCAGCCACCTCATCCACGGTCTCCTCCGTTATCATTAGCTGATTTGGGCTTCCTTTGCCGTCATGGCGGACAGCGGCGGCTTCCCCGCCAAATATCAGTTTTGCGCCACTGAGACCAAAACGCTGCCACCGCCTTCTGGTAAATTCGGTCGGCCGCCCATCGGTAGCGCTGTCCCAGCCTTCCATCGGAAGTATAGCAAAACGATTTCCAATTACCCTCTTGCCAAGGGCCCATTGTCTGGCCAGGGGTGAATCGGGACCTGATTTCAATTCTTCATCAAAAGGCAGGGATACCCCGATTTGATTTGCATAGCTGGTAACTTCAGCCGCGCTTTTGATAGCTCCGATATTTCGCATGCTACTAATGCTCCTTTTCAAGCTAAGCTAATGGAATCAGTTCTCTAGTCCAGCGCTATCTCCTCGTATTCCACAATCAACCGGTCAGGCTGGAACCTTTTCAGCACCTCATCCGGTGGCGCGTCGATGAACCGCTTTAAGGCTCGTTCACAGTTTTCAATGTCCTCAAAGACGGACTCGGATATACCGTAGATATCGCTATTGTTAAGGGTCTTGATGACTCGGTTTATGGTGTACTGCTTCAGTTCCGGACGGGCCAGGTTCTTGTAGTTGGTGGCATGTTCCGTGCGCCAGAGCTTCCAGGTCTCGTCAGGGTCATATCCCGGTTTGAGACGTATCACTCCCATAAATTTAACCATAATTAACCTCCTTTTTGCTGTGAAAGTATATCATTTCTGAACTTAAAGTCCAAAACGTGCTGAATAATACCGCGAAATATGTTTCTTCCTGCAACCATCATATAAAATAGATTGCAGTCAATAGAGAATTGAAAGGAGACAGAGCGATGAAAAAGGAACATATTTCACCGAAGGGAATCTTTGAGCCCATGGGCTGGTCTCACGCCGTTAAGGTAGACAACACTATTTACCTCTCCGGTATGGTGGGCTTCGATGAGCAGCGAAACATAGTGAAAGGTGGCTTTGAGGCGCAGACGGTTAAAGCATTGGAAAACATCAAGCTCACCCTCGAGGCGGCGGGAGCTTCTATGAAAGACGTGGTCAAGATGACCGTCTATGTAACCGATATGGACAATATAGTTAAATTCAGGGAAATCAGGGCCCGTTATTTCAGCCCTCCGATGCCCGCCAGTACCGGCGTTGAAGTCTCAAGGCTGATTCTCCCGGAGCTTCTGGTGGAGATAGAGGCTATAGCGGTGGTCGGTTGATTATCACCAACGGCGGTATGAAACCGACTCAGCTCCTGCTCAGAGTCCTGATTATAGCGCCGCTCTTATCTCTTATGGTCACTTTCAGCGGCATAGCGCCGGGAAGGGCGTGCGTCGCGCAGGCGAGGCACGGGTCATAGGCACGGAAGGCCATTTCAACCATGTTGAGCATTCCTTCTTTGACCTCGGGACCCTTGACAAACCCCTCGGCTGCCTTCTTCACGGAAAGGCAAATGGGGGCAGCGTTGTGCTGGGTAGCCACAATCAGGTTCGCCTTCGTCAGCAGGCCGCGCTCGTCAGTCTCGTAATGATGGATAAGAGTGCCGCGGGCAGCCTCGACACAGCCCACCCCCTTCTGCTTGAGCTTGAGGTTCATATTGCGTATGTCCTTGCTGGTCAGCAGGGGGTCATTGGCGATGCGCTGCATATCTTCGGCGGCCTGGAGCGCTTCAATAAGCCTGGCCCAGTGGAAAGCCAGGGTATGGTGGCTCGGTCTGCCCCCGAGCGCATCGAACATGGCCTCGTACTCCTTCTGTGCCAGCGGAGTAGACATACCATCGGCAGCGTTCAGCCGGGCCAGCGGACCCACGCGGTACAGCGAGGTGCCAGCATCATCGTTCAGGCCGTTCCAGCCGATTTTTTTCAGATGGGTCAGGCGTATATAGGTCCACGGCTCAACCCACTCGCCAATGTGGTCGATATACTCGCTGGGGTCGAAGAGGGTGTATTCCTTCCCCATGGGGTCAACGACGCGCAATTTCCCCTCGTAGAAGTTGACCCTGTTATCGCTATCGACCAGTCCCATATAGTAGGTGTTCAATTTATAGGCATCGTTCAGGACTAGGTCCAGGTGTTTCTTGTCCGCCACCACCACGTCTTTAAAAAGCTTCAGGGCAAATTGGGCGAAGTCAACGGTATAATCAGCTGTCTCCTTAATCCAGACCCTTTCCTCCTCGGTGATTCCCCTGGGGACACCGCCGGGAAGTCCTCCTTCCGGGTGCGGCGGCTTGCTGGCGATAAGGCGGATGATATCCCGACATCTTCTTCTCACCTCAATTACCTTTCCGCCTATTTCCAGTCCCACCTTATCAATGAGTCCGAGGATATTCCGCACTGCCGGGTCAGCGTCAGCACCAACCACGAAGTCAGGCGCGGAGAGGAAGAAGAAGTGAATGTAGTGGTCCTCAACCATGAAGGCGTTGTAGTGCAGTTGCCGCACCAGTTTGGCCGCCGGCGTTGGCTCAACGCTGTAAACGTCATCCACTGCCTTGGTGGAGGCCATGTTGTGCGGGGTCGGGCAGACACCGCATATGTTGGGCGTTATCCGCGGCATCTCCTCAACCGGCCGGCCCAGGCAGAAACGCTCGAAACCCCTCAGCTCCACCACCTGGAAGTACGCGTCCTCCACGTTTCCTTTGTCATCAAGGAAAATCTCAATTTTACCGTGACCTTCCAGTCTGGTTATGGGGTTAATGGTTATTTTCTTCGCCATCGTAGCTTCTCCTTATCGCTCTTACGCACGCTTCCTTTGCAGCAGGGATACGGGCAGGGTGAATCGATAGGTGTATCCCGCGAGGTCATCCAGCTTGTCGATAAGCTGTTTCATTTCCTCGTCGTTTTCAGCATCAAGCATGGCCGCCAGGGCGGAGATGAACTTGGCTCCGGAATCCTCCACTCCCTCCACCGGTCCAAAGCAGCCCCGGCAGGGCATGTTTATATTGATACAGCTTTCCCCGCAACCGCCTCGCGTGGCGATACCCATGCAGAGTATTCCCTGCGCCAGAAAGCAGGTATCAGGGCTGGCTTCAACCTCATGAATCCGCTTTATATCTTTAATTGAGATTTTGTCCGGTTTGGTCTCATTCCGCTTACAGGTATCGCACAGCGCCTTGTGCGGCGCCAGCGTGGAGCCTTTGGGTGGCAGCTTGCCCTCAAGCACCGCATTAACGGCATTGGCTATAAGGTCCGGGGGAGGGGGACACCCCGGCAGATAGTAATCAACGTCAATGACCTGATTCAGGGCGAAAACCTGCTCATAGAATTCTGGCAATGTCAGCTCTTTTCCATTTGCCTGCGACCTGGGCTGGGGGTAGTTGCCCTTCGGGTTCACCACGGTGGGTGCATCCCGGTAAACCCAGTTAAAAATATCTTCTTTGCTCCGGAAATTGGCCATACCGGGCGTGCCGCCGAAACAGGCGCAGGCGCCGAATGCCAGCACCAGCTGCGATTTCTCTCTGAGCAGCTTGGCCACCTCTTCCTGCTCTGAATTCCTGATATGGCCGTTGATGATGCTCAGCGCGACCTCACCTTTTTCCAAAGCTTCAAGGTGATGGTACTTGAAATCCAGGGCCACCGGCCAGAAAATAACGTCAACTGCCGAGGTTACCTGCAGGATGGCTTCATTAAGGTCAACGACAGCTTCATCGCAACCGCCACAGCTACCGAGCCAGCATATGGCTACTTTTGGTTTAGCGACCATCTTTTTCCCCTCTCTTTAAAAATCTCGTGGTTAATTCACTGCTTCAAGCAGGTCATATTTGCCTGACCGGCCCCAGTCCTCTGACCGTCTCACTCATGCTCTTCACCAGCTCTGGAATACGCTTCCCTTCCGGGTCAAGCGAGAGCTCCATTCTGACCCTTTCCGGCTCGATTCCATAGCTGTCGAGCACCTTGTGTAGAAGTTGCACCCGCTTCTTCGTCTCAAAATTGCCGTCCTGATAATGACAATCGCCCTCTGGACACCCCAGAATCAGGACACCATCCGCCCCGTGTTTAAATGCTTCCATGATGTGCTTGGCATCAACCTTGCCGCTGCAGATAATGGGTATCCAGTTTTTAATCTGCGAGGATAAAGAAGTCTCGTTTGCCAGATAGCCCCAGCTGAATTTGCAGGAAAAACAAACTATTTTGGGCTCAAAATCGCTCATTCCTTCACCTTCCCATTAATATCAAGATAGCAACGAAAATGTAGTTTCTATCCTGTCGTAGGTGGCATCATCAACCAGTGCCCTCGCTTCAGAGGGACAGGCAGCGACACACATACCGCATGATTTGCAGCGGAACATGTCAGTTTCCGACACAAGCTTGCCATCACGCTCTACCAGGCGAGCGGCATCATAATTGCAGGCATATACGCAGGCACCACAGCCGCTGCACCTCTCTTCATCAACCGCAACTGCATACAGTGACTTCTCGAAGCCGATGGAAATACAGGCCTTGCAGGAGAGGCAAGGGCCGCAGGTAAGACATCGCCTGGCTTCCTCTATTGCCTCCTTCAAGGTGAGACCTCTTTCAAATAACTGGAAATGCATCCTTTTTTCCGGCGGTATCCAGACCACATCGGTAGGTTGTTTGTAGCTAGTCCTCTGCGGCAGGCCCAGTGCCTCATAATCCCTTTTTCTGCCCCAGCGCATATGCAGACCCCTCAGATATCTGTGGATGGATTCGGCAGCCTCGATGCCCTCCTTCATCGCTTCCACCATAAAACCGATGCGCCGTACATCACCGCCGATAAAAACAGAAGGGTTCAGCAGGCTCTGCAGGGTGAATGAGTCAACGGCCAACCTTCCTCTTTCGTCCAGCAGCCCCTCTCTCTGCAGAAAGGCCTTGTCCGCTGCCTGCCCTATGGTGATTATCAGTATATCTCCCTCTATCTCAACACAGTCAGTGCAATCAAATTGTGGATTGAAACCATCTTCATCAAATACGCTGGTACAGCGCGGGCAATCGATTTTCCTGAACTGACCGCCTTCGCCGATGATTTTTCGCACGCCACGGGAACAGATAATCCTCAAGCCTTCTTCCCAGGCGGCCCGTATTTCTTCCTCATCGGCGGGCAGGCCATCCCGGGAGCTTTTGTCCTCACACTCCAGAGCGACGACGGTAACCTCACCCCCAAGCCTTCTAGCTGTTCGAGCCGCATCAAAGGCAACATTGCCGCCGCCGATCACGATAACCCGTTTATTCTTAAAATAATCGGGCCCGATATTACCATGGCTTACCTCGTAGAGAAGGTCCAGTCCATACATTACGCCGGAAAGGTCCTGCCCCTCCACCTGCTCCCTACCGAAGGTAAGCACCCTGGGATAAGGCGTACCTTTGGCGACGAATACTGCCTTATATCCCTTGGCTTTCAGTTGCTCTAAAGTGAATCCATCTTCGCCTACCTTGGCGCCGTATTGCACGTCTATGCCCACAATCCTTATCAGACTATCCAGGGTATTCTGCAGTACATCCCGGGGCAACCGGTACTCGGGAATGAGCCACAGTGCGCCACCAAGTCGATTGGACGCTTCAAATATCGTTGTCCGGTAACCTCTCTGGCTCAGAATGTAAGCGCACATGAGTCCGCCAGGGCCACCACCCATAATAGCAACATCCTCGCGGTCTTTGATAGTTTCCGTCTTCTTTTTCCGACTTAAATAATCAGTGTAGTAGTCGGAAAGAAATCGCTTCAACAGCCTTCTCCTGATGGCGCCCCCCTTGGTCTTGTAATTGCACTCCAGTTCACAGATACCGCAGATATAACCGCATATATTGAAGAAGGGGTTTTTCTCGTAGAGATAATCGCCAATCTGTATTATTCCGGCCTTCGCTGACTCAATATCCTCCGGCAGAAGTGAGATAAGGACATTGGTGCGCTGTATGTCTTCATTTATAGGGCATTTTATCTGGCAGGGAGGAAGCATCTGTTTGACAGCATCCTCAACATGTGCCCCCGAGTCTCTAGTGGTTTTCCACATTGAAAAACCTCCTCAGATAGATTTATGTTAAATTACTTCTTGCTTTCTGGGACTACCAAGCAAATCAAGAATGATTTTCAATGCCACCGGAATTGCTTTGGCAACGTCCGGCGTCAGGTCATCGCTGAAGCTGGTGACGTCCCCGGCTTCTATAGCCACAATGGTAATATTTTCAGGCATAGGCCACCCCAGGGCTTTGCCTATCTCTATGGCCTGTAGCAAGCCTGTGCTGTGCTGGTCATACTGGTTGACTTTCTCAATATGAAAATCTCTCGGCTGCAAGCAGTGCACTTCTCCCGGAGCACCACCACTCTGGATAGCGTCGATAACAATGGCGGAATCGAAGCCTGACAGAAGCTCGGAGAGGTTCAGACCGGCGAGGCTGGTCTCTTTAAGCTCGATTTCGGGATCTGAAATATAGCTGCATAATTCCTGGACTAAGAGATGCCCTACCCTGTCGTCCCCGAGAATGGGATTCCCGATACCTAGAATTAGTGTTTTGGCCTTCCGCCGAGTTACCGAACGCTTAGTTTTACCCACCAGCATATAACTTATACAAAAAAATTAGTTGAAGCTGACCAGAAAAGTCGACTTGATAGAATTGCTATTTTCAAAATACTACAAATTATCAAATTTGGCAACTTTTAGCGGTGCCCGGAAGAAACATCGTCCTTTGACCCTAGTGTCGACAATCAGGAAAATCGGTCTATAATTCAAATCCCTGCCGTGGGTTATAAACAAAGTGCTGTAAATACTCTATAATAAAGATTATCTATCACCGGAGGTGCATCATGTCATTCATGGCGTATTATCTGGCTCCCAATGGTCAACTTCACAAGAAGCTCAGTGAAAAAGAGATTGTTCAGGCTTTCCAGTCGAAAAAGGGGCTGCTCTGGGTAGATGTTAGCGAGACGACCGAAGAAGACGGCAGTTTTCTGGAAAAGAAGCTGCAGCTCCACCACCTGGCAGTCGAGGACTGTATCAGTCCCTCAATCCACTCCCCCAAAATAGATGACTTTGGTGAGTACCTGTTCCTAATCGTTCACGGCATCAACCACACTGTGGAATCGGAGATAGTGGAGACGACGGAACTGGCCTTGTTTCTTGGCCCCAACTTCGTGATAACCAACCACAATATGCCCCTTTACAGCATTGAGGCGGTGAGGAAGCTTGTAGAAGATGATGGCCGCCCCATGCAGCACGGTGCCGATTTCCTCGCCCATGCTTTTATCGATGTGCTGATCGACAATGTTATTCCAACCATCGATAAGATGAGTGACGTCGCCGAAGAAATTGAGGAGGAGGTAATTCGCAATCCACAGCAGGCCACACTGGAAGCAATCTTAAAGCTCAAGCGCTCCACCCTGCGAATACACAGAATCATGGTTCCCCAGCGAGAAGTGCTGAACCGCTTGAGCCGCGGTGAATTCAATATTATCAAAAGCGAAGCAGAGATATTCTACCGGGATATCTACGACCATCTGGTACAGGTACAGGACCTGAACCAGACCACACGTGACAGAGCCGACAATGCCCTCAATACCTATCTTTCTTCCGTGGCCAACCGTCAGAATGAGACGATGAGAGTGCTGTCGGTAGTGGCCACCATCTTTCTGCCGCTTACCCTGTTAGCCGGGATTTACGGCATGAATTTCGAGAACATGCCCGAACTG
This sequence comes from Dehalococcoidia bacterium, assembly GCA_011174815.1. Taxonomy (GTDB): domain Bacteria; phylum Chloroflexota; class Dehalococcoidia; order Dehalococcoidales; family RBG-16-60-22; genus E44-bin89. The sequence continues at coordinate 38,296 of DUFF01000082.1, read as the reverse complement.
AAGTGGCAATGGGGATACTTTGCCGTGCTTTCATTTATCGGTATCGTAATTATCGCTGCCTTATGGGGATTTTACGCCAAAAGGTGGATTAGCTTGGGGCAGCGCCAGATAAAACGAGCTAGGCTTTTCGCCGTCGAACCCGAGAAACTGGTCGGCTACCTCGGTCGTGCTCTAAAACACCCTCATAATAAATAGCTCACAGGAAAAATTTATCGGAAAGGGCAGCAATCTAAATGTTTTTGTCAGCACGACGCCTTATCATTGTAAATAATCTAAAGAATGATTATCATCATTAAAAGCAAATACGAGGAGGAAAGAGGTAATGGCAAATTTATTTGACCTTACAGGCAAAGTGGCCATTGTCACCGGCGGCAACGGAGGCATCGGCAAGGGGATCGCCGATGGTCTGGCTTCCGCCGGCAGCGACATCGTCATCTTCGCCCGCAACGAGGATAAGACCGCAAAGGCGGTGAAGGACATCGAGAAGAAGTACGGCGTAAGCGTGCTCGGGCTGAAGGTCGATGTGGGTCAGGAAGAAAGCATTCAGAACGGCGTGAAACAGGCGCTGGATAAGTTCGGACGAATCGACACGCTGGTCAATAACGCTGGCGTCAATATCCGTAAAGCGCCCGAGGAATATACAGTTGAGGAATGGGACTGGATACTGGGCATAAACCTGCGCGGCGCTTTCCTCTGCGCCAAAGCGGTTTACCCGGCGATGAAAAAAGCCGGCAGCGGCAAAATCATCAATATCGGCTCCATGACCTCTCTTTACGGCCTGGCCAAGGTTCTGTGTTACGCCTGCAGCAAAGCTGGAATGGTCCAGCTGACGTACACGCTGGCGCTCGCCTGGGCCAAGGACAATATACAGGTCAACGCCATTCTCCCCGGGTGGATTGACACGCCCCTGACGGTATCTGCCCGCAGAGACTTCCCCGGACTGGACGAATTTGTGCTTGACCGGACTCCTGCCGGCCGCTGGGGTGCCCCGGCTGACTTCGCCGGCGCGGCCATTTTCCTCGCCAGTAAGGCATCGGACTTTGTCACCGCTGAATATATCAAGGTTGATGGTGGATTTGCTCAGGGCACAAACACTGTACACCCGGCCGCACGATAGCGGCGAAATAAAAAATTACAGATAAAGCAAAGAAGGAGGAATTCAAAATGCCATTCGGTACCGGTAAATACACATACGAACTAGTTGACGGATGGGCGAAACTACCTGAAGGATGGTCGTTTCTTGATGTCGGCGGCATCTGCATAGATGGTCAGGACAGGCTGTATATCCTGAATCGCAGCGAGCGCCCCATAATTGTCCTCGACCGGGAAGGCAATTTGCTCAACTCGTGGGGGGAGGGCTTTTTCAACCGTGCCCACGGCAGCTGCATCGGTCCTGATGGTTTAATCTATTGCACCGACGATAGAAACCACATCGTCGCCAAGTTCACCACCGAAGGAGAATTGCTCATGATGCTGGGCACCAAAGGGCAGGCATCGGATACCGGCTACACCCGAACCTGGGACTTCTGGGAGAGCCTGGCCAGGATACAGCGCGGTGCCCCGCCGTTTAACCGCCCCACCGGCGTGGCGGTAACTCCTTCGGGCGAGATATACATCGCTGACGGCTACGGCAACGCTCGGGTGCACAAATTCTCCCCTGATGGCAAGCTGCTTTTCTCCTGGGGCGAGCCCGGCGGTGCCCCGGGGCAGTTCCGTCTCCCCCACAATATTTGGCTGGACAAGCAGGAACGAGTCTGGATACCAGACCGGGAGAACAGCCGGATACAGATTTTCACCTCAGAGGGTGAATTCATAACCGAATGGACGGATGTTATCCGGCCTACCGGTGTTTTCATTGACGAGGAGGACACCGTCTATGTCTCTGAGCTGTGTCTGCGGGTGAGCGTCTTCACCATTGACGGCAAACTGCTCACGCGCTGGGGCAATGAGGGAAAGGACAAGGACACAGCGCTTTTCCATGCCCCCCACGCCATCGCAGTTGACTCACGGGGAGATTTATATGTCGGCGAGGTAGCCATGACCAGCGCTGGAGTTGACAAGGGTTCGCGAACAATACAGAAGTTCGCCCGTAAAAAATAGCCGCTTATTCAAGGAGGTAATTATGTTTGACGTCGTTGCCTTTGGTGAGGTTCAACTGAGGCTGGCCACCCAGGATTTCCAGAGACTTGAGCAAGCGACGAGCCTCGATGTTAAAATAGGCGGCGCCGAGCTGAATGTCATGGTCACCCTCCAGAGGCTTGGTCTGAAAACTTCATACGTTACTCGCCTGCCGAAAAATCCACTGGGGCGGATGGTACAGAACAAAGCCCGTGAGCACGGTGTGGATACCTCGCACGTCCTGTGGTCGGACGGAGACCGACTCGGTGTCTATTTCCTCGAATTCGGGGCGCTGCCCCGCCCCAGCTCCATCCTCTACGACCGGGCCAATTCCGCAATCTCTAAAATACAGCCGGGGATGGTTGACTGGGATAATATCTTCGCCGAGACAAGGGCCTTTCATGTCACCGGCATTACCCCTGCCCTGAGCCCAAGCTGCCTTGAGGTCACCGGCGAAGCCCTGCGCAAGGCCCACGAAAAGAGGCTGCTGGTCAGCTTTGACCTCAACTACCGGGCCAAATTATGGAGTCAGGAACAGGCTAAGGCCGGGCTATCGCCACTGATGCAATATGTTGATATGCTGATCACCACGGAGGAAGATACGGCACGAGTATTTCAGATCGAGGGCAAGGACTGGAAAGAGGTCGCCCGAAAGCTGGCTGATACCTTTGGCTTCAAAATTGTGGCCATTACCCTGCGGGAAAACATCACCGTGTGGCGCAATAACTGGACGGCCATCGTTCTGGCGGATGGTAAAGTCTACGAAGACCAAAAATACGAGGTTGAGGTTGTGGACCGGGTGGGCAGCGGCGATGCCTTCGCCGGCGGTTTCCTCTATGGCTATCTTAGCGGCAAAGGTATTGAGGCTTCCCTGAAATACGGTAATGCGGGAGCTGTGCTGAAGCACTCCTGCCCCGGAGACCTGGCCTGGTTTACCCTGGATGAGGTGGAGAAACTGATAGCCGGCAAGGGAAACCTCAGGATAAGCCGCTAGTTGCCACGTCCATGGCCAGTTACCGGTATTATTTCTTCAACGGCGCCGTTTCTCACGCCGTATATCCGGTCGTGTATGTTGATGGTCAGGGTGGCATTGTTGGGCACGATTTCCAGACGTTCGCCCAATCTCAGCTTTTTCCCGGCCTCTTTATAATATATCAAGCCGATTTCGGCGGAAATACGCCCTAACCACAGGTCAGGGTGCCTTTGCACCGAGCCGTAACTTAACCTGCCCTGCCACCAGAAATCCGGGCTGTCGCGGTATTCGAAAAGGGTATCGCCGCCGAATGTCTTATAGCCGGCATCGATAACCGCCCAATCGTCGTGGGCTGCGCTTATCACCGTGGTCAATACCGTAACGGCACATGCCTCCCGCGTGTTCCCACCCGCTCTCATATAGCGTATATCGCCGATAAAGAATGCCCCGGGGTGAATTTCGGTCAACTCAGGGAATCTACCTTCTTTGCGGAAACGGCACGTTGAGGGAAAGGTGGACGAAGCGCCAACGGAGACATGCTCTATTTCTATGCCCTCGTTTCTCAACATCCTAGCCATTTCCGTCATTACTTCTGCTGCTTCCAATGCTGCCTCATCCTTGCCCTCAGGTGTCGGTTTGACACCCATTTCGTGCGCATATATACCGATAAACTTAACACCTGGCAGCTTGCGGAGTTGCGTCGCAAGGTTGAGAACCGGCTTGCCCGGCGGTATGCCAAAGCGAGCGCTCTTGCCCAGATCAACCTTTATCAGCACGGGCGCGGTCCGGCCCGCGGTCTGGGCCACTTGCGATATGATTTCCGCCTGCTCCAGCATATCAACGACCACGGCCAGTTTCAGGTCGGACTTGCCTAGAAGTTTCTTCAGTATTTCCCCTTTGGGACCACCATAATAGCTCGGATGAGCGATGATGATGTCATCTATTCCCTGTTCTGCCATTGCCTCCGCCTGTTCCACAACACCCGCCTCCACGCCGCAGGCACCGGCTGCAATCTGCTTCCGGGCTACGGTCACGTTCTCATGAATCTTGACATGCGGCCTGAGCTTTAACCCTGCTTCCTTTGCCAGCTGGGAAATGCGGCTTATATTTGCCTCAAGTGTATCCAGGTCAACGAGCACCGCTGGCGTATTCAGTGATGGATAGGGCAATTTCTGTTCACTCATTTCAAGTTATACTCCCTCATAAAATTATTTTTCGCATTAAGATAATTTGTTTCATCTTATCCCTTTGCGCTATACTATTCTACTGTTTATAATACCGACTTTCTAACAATTAATAAAATTTTATTGAGGGGGTAAATGCATGAACCAAAGGATCGCTATTCTGGGAGCAGGAGCAATAGGTGGTGCCATAGGTGCCTACCTCATAAGAGATGGCCACGATGTTATCTTAATAGACCAGTGGGCGGCGCACATAGAGAAAATGCGCCGTGATGGCCTCAAAGTGACCGATCTCAATGGCGAGTTCACCGTGCCAGCCAAAGCGCTTCACCTGAGCGACGTGTGCAACCTAAAGGAGCCGCTGGACATCGTCTATCTGTCAGTCAAGTCCTATGATACTCTCTGGTCCACATACCTGATTGAACCATACCTCAAACCAACCGGCTTCATTATATCGGCCCAGAATGCCTTAAATGACGAAGTTGTGGCCAGCGTGGTTGGCTTCAACCGCACCATAGGCTGCGTACCCATGATCGCCGTTGGCATTTATGAGCCGGGGCACGTTAGCCGTCACGACCCTTTAGACAGACATTGCCTTACCGTTGGCGAGCTTTCCGGCTTGATAACCAATCGTGTTAAAGAAGTAGCTGCATCACTTAATGCGGTGGGCCCAAGTGATGCAACCACCAATATCTGGGGAGCGCGCTGGGCAAAGCTGGCGATCAATTCCATGGCCAACGCTCTAGCCGGCGTTGTTGGCCCATCACTATCTTACCTGAGCGAAGCGCAGAGGGATACGTTATACCTGCTCAGAATCATTATTGGCGGTGAGGTCACCCGGGTTGGTAATGCCCTAGGCGTGAGCATCGAGCCGATATGGGAAGTTCCATCTACTGAGTTCGACGAAACGACAACCATGGAAGCCGTGCAAAAATTAAAGGAGAAGATGGCCACAATCTGGAACAAGCAATTCCTCCCTGCTGACCAGCTGGAAAAGAAAGTGGGGGTGCCACAGCGTCCGTCGCTGCTGCAGGATATCATAAAGAAGAGGCGAACGGAAGTAGAATATCTCAATGGAGAGGTCGTCAGAAGAGGCAGGATAGCTGGTGTGCCCACACCCATGAATGAGGCGATCCTTGACCTAACACTCAGGATAGAGCGCGGTGAAGCCAACCCCGACCCGTCTAATCTCGAGGTGCTTAAAAAGCGTATTTCGCTTTAGTGCTGTATTTTTCCTAGACTGAACCTACAGATAGCTGCCATGAGAAGTGCGGAGGTAAAGGCATGAGAATCATCGTGCCCCTCAAGCAGGTGCCGGATATGAATCAGGTGAAGTTTGACGTGGAGAGAGGCAGGGTAGACCGCAGTTCTGCCGGCACTGAAATAAATCCCTTTGACCTCCATGCTCTGGAGGTTTCAGTCCAGATGAAGGAGAATATGGGTGGTACGGTCACCGTCATCAGTATGGGGCCGTGCCGGGCAGAATCATCGCTGAGAGACGCGCTGGCCAGAGGAGCAGATAACGCCCTGCTGCTTGAAGACAGGAAATTTGCCGGTGCCGATACGCTGGCCACTTCATACACCATTGCCTGCGCCATCAGGAAACTGGGGAAATTCGACCTCATCATCTGCGGTGAGAAAACGGTTGATGGTGATACCGGCCAGGTCGGCCCGGAGATTGCCGAACATCTGGGCATACCGCATATCGCCTATGTGTCCCGCCTAGAAGTACGGGAACAAACGATGGTCGCCCAGTGTGAAATGGGTGGGCGCGCCTACACCATGGAATCTGACTTCCCGGTGCTGCTCACCGTTACCAAGGACCTGAACATCCCGAGATTACCCGGCTTCCGGGATAAAGTCAAGGCGCGCCAAGTCGTGGTGGAGGTATGGGGGACGAGAGAGCTGGCTGATTTCGTCGATATCAGCCGTTGCGGCGTGCGCGGGTCACCGACCAGAGTGCACCGGGTTATCATCCCTTCTGAGGAAAACCGGAAAGGCAAGATTTTCCGAAATGCGGCCGAGGAAGCAATCGCCGAGATTGCCGAAGATTTACTCCGCCACCTGAACTGAAAAACCCGGTGCGGGAGATGCGTTGTGAAGTCGAACCAAGAGGTCATGGTTTTCGCCGAGCAACGGGAAGGCGAAATAAATTCAATATCGTATGAACTGCTGGGTAAAGGGAGAGAAATGGCCGATAGATTGGGCGGAGACCTTTCCAGTCTTTTGATTGGCCACGAGATGGCTGACACGGCCATGGAGCTCATCTATCATGGTGCGGACAGAGTTTACCTGTACGACCATGCCATCTTTCGTGACCTGGATCTGTTGAACTACAAGCACAACGTGGTCAAGCTGGTAAGAGAAGTGAAGCCGGAGATACTCCTTCTGGGGGCAACGCACTGGGGAAGGTCGCTGGGGGCCAGGGTGGCAACGGCACTCGGCACGGGGTTGACCGCAGACTGCACCGGCCTGGAAATTGACCATAGCGGAAATTTCACCCAGATTCGACCCGCCTTCAGCGGCAATGTCCTGGCTCATATCAGAACTAAAACCAAGCCGCAAATGGCCACGGTAAGGTATAAAGTCATGAAAAGCCTGCCGAGAGATACCAATCGTAAGGGAGAAATAATCAGGAAAAATGCGGAAGTTGTCCCTTCCCTGCTGACCATAGCACGAAAAGAGAGGCTAGAGGAGGTCAATATTGCCGACGCGGAGGTTATAATCTCCGGCGGTGCCGGGCTGAAGAAGGCGGAGGATTTCTCCCTGCTGGCGGACCTAGCCGGACTTCTGGGGGCAACCGTCGGCTCCAGCCGACCTCCAGTGGACAGCAGCTGGATAGGCAAAGAGCATCAGGTCGGGTTCAGCGGCAATACGGTCAAGCCAAAAATCTACCTTGCCTGCGGCATTTCCGGCAGTGTCCAGCATCTGGCCGGTATGAGAGAATCGGATGTTATCATCGCCATAAATACCGACCCCTCAGCTCCCATCTTCAAAATTGCCGACTACGGAATCGTTGGCGACCTTTACGAAGTGGTCCCCAAACTAATAGAAAAAATCAAGAGGTACCGTTCATGAGTATTGCAGAGAAGTTGCAGGAAATTGTGGGCAGGGACTGGGTAGTAGCTAAGCGGGAACAGATGGAGAGGTATCTTGCTGACGAAACCGCTGATGCCATACGGCCAAAGCCGGCGGATAACGTGGTCCTGGTAAAGCCGGCGAGCGCCGAAGAAATCTCGGCCATACTGAAAATGGCCAATCAGGAAAAGACGCCCGTCTTCGTCAGGGGCGGCGGTACCGGAATATGTGGCGGTGCTGTGCCCATTGCTGATGGCATTCTTCTTTCCATGGAGAGACTGGACCGGATTATCGAGGTGGACCGGAACAATCTGATGGTTGTCGCCGAAGCTGGTGTGCCCTTCGGCAATATGTTAAAGGCGGTGGAAGAGGCTAGCCTGTTCTTCCCTCCTCATCCCGGTGACGAGGGCGCACACGTTGGCGGGCTGGTCGCCTGCAACGCGGGAGGAACGAGGGCAGTAAAATATGGTGTCATCCGCAACTTTGTCCGCGGGCTGGAAGCGGTGCTGCCGACCGGTGAAATAATCACCACCGGAGGCAAATTGTTGAAAAACAATCAGGGACTTGACCTGATGCACCTGCTCATCAACAGTAACGGCACGCTTGGCGTGATAACTAAAGTTATTTTCCGGCTCTGCCCGAAGTTCAACAGCAGCGGCACGCTCGTCATTTCGTATGACAGCCGCCATAAAGCCATTGACACCGTTCCCCAGATACTGCAGAGCGGAGTAATCCCGCTGGCCATAGAGTACGTTGAGCGTGATGTCATTGAAATATCGGCCAGACGATTGAGCATGACATGGCCAGCCACCAAAGGGCTGGCATACCTGATGGTTATCCTCACCGGTGATAGCGAGGATGAGGTTTACTCGCAGGGCGAGCGGGTATCAGACATCTGTGAGCGGAACGGCGCGGTGGACATTCTGATTGCAGAAAGACGGGAGGAGCAGGCCAATATCCTCAAAATAAGAAGCGAGGTATACAGTTCGTTAAAACCCAGGGTGGCCGACGTGCTGGATATAACCGTGCCGCCGGCAAGCATTGGGGTGATGATGGACCGGGTAGATGCTGTTGCGCAGCGTTACGATGTGAAGATTCCCACCTACGGGCACGCTGCCGATGGCAACCTTCACCCCCACCTTATGGTGGACCTGGCCGAAAAGGGCATATTGCGCGAGGTGAAGAGGGCAGTATACCAAGACGCGATTGAACTCGGTGGCGTTATCACCGGCGAACACGGCCTGGGGGTTATCCGGTTAGCTGACCTGGACCTGTGCCCTGATGGAAAAATCTGGGAACTGATGCGTGGCATCAAGCAGGTCTTCGACCCCAATAATATTTTAAGTCCCGGCATTGGTGTGCTGTAAGGCGCCCTTGGCTCTGCGTCAGGACATCACCAGGTTACGGCCACGCCTCTTTTTTGAAGCTGCGGGATAAAATCGCTGACGGACCGCTCATCCAGCGGATTGTTCTCCAGATGAACCTTGTCTCCCGCAGCCAGCCCTTCATTTTCGATGAGGGGTGAGATATCGCTTATCTGGTTATCCTGCAACCACAGCTCTTCGAGGTCTGACAGAGTCCTCAATGGTGAAAGGTCAGTAATCTCATTGCCCTGGAGTCGCAGCCATCTTATCTTCGTCAGTGAAGCTAACGTTGAGATATCACTTATTTCATTGTCGCCCAGATAGAGCTTGGTGAGATTGGTAAGGGAGGCCAGCGGAGATATGTCGCTCATCTGATTGCTGCTGAGATAGAGCATTTTGAGTCCGGTGAGAGAGGCAAGAGGCGAAATATCTGTTATCCGGTTGTTCCACAGGTCAAGCCAGACGAGGTTAGTCATCGCCGATAGCGGGGATACATCCTGAAGCCGGTTAATGCCGAGGTTCAGTTCGGTGAGCCGGGTGAGAGGGGCAAGCGGCGAGATATCGGCGATAAGGTTTTTGCCTATATAGAGCCTCTCCAGTTTGGTCAGTGAAGCCAGTGGGGAAATATCGGTTATCCGGTTATTCCAGAGAATCAGCCCTCGCAGGTTGGTGCAGTGTTCCAGCCCCTTGATGCGGACGATTTCCCTCGCGGAAGCAGTAAAATAATCGAGCCTTTTCATGTCCCAGGTATATATTATGCCGCCGGGTTTCTCCATGCCTTCCCGTACCGTAGCCTCGAAATTCGGGTCGGTAAAAGTTACTGCGGACAGGATATAGATAACCAGAGCCATAATAATTACGAGGGCTAAAAGCAGTAACAGGCATTTGATACGCTTGGTCATTTACATTTCCACCTGAGAAACGATTATATACGCCTGTCTCTGTGCTTGGCAAACGTCCACCCTCCGATAGCATTGCAAAACACCAGCTTTTTGCCTAAACTTAAATAACCCGCACTTGATTGCGGCAATGGCCAAGGAGGAGAAATGAAACGGATTGGCGTTTTGACCAGCGGCGGCGATGCTCCCGGTATGAACGCTGCCATCCGCGCTGTGGTACGTACCGGCATCAACAAAGGGTGGGAGGTTATCGGTATTCAGCACGGCTACTCCGGTCTCGTTAACAACGACGTGACCTTAATGGGTGCCCGTGATGTAAGCGGCATAATCCAGCAGGGCGGCACCATTCTCGGCAGCTCCCGCTGTCCTGAATTTGAGACCGAACAGGGCCGGCGGAAAGCGCTTCGCACCCTTGAGGAACAGGCTATCGAGGCCCTTGTGGTCATCGGTGGCAATGGCTCGCAGACCGGTGCCCATGCGCTTTACCAGATGGGCTTTCCGGTGGTTGGCGTGGCCTCAACGATAGACAACGACCTTTGTGGCTCCGAGATCACTATAGGAGTTGACACCGCCCTTGATGTGGCGCTTCAGGCGATAGACCAGCTCAAGGTAACTGCCTCCTCACACCACCGTGCCTTCATCGTGGAGGTAATGGGACGCGACTGCGGTTATCTGGCGCTGGTGACGGGCATCACCGGCGGCGCGGAATACATCGTCATCCCCGAGTTCGAAACCGATGCCGAAGACGTGGTCAACGCGATACGCACAGCCTACGAGCGCGGCAAAGCCCATGCCCTTATCGTCGTTGCCGAAGGTGCCAAATACAATGCCCGCGGCCTGGAACACTACCTGTCAGAGCACCACGAAGCACTGGGGTTTGACCTTAGAATTACCACCCTGGGATATGTCCAGCGCGGGGGCAGCCCCGGGGCCTTCGACCGGCTGCTCGCCACCAGACTCGGTGCCGCCGCCACCGGATACATTGCCGAAGGGAAATTCGGTGTGCTGGCCGGCCTGAACAAGGGTCAGATTACACCGACACCGCTGTCAGAGGTCGTGACCGGTAAAAAGCCGCTGGACCTTGACCTCCTGCGCTTGTCCGAGACGCTGAACCTATAGGGGCCTATGGCCTGAACCAAAAGGGAGAAATATGGGAAATAGCATACCGGAAATACTGGACTTCACCGGTTCCTTATTTGACGTTGTCGGAATCGCCGGGCATGCCGGCTACGGCAAACTGCTGATTGTTGGCCTTGAGTCAAAGCCAGAACGCAACCTTGATGAATTCGGACTAGAAAATAATAAAATCAAACTTTTCGGCTTCCAGAAGTACATGTCTCCCTTGCTGGAATCAGCCCTCAGCTTCATCAGGGAGAGAGGTTACGCTGCTGAACCGGTCGGCAGATACGGCTATCCTCTCCAGGGGCAATTAAACCTCAAGGAACTTGCCGTTCAGGCTGGAATAGGCAAACGGGGCAAAAACTCCCTAGTTCTGCACAACAAATATGGACCGCGCCTTCGTTTGGCTGCAATCAAAATAGATGCCCCATCTCAATCACAGGATGAGGCAACTCAAAAAGAGATGGAAAGCCCGTTTTGCCGCAACTGCTCTCTATGCCTCGAGGCGTGTCCGGTAAGTATAATCGAGCCGTATAGAGTCGCCGACATCTCCAGGTGCCTTTCCCGAATCGAGGTGATGAAGAAAGACCGAAACGGGCAACTCATCCCCTGCGACGAATGCCTGAAAGTATGTCCCGCGGGTAAAGGTTGAATTCCTCCTCTGCCCCATACGGTGCCAGCTACACAAGGACTTTGTACGCCCAGAGCTGATGATATACATCCGGCTCGCCTTTGGGCAGCACCTGCTTTTTCTCGCTCACTTCAGCGAGTTCCCATTTACCGGACTTCTCCAAACCAGTCATCTTCTCCCTGAAACCATTGTTCTCGTAGACATCAGGACGCAGGGAAAACACGATGTAACCGCCGGGCCGGGTAATCCGCAGCAACTCGTCAAGAGAACTTGCCGGGGCATGTCCCAGCGTCAGCACACCGACGCTGATGACGGCATCGAATGAATCGGTGGGAAAATCCAGCGCCTCGCCCATCACCATCTGGTGAAATTCAGCGTACACGTTTTTCTGACGCGCCTCCTCGAGCATCCCTCGGGAAAGGTCCATCGCTGCTATATTTCGATAACCTTTTTGTGCCAGAACAACGCCAACGAGACCGGTCCCGGCGCCGGCATCCAGTATTCTGGCGTCTCTGGGCACATATTTGGCAAATAAATCCACAGTAAACTCAGGACCCTGCCAGCCGAAATCATGCTCCAGGTCGGCATCATATTCTTTCGCCCACTGGTCATACCGCTCCGCCAGTTCTTCGTTGTTACGGGATGAATAAATCCACTGCAATTTGTCCTGCTGCTCCATTAACCACCCCTTGGCAAACAAAATTTTAGACATATTACACCATTAATCATGATATGGAAAACGCGAGGAAAACGATTTATCTCCGTATTACGGGGCATAAACGGTCACAGGGATGGACAAGCGGTGAAAATCATAAGATTTCTACAGATTGCGGGATAAATAGTCCGCAACCCGCCTTTCTATACCCTTTACCTGTTCCAGGGTATCAGAGACCTTTCCCTGCTCCGGCATGGAAAGGAATATCGAGATTGTTTTTGTGAGGTCGAAATCGGTTGCCTTCAAAACCTCTTGCATCAGAGGAAAGTACCGCAAATAGGTCATCTGGAAGGCGATGAAAGCGTTGTTCAGCTGGTCCGGTTTGCCGCCCCAGATGTCATACAGATCATTGCCCATGGCTTCCAGCAGACGGGCTTTCCTTATCAATGTATCCAGTTCGGAAAGCTTGCCCTCATGATACTGCGCATAGAGGGCATCGAGCTCTGCGTAATATTCCCGGTAAACCTCGCTTTCTCTGGATTTTCTGTCGAAATGCTTTTGCAAAGTTCGATAGACCGGTGAATCCTGACCGAACTTATCTCTGGTAAACAGCATTGCGGCGGCATAGCCGATTACCTCCGCAGAGGGCTCCTCCAGCCCGTGAGGCAGGTCAATCTGCTCATGCCAGTCCTCATGAAAGATGACCTGGATAAAGCGGTAGAGGGGCGCCTGCAGCAAGGACTCGGTTACCGGCGTGCCCTCTCCAGCTACGGAGGGAATGGAATAGAAATAGGCATCGTACTTCTGAAAATCGATGTAGACGCTGTCCCGCGTGCCGATGGCCGCTATCAACGCGGGGTCATCAAGCGAGTAAGGAAGCTGAGTGCTGGAGGTGTAAAACAGGTAATCATAGGCACCTATTTCCGGGCTGTAGGTCTTAAAATTATCGGTCTCAAGAAATCCAAGTTTTCTCTCAAACGCTTTGATCTCTTCTATCAGTTCCAGTCTCTGCTCTTGGGCGACGGGTGCGCCTGGCTGACAGGAAGGAGCCGCTGCCGGTACCATTATCAGGATAATCAGCAAAGGCAGGATTTTTCTCATCTTGATTACTGCGTAGCGTCAGGGAGCGTTCCGGTCAGTTATCTCTGCACCAGTTCCAGCAGCACCCTGCCCGTACCCTTGGGATGCAGAAAAGCGATGTTTGTGTTCTCAACACCCTTCCGCGGCGTCTCATCGATTAAGGGCAGGCCGCTCTGCGCCACCTGTTTCAACGCATCGTCGATATTATCCACCTCCAGCGCCAGATGGTGTATCCCTTCACCGAACTTCTCAATGTATCTGGCAATTGGACTTTCCGGGTCAGTCGATTCAAGCAGTTCGATGCTGCTTTCGCCCACCGGCAGAATGGCGGTTCTGGTCCGCTGCTCCTCGACAACCTCAATTTCTTTGAGGCTCAGGCCCAGCACCCCGGTATAGAGCTTCAGTGACTGGTCAATGCTGTTCACGGCAATGCCGATATGGTTAATCTTCTTTATCATCGCTTATCTTCCCCAGTTCAGCCTTAATAAAGCTGACAATCTCATGGATAGGTGTTCCCGGGCCAAAAGTTCCCGCGATACCGGCATTCTGCAACTTCGGAACATCTTTTTTGGGGATGATGCCACCCCCGATGAACACGACTTTTTTGTTGCTTTTCTTTCGGTAACTATCCATCGTTTTTGAGAATAGCGTCAGATGGCCACCGGAAAGGCAGCTCATCCCGATAACGTCAACGTCTTCCTGTATCGCGGCCTCCGCAATCTGCTCCGGGGTTAAACGCAGCCCCAGATAGATGACCTCCATTCCCGCATCCCTCAGTCCCTGAGCTACGGCGATGGCGCCGCGGTCATGCCCGTCGAGGCCCGGTTTGGCTATCAGTACCCGTACTTTTCTATCTACCATTAATTTATATTCCCCCCGAATACGAAAAACATGCCTTACAGCAGGCTCGGCTCTTTATACTCGCCGAAAACGCCTCTCAATGCGTCAGATATTTCTCCGACCGTTGCATATGCCTTCACCGCTTCAATTAGAGCCGGCATGATATTTTCCGTGCTTTCGGCTACCTGGCGCACCTTCTCCAGAGTTTGGCGAACCTTTTCCTTATCTCGCCCGCTTTTTAGCTTCTGCAGTCGCTCAATCTGTTTTCTGGCGACGCTCTCATCTATCTCAAGAAGCTCCAGGTCCAGGGGCTCCTCTGAGGTATATTTGTTGACACCAACCACGACCTGGTCGCCCGCATCCACCGCTTTTTGATGGTTGTAGGCCGACCGCCTTATCTCCCTCTGAATATAGCCCCTCTTGATTGCTTCCAGTGCTCCGCCCATCTTGTCGATTGTGGCGATATATTGCTGTACGCCTTCCTCTATCCGATTGGTCAGCCATTCTATATAGTAAGAGCCGCCCACTGGATCGACGGTGTCAGCGACGCCGCTCTCGTAAGCAAGTATCTGCTGTGTTCGCAGGGCCAGCTGCACCGCTTCCTCGCTGGGCAGGGCCAGCGCCTCGTCATACGAGTTGGTGTGCAGTGATTGGCAGCTGCCCAGAACCGCCGCCAGCGCCTGTATGGCCACCCTGACCACATTGTTGAGCGGCTGCTGTTCGGCAAGAGTGCAGCCGCCGGTTTGGACATGGAATTTGAGCATCATGGACCGTTCGTTCTGGGCATTGAACCTCTCCTTCATTATCTTTGCCCAGACGCGCCGCAGTGCCCGGAATTTGGCCACCTCCTCAAAGAGATTGGTAAAGGCGGCGAAGAAAAAGGAGAAGCGCGGAGCAAAAGAATCGACGTCCATTCCACGGTCGATCATCGCCTGTACGTAAGCGATACCGTTGGCCAAAGCAAAGGCGGCCTCCTGAATGGCGGTCGCCCCGGCTTCACGCATATGGTATCCGCTGATGCTTATCGAGTTCCACTTCGGCATATTCCGCGCGCAGTAGCTGCATATATCTGTGGTCAGCCTCATTGATGGCTCGGGGGCAAAGATATACGTGTTCCGCGCAACATATTCTTTCAGCAGGTCATTCTGTACCGTTCCCATAAGCTGATTCTGCGCTACGCCCTGTTTCTCGGCGGCTGCAATATACATCGCCAGTATAATGGGAGCAGTCGCATTGATGGTCATCGAGGTGCTTACCTCACCAAGCGGGATACCGTTCCAGAGGTCTTCCATATCCTTTAACGAATCGATGGCCACCCCAACTCGACCGACTTCGGGAAGCGCCAGGGGATGGTCTGAATCATAGCCCATCTGCGTTGGCAGGTGAAAGGCAACGCTGAACCCCGTCTGACCCTGCTGGTAAAGATACTTGTAACGCTGATTTGTTTCTTCCACGGTGGCAAAGCCGGCATACTGTCGCATCGTCCATAGTCTGGTGCGATAACCGGCGGGCATTATGTTACGGGTAAAGGGATATTCTCCCGGCGGACTGGTATCAACTTCATTTTCCGGCACATCATCTGCGCTGTATACCCTGTCAACCAGAATCCCATCAACTGTGGTCCGGAACTCCTTTCTCCTCTCCTTCAGTTCAGCCATGAGGTTTATCACCTCCTTTTTGCCGCAAATTTCCGCAACTAATAATAACGCTGTAAAACAAGATTTGCAATGGTGAGCCTTCATAACCGGGAAAGAGTACCAAAAAATGCTTCACAGCGAAAAAATTCTAACACAAATCCTCCACCGATAATGCTAAATATAACATGGTGCTAAATCAGGAGTATAACGGAGTATTTTAAAGTATATGGACGTATTTTATATGATATTTTGGTAACGGGTAATATAATGCTTTACTGTTCCATTTAAACCAGTTTATTCAGTTTTTTTGCTTTTGACTTATCATTTTTCGTCTGTTAAAGTACAGTAGCTTTGAAGGCCGTCAGGCATTATATGAAATCAAAATAAACTTGTAAGGAGGTTATGTAAAGTTCCCGCCGGCTGGCCTTGAGGGTAGCTTCATTATATGAGGCTGATTGGCCTCCCCTGCCAATTTTCCCCACTTTTAATTCCCTTTTATTCTGGACTTTTATGTTATTATGGCTGATAACAACCATAAGATACGCTGCCAAGGGTTATGGAAAATCTTTGGCCCTCGCCCGGAGAGCATACGCGATTTAATTGAAAACGGGGCTTCCAAGCAGGAGATCAGAGAAGCAACAGGACACGTCATCGCTATCCGGGATGTCTCCTTCGAGGTTCAGGATAATGAAGTCTTTGTGGTTATGGGACTTTCCGGCAGCGGTAAATCAACGCTGGTACGCTGTATAAATCGCCTTATAGAGCCCAGCAGCGGCTCCATTTTCATCGAAGGCGCTAACATCGGTGAGATGGATGAACATGACCTCAGAGAACTGCGCCGTCACAAACTGAGCATGGTATTTCAGCACTTCGGTCTCCTGCCACACCGGTCGGTTATTGACAATGTCACCTTTGGGCTAGAGGTACGCGGTGACAGCAAGAAAGAGCGTATGGAGAACGCCCAAAAAGCGCTGGAATTGGTTGAGTTGAGTGGCTGGGAGAGCTCCCGGATTCAGGAGCTAAGCGGCGGTATGCAGCAAAGGGTCGGGCTGGCCAGGGCTCTGGCCATCGGCTCGGAGATACTGCTCATGGATGAGCCTTTCAGTGCCCTAGACCCACTGATTCGTCGGCAGATGCAGGAGGAATTCCTTAATCTGCGTTCCAAGGTTAAGAAAACAGTGGTTTTCATCACCCATGACCTTCTCGAAGCATTGACTCTCGGCGACCGCATCGCCATTATGCGCGATGGAGCCATAATCCAGCTGGGTACCCCGCAAGAGATTGTCACCATGCCTGCCGACGACTATGTACGCGAGTTCGTAAAAGATGTCCCCCGTGGCAAGGTGGTTCCAGTCAGTACCATCATAGAGGAGCCACCACTGGTTACCGATGGGGAGAAATCAGTAAAAGCCACCGTTGAGGAAATGGAGAAAAAAGGTGTCGATTTTGCCTTTATCGTTAACGCGAATGGGGTCTGTGAGGGTGCCCTCGCTCTGGAAGATGCCCTGGCTGTCAAAGAAAACGGGGCGACCAAAATCGGGGAAGTTGCCCGCCGGGAATTCCCCACCATTTCACCTGATGCCACACTGGAACAGGGCCTGCCGTTGATATCGGAAGGTGATATGCCAGTGGCAGCACTGGATAAAGGGCGGCGTCTAGTGGGCATCATTACCCGGGCAGCGCTGCTCAAGGCCGTGCAATCCAACGGGGAAAATAGCGGTGCGCCTAAGGTCACCACGCACCAAGGGTGACGAAAACAAAGAGAAAGGAGAAAGTGTATTGAGAAAAATTGTAACCTTTTTACTGCTGACCATCATTATCGTAAGCATGGTCTTAGTAGGCTGTGGCGAGAAGGAAAAAGAGCCAATCAAAATCTCTGACCTAAACTGGGGCAGCGCTCACTTCCAGTCAGAGCTTGCCCGGATAATCATTATGCACGGCTATGGCTATCCGGTAGAGCTTATTGGTGGTAAGACCATCGCCCTGCTCCAGGCAACCCGCGCTGGAGAACTTGACGTCTTCCTCGAGGGCTGGATGCAGAATCAGAAAGAAGCCTATGATGAGGGAATAGCCGCCGGCGATATCATACACCTAGGCATCCTGAACAATGATAACTGGCAGAGCTGCTTCGTAGTGCCCACCTACGTTATCGAGGGCGACTCGACTCGCGGCATTCAGCCTATGGCCCCGGACCTGAAGAGCGTTGAAGACCTGAAAAAGCCGGAAATGGTGGAACTCTTTGCCGACCCCGAGGACCCGGGCAAGGGTGCGATTATCACCTGCGTGCCCGGCTGGGAATGCGAAAAAATCAACATGGACCAGGTTAAAGCCTACGGGCTGGATGAATACTATAACCTCAAGAGTCCGGGCAGTAGCGAGGCCCTCCACGCTGCTCTGTACGGCGCCTATGAAAAAGGCGAACCCCACCTGACCTACGAGTGGGGTCCGACCTGGATTAGCGGCAAGCTGGATCTGACACGTCTTGAAGAGCCGTCCTATGACGAGGCTGTCTGGGAGGAAAACCACGGCTGTGCCTACCCCCCCAACGAGCTGTTCATCGTTGGCCACAAGACCCTGCCCGACAAGGCACCGGAACTGGTTGAGATGTTCGGCAAGTGGAAGATGGATACCAAGACCCTGGGCCAGGCCCTGGCCTACATGGAAGAAAATGACGCCGAGCCATTTGACGCTGCCATCTGGGCTATCAAAGAACGGGAAGACATCTGGGTCTCCTTCGTCCCGGCAGACGTGGCTGCCAAGGTGAAAGATGCCGTAGCGCAGGGCATCGTGGAACCTCAGGGAACAGCGGAATAAAATAACATTAGTCGCCTGATACCCCCGCCTCCACCGGAACCGCTCTCAAACCGGGCGGGGGTATCTGATTATAGGCAACAGGAAATAGTCTATATGTTTGACTTCCCGGAAATATTCGCCCTTCCATTAGGGGAATGGATAAATATTGCTGTTGACTGGCTTACAGTTACACTGTCCTCAGTATTCAATATCATTACCATCGGCATCCGGACTCCGCTGGTTTATATTGAAAGATTTCTCTGGTGGATACCCTGGTGGGCACTGATACTTATCTTAGCCATTCTCGCCTGGAAGGTAGCTAGACACTGGGTAGCCACGGTGACCGTTATAGGGCTGTTATTTATCGGCTTGATTGGTCTGTGGGACCACACCATGACCACGCTGGCCATAATCGTAACCGCCGTCTTTGTTTCGGTATTAATCGGCATCCCGCTGGGCATTACCGCCGCCAAGAGTGACCGGTTTGAACAGTCCATCCGGCCCATTCTCGATGGTATGCAGACCATGCCCAGCTTTGTCTACCTTATTCCAGCAGTGTTTTTCTTCGGGCTGGGTAAAGTTCCCGCAGTAGTTGCCACCTTTATCTATGCCGTGCCCCCCAGCATCCGCCTTACCAACCTAGGCATAAGGCAGGTGGCAGCGGAAACAGTTGAAGCCGGCAAGGCTTTCGGCTGTACCGGAGCACAGCTCCTCTTCAAAATCCAGCTGCCTCTGGCGCGCCCGAGCATAATGGCCGGGGTAAACCAGACAATTATGATGGCACTGGCGATGGTCGTGATTGCGTCAATGATCGGCGCTTCTGGACTCGGCCTAGAAGTGCTGCGCGGTATTGAGCGGCTTGACGTGGGCCGGGGGTTTCTGGCTGGCTTCGCCATCGTCATCGTGGCCATCATCATCGACCGCATCAGCCAGGCATTCGGCAGAGCCGGTACCACCCGCAAGTAATTAGCTAACTGGAATTATCTCCAGACTGCTTTTTCGGAAGAGTCTGCATCGGCTCTTCCCTGCTTTTTGCTGGAATTATGAGTATAAACAGGTATAAAATGGTTTTTAATGATAGAATGTATCGTGAGTTCAACAGCGACCGGATTCGTATTTATTAGGAGTGTGAGCAATGATAGTTGATGTACATACCCATGTGCCAACCCATGTCTCAGAAGTGCCGCCGGGAGAGGAAATCGTTAACCAGCAGATGAGGCCGGATAAACCGGTCAGGATCACCACCACCCATAGCGATTTCTTCAAGGCAATGGAGCCGGTGGACAGGGTTATTTCCTTCGGCATCGCCATGCCTCCGGACCGTCCTGCCGTCATTGGCGAGAAAGACGCCAGAAAGGTCAACGATGCCACCGCCGCACTGGTGGCGCAGGCACCGGAGAAAGTCATTGGCTTCATGTCCGTGTGGCCGGATGCACCGGATGCGATGGCGGAAATGGAGAGAGCCTACCACGACCTCAAACTGCGCGGATTGAAGCTGGGACCGAACTATCAGAATTTCGAGCCCCTGGGAGAAAATGCGCTGCGCGTTTACACCAAAGCCCAGGAGTGGAACCTGCCCGTTCTGTTTCATCAGGGAACCTCGCCGATACGTGATGCACCCATCCGCTACGCCCACCCGCTGGTAATGGACGAGATTGCCATTCGCTTTCCCGAGCTGCGTATAGTCATGGCTCATATCGGTCATCCCTGGCAAGAGGACTGCCTCGTCGTGATAAGGAAACATCCGTATGTCTACGCTGATGTTTCAGGGCGATTTTATCGTCCTTGGTTATTTTACAACGGCCTTCGTATGGCATATGAATGGGGAGTGATGAATAAGCTGCTTCTGGGCTCTGATTATCCGATAACGATGCCTCAGGAGGCGATAGACGGGTTACGCAGCCTGAATGATTTTATCAAAAAACACAACCTTCCAGAGGTCCCACAGGAGCTTCTGGAGCAAATAATCCATCGGGATACATTGTCACTTCTAGGCCTGAATTGAGGTCAAGCCGATTTATTTGCCGTACTGTGATACAATATCAAATACAGTAGCGTTAAAAAATACTGGAGGTGAAATGAGAGACCATGTTTAATTTTGATGAACTAACTAACAGTGTCGCTGATGGGCAAGTTGACAAAGCAGCCGAGCTCACGCAAAAAGCCCTGGCGGCACAGGTGCCCGCCAAAGAGATACTGGACAAAGGTTTATTGCCGGCGATGAACCTCGTGGGCAGGGACTTTGAAAGTGGCCAGATATTTCTGCCGGAACTGCTTATGGCCGGCGACGCCATGAAAGCCTCAATTGTGCTACTGAGACCCGAGCTTTCCAGCACAGGGGCTGCCTATGCTGGGAAATACGTCATTGGCACGGTTGAGGGTGACCTTCATGACATCGGGAAGAATATCGTCATCATGATGCTGGAGGGAAACGGCTGGGAAGTCACCGACCTCGGCAGAGACATTCCTCCACAACGTTTCTGCGAAGAAATTGAAAAGGGCAGCTACGATATCCTCGGCCTGTCTGCCCTGCTGACCTTCACCATGCCCAAGATGCCAGAAACGATAAATGTCCTCAAAGAAGCGGGACTTAGAAACAAGGTCAAGGTAATGGTTGGCGGTGTTCCACTGAATCAATCTTTTGCCGACCAGATTGGAGCCGACGCCTACGCACGTGACGCTGTGGAAGCAGTGATAAAAGCCAAGGAACTTTTGAATAAATAACGGGGGTAATGAAGATGCAAGCGCTAACCAATCTAGAGCGTGTGATGAAGGCAGTCCACCGCCAGGAACCGGATATGGTTCCTACTTTTGAACTCGATATTGATGAGAGGGTTATTGAGGCCTTAAAACCCGGTGCTTCCTACGAGGATTTTGTTGATTACATGGATTTAGATGCTCTTTGCTATCATGAGTTAAGAACAGACCATTATGAAGTGCTCGATGAGGCCAAGCATATCGTCCGCGACCAGTGGGGCGCCATCAAGCAGTACTCAGGGGTATCACGTGCCATTCCCATGGTCTTGGAGCCGGCGCTCAAGTCCAAGGAAGACCTGGCCAAATACGTCCCTCCCGACCCTGACCTGCCATCACGGTTTAAAAATCTAGAAGAGACGGTAAAAAGATTTAAGGGAAAGAGGGCTATTATATCCGTGGTCAGACCTTTCGCCACCATCATTGGCAGCCTCCGTGAGCAGGATGAACTATTCAAGGACATGATAAGAGACCCGGAATTTGTAGAGGGTTTAAATGAAATCACCGATGATTACTATAGACGGTATGTCAAAAACCTGATTGACGTTGGGGCTGACATAATCGTTGAAACCGCTGACTGGGCTTTCACCAATGGCCCCATGGTGGCACCAAAGCATACGGCTAAATACATTACCCCTGGGCTCAAAAAGATAGTTGATTACTGCCACAGCCGGGATGTACCCTGTCTCAAGCACACCGACGGCAATATCTGGGCCATCTTTGACCTCATTGTGGAGACCGGCACTGATGGTGTCCACCCGATCGACCCCGTAGCCGGCATGGACATTGGAGAAGCAAAGGAAAAGTACGGCGATAAAGTATGTATTATGGGCAACGTTGACTGTGGCAGATTGCTGAGCTGGGGAAGTAAAGAGGAGGTCCGCGAAGCGGTCAAGGACTGCATCCGCAAGGCGGGCAAGGGAGGAGGCTACATCTGCATGTCCGGCAACTCGATTCACGGCGCCGTCAACCCGGAAAACTATGCCGAGATGATACGGGCGATAAGGGATTATGGCAAATATCCCCTGGCTGTGTAAGCTAATAACTGGCAGGTTTACCGCAGCGACTTTCTAATTTTGATCGAGTCAGGGAGAAACAGTTGCTATATGAGATAGATGTCGTAGGCATATAGGATAATGCGTGCCCCCTTCTTCTTCCATGCTTTGTGATGGGGTAAACTTACTTCAAGCAGACATGAAGCTGTATGAGTTTGAAGCCGGCGATCTGTTTCGACAGGAGGGTATACCTGTCCCCGATTTCATAGTTACCGACAATCCTCCGCAGGCGCGCCGCGCCGCCGAAAAAGTCGGGACCCCCGCCGTGGTCAAGGCTCAGGTTCTGACCGGGGGGCGGGGTCTGGCCGGGGGAGTTCAGGCTGCTGAGTCTCCACGGCAAACAGAGGAGATTGCCCGGCGGATTTTGAAATCATCCATCAGAGGATTGCCCGTAAACAGGGTTATGGTGGTGAAAAAAGCAGAAGTGGCCCGGGAATTTTACCTGGGTGTAACCATAGACGGCTTAACTGGCAAGCCGGTGGTTATTTTGAGCACTGCCGGTGGCGTTTCCATCGAAGAGACGGCCAAAACTCACCCTCAAATGGTTGTTTCCAGACAGGTTTCCATTTCCACTGGCCTGGGTCTACCTGAGGCAAAAGAAATGGCACAAGAAGCCGGGCTTGATGGCGATGAATCAACCGCGATAGCCGGGATTCTCCATAAACTCTACCATGTTTTTCGCAAATATGACGCCATGATTGCCGAAATCAATCCGCTGGTACGCACCGTGAAAGGCGAGTACCTGGCTCTCGACGCCAAGATGGAGATAGACGACTCCGGCCTGTTCCGCCACCCGGGCCTGAAACTATCGGCCGAAGATCCCCTTGCCAGCCCTCTGGAGAAGAAAGGCCGCCAGATTGGAGTAACCTACGTGGAACTGGACGGCGAGATTGGCATCGTTTCCAGCGGTGCGGGGTTGGCCATGGCAACTATGGATATCATCGGACGCAAGTACCGCCCGGCCAACTTCCTGGAAACGGGAGGAGGCATCTCCGAGGAGCTTCTGTACAACGTTATGGAGCTGGTTCTGCAGAAAAAAGGCCTCAAAGCCGTGTTCCTCAATCTTCTTGCCGGCATCAACCCCATCCACGAAGGCGCCAAGGGAATCGTCCGCTTCCTTCGAGAGCATCCGACGGATATCCCCATCGTAGCCAGAGCGCTGGGAAACCGCCAGGAGGAGATCTGGCAGATACTGAGGGAGGGAGGAGTTGAGGTAGTCACCGATGTGGCTACGGAGAAAAGCGTGGAGTATCTTTTCCAACTACTGGAAGAAACAAGATGAGCATCCTTTTAAATCGAGAAACAAAGGTGCTGGTGCAGGGCATCACCGGTCGGGTGGGGCGGGCCCAGACGAAATGGATGCTGGAGTACGGAACGAACATCGTGGCCGGTGTGACTCCAAGGAAAGGCGGCGAGGTGGTGGAGGGCGTACCGGTTTATGACAGCGTTGCTCAGGCCGTTTCCGAGAGTGGGGCGGAGGCTTCTGTCTTTTTTGTGCCGCCGGCAGCGGTTAAAGACGCTGCCTGCGAGACGATAGACGCCGGTGTCAGGTTTATTGTGGTGGTTACCGAGCACGTTCCAGTACACGACGCTATGGAAGTGAAGGACTATGCCACAGAGCGTGGCGTGCGGCTTCTGGGACCAACCAGCGCCGGGATCCTCACCCCGGGAGAGGCCAAGATGGGCATTATGCCGGGAAACATGTTCCAACCTGGCCGAATCGGCGTCATTTCCAGAAGCGGTACCCTCGCCTACGAGATTTGCCTTAACCTGGCGGCTGCTGGCCTTGGGCAGAGCACTGCCCTTGGTATGGGCGCTGACCCGGTGGCATTCACCAGCTTGTCCGATCTGTTGGCCCTCTTTGATGCCGACCCAGAAACAGACCTGGTGGTTATAATCGGCGAGGTGGGCGGAACGCAGGAAGAACATGCTGCTCAGTCCATTGCCGACCGGATGACCAAACCGGTAGTAGCCTATATCGCCGGCCACACCGTGCCGGAAGGAAAACGCATGGGCCATGCCGGCGCCATTGTGCAGGGTGATATGGGAACAGCGCGGAGCAAAATCAATGCTTTGCAGAAAGCAGGCGTTGCCGTGGCGGAATACCCGGGGGATGTAGTGAAACTGGTTCAGAAGAAGCTTGAGCAGTATTATCCTGCGCAGTAAGATTGATTACTTTATGTAAACATCAAATACTTCCTGCGTGCGGACCTCATCGCCTCCCATAGACGACCTGACGTGAGCCAGAAATATCTGCGTGTTGCCCTTTTGCCGGGCTTTAAACTTGAAGACCTGGTACAGAATGATAGTCCCATCTTCCTTGGTCTCGGAATCAATTATGTTCTGCAGCAACTCAAGCATTGACTCATCGTATTGTTCGCGCCAGATATAGCCAGAATTCAGGTCAAACTGCCGCGCGATGGAAAACTCTTCGTTTACTTTAACTTCTATCTTTTCCACCGGCAGGAAGCCGTATTTCTGCTCGGCCTCTTCTTCTTTCTCACCACAGCCAGCCAGTAGCCCAATTATCAATATGGGTATTATTGGCAGCAGTAGCCATTTAACCATTTTTTGTACCCCTCTTATCTGCTCATATTCTAATTAACTGAAAACATCAAAGGCGGTTGCTCCATCTACTTTAAACTGATTCTGGCATCCACCACCCAGTACCCCTCCCCTTTCGCCATTACTTTCACCGGATTGAAGTCCAGCTCCGCAATCTGGGGGATATCCTCAACCATAGCAGAAAGTCTGAGCAGTAAATCGTGCACCGACTGGACGTCGCTGGGCGGCGTCCCCCTGAAGCCTTCAAACAGGCTGGCCATTTTGATTGAGCTGACCATTTCTTTGGCATCCAGTTCGGTAAGCGGATGCAGGCGGAGCACGATATCCTTTAATAGCTCGGCCTGTACACCGCCCATACCGAACATGATAAGCGGCCCGAACGTCGGGTCCTGCGTCACGCCGGCAATGATTTCCACGCCATCCTGAATCATCCGTTGGATGGTAACGCCCTGCATTTCAGATTCACGCCCGATGGCCGTCAGTTTATCCTCAATTGCCTTGAATGCGCTTTTCACCTCATCTTCGGAATTGAGGTCCAGCACCACACCGCCAACATCGGTCTTGTGCGTGATGGTGGACGAATTTAGCTTCACCACCACCGGAAAGCCTGCCCGTGCCGCAAGGGCAGCCGCCTCATCGGCGCTTCCAGCGACCGCTGTCTCCGCAGCACGAATCCCGTAACAATCGAGCAGGTCCGCTATCTTATCTGCCGGAAGCCAGAAAGGTCTCTCCTGGTTCTGGCTCATCGCCGCCTCGATGACACGGTGTGCCCTCTCCCTTTTGATACCCTTTATACGGGGTACGGCGCCCCTCGGCTTTTCCCTCAGCTCACGGTATTCAACCGCTTTGGCCAGAGCGGAAATAGCGTCTTCCGGAAATGGATAGCAGGGCACGAAACTGCCCGTCTTCCCCAAACTGGCCTTAAACCCACGCTGCCCCATGAAGCAGGCCAGCAAAGGCTTTTTGTGCCGCTGGTACAGCGGGCTGACACGCCGAATAGCCTCTTCCACCAGTGTTGAATCCACGACCGCCGCCGGGACAAATATGGCCAGGACGGCATCAACGTTATCGTCCCCGGCCAGCACCTTCAAAGAACCTTCGAATTCCTGCGGAGTAACGCTGCCGGTGAGGTCCAGCGGGTTACCGATACTGATATCCCGTTGCATAAGCTGTTCCAGCTCCCTCGCCGTCTCCGGAGCAATTTCGGGCAGCGCCAGCCCCTGCTGAGCCGAGGCGTCGGCGGCCAGAATCCCCGGCCCACCCCCGTTGGTCACGATGAACAGCCTTTTACCTTCAGGAAGCGGCTGGTTGGACAGCAATGTAGCCACGTCGAACAGTTCCTCAATGCTGTCCACCCGGATTATCCCGGCCTGACGGAACAGCGCATCTGAGACCACGGCCGGCGTCGCCATAGCACCGGTATGGGATGATGCGGCGTGGGAGCCAACCGGCGTGGCCCCGCCCTTGACGATGACAATCGGCTTTTTGCTCGAGACCCGCTTGGCGATACGGCTGAACTTTCGCGGGTTACCAAATGATTCAAGGTATAGCAGGATGACCCTGGTAGACGGGTCGTCCTCCCAGTACTGCAGCAGGTCGTTGGAAGAGATATCAGCACGGTTGCCCACGCTGACAAATCCGGAGATGCCCATATTGAGGTCCATGGCATATTCCAGAATGACCAAGCCCATGGCGCCGCTCTGGGACAGAAAAGCGATATTGCCGCGCGGCGGATAGATGCGGGAAAAGGAGGCATTCAGTCTCACTTCGGGGTCGGTATTCAGGATACCCATACAGTTGGGGCCCACCAGTCGCATGCCGTGGCCAAGCGCCACATCACGCAACTCCTCCTCCCGGGCAGCCCCTTCCAGCCCCCTTTCCTTAAATCCATCGGTGATGACGATGATGGCACGGGCACCCTTCCTCCCGCACTCGTCCGCCACCCTGGCGACAAACTGCGTCGGCACAATGATTATGGCCAGGTCGACTTCGCCCGGAACATCGAGCACCGAAGGATAGGCCTTCACCGCCATTATGGCATCCGCCTTCGGGTTTACCGGGTAGACGACGCCGGTGAATCCGGCATCCATGATATTCTGGAAAACGAGCTGTCCAAGGCTTCCCGGCTGCCGGGAAGCGCCGATAACCGCGATTGAGCGCGGCGTCAGAACGTGGCGGATGGAAGCAACCGTGGAAAGGCGTTCCCTTTCCGCTTCCTTTTGCTCCACCCGCCGGCTCCTGGCAATGGGAATAGTTACGTGGTAGACACCGCCTCTCAATTCGCTATCAATATGAAAGCCATAATCCTTGAGAACGGACATCATGCGCTCATTTTCGGCGAGAACGTCGCCCTCGAAAAAGGCGATGCCGTTGTCACGGGCGGCGTTAGCCAGCCACTCGATAAGCCTAGTGCCGATGCCCTTGCCGTGATAGGCATCCTCGATGGCGAAGGCGACCCTTGCCGAGCGTTTGTTCGGCAGCCGGTAATAACGCCCGATGGCTATGATTTCCCGACGCTGCTCCCTCTGCACCTCGCCGACCAAGGCAAAGGTATTTTTGTAGTCGACCGTGCAGAATCGCTGCGCATCCTCGGGTCCCATCTTACCCGGGTCGCGTTGAAATCGAAAGTATTTGGTCTGCTGGCTTTGTCGCTGGAAAAAAGCGAGCCAGCGTTCGGTATCATCCTGACGTATCGGCCTCAACAGTATCCTTGAGCCGTCTTTCAACAGGACCTCGTTCTCATACTGTGATGGATATGCTGAATTTGCTGCCATCTTCATCTCAGGCCAATATTTCCCGTTTCATGAACCACGTATATATCATAATAAATCAGCCAGAAAAAGTAGTAAAGGGCACTGAATATAGATTGTTTCTGGACGAATTTGCTGGCCTTTAGATTGGAATTCGGGATAAATATGCGGAGGTTAACGCATGATTATTCCGGCTTGGCCAGCAAATAGCCCACGCCTGCCCGGGTAAGGATCATTTTGGGGTCGCCCGGGTCGGATTCAAGCTTGGTCCGCAGACGTCTGATGTGTACTCTAAGGCTATCGGCGGCATCCGGATAATCCACACCGTATACTGCCTCAGCCAGTCCCGAATGAGTAACCACCCGCCCGGCATTCTTCATCAGGTGATGCATAATGGAGCCCTCGGTCGGCGTCAGATTTATCTCCCGCTCTCCGTAAAAAAGCTGGCCACTGGAAGGGTCGAGCTGCAACTGCCCGCAAACCAGGGGCGTACCTTCGATAAAGGCGCCTCGCCGACGCGTCACCAGCTTTATCCGGGATAAAAGCTCCATTTGCCGGAAGGGCTTGATAACGTAATCATCTGCACCCCACTCCAACCCCTTGACAATATCGGCCTCATCCGACCTGACCGTCAGAATCAGGATTGGCACTTCTGAGAAAAGGCGAATGCGCTTCAGTACCTCAAAGCCGCTGATATCAGGCAGGCCAAGGTCCAGGATGATGACATCCGGATTTTCCGACTGGAGCAGTTCAATTCCCTTCTCTCCGAGGTGGGTGGACAGCAACCCCGCATCTGGCCAGATTATCTGGAGCGCCAGCGATATTGCTTCCACAATCGACTGGTCATCCTCAATGATAAGAATTCTCATGATTTATTCCCCGTTCTAACTTTTTCTTTATGGCCGGTTGTTGCCAGCGGCAGGGAAAAGCCAAAAGTGCTGCCTTTTCCTTTCTCGCTCTTTACCCATATACGGCCTCCATGGAGTTCCACCAGCGTCTTGGACAGGCTCAAACCAAGCCCCAGTCCACTCAATCGCTCCCTGTCCCTCTCCAGAGAACGGTATGGCTCAAACAGCACCTTCTGGTCCTCAGGGCTTATGCCGACGCCGTTATCCTGAACCTCCACCACCAGATTAGCACGCTCTACTCTGGCTTTCAAGGTTATCTTGCCTCCCGGGGGAGTAAACTTGGTGGCGTTGTTCAGCAGGTTGAATACAACCTGACGGAAACGTTCTTCATCAGCTACGACCACGGGCAGCGATTCCGGCAACTGCGCAGTGAGCGTCTGCCCGCTACGCATGGCAACCGGCGTCTCTTCATAAACAATCTGCTCCAAAAGCTGTTTTGGTTCCATTGGTTCTCGGTTCAGCCTCAGCATACCAATTTCGCCCCTGGCCAGGTCAAGAAGTTCATCAATTCGCCGATTAAGATTGTTTGCTCCCTGATTGATGTTTTGCGCCAGACCATATAATGGCTCGTCCTTCAGTCTTTGCAGCAGAAGTTCGCTCGATGCCATTACCGGCGTGACCGGCGTTTTCAATTCGTGAACCAGCGCCCTGGTAAATTCAATCCGCTTCTTTATCTCCGCTTCCAGCGTCTGTCTCAGCGCCCGCTCCTTGTGGTAAAGCTCCTGCAGCTTGTCCTCAGCACTCCGGCGCTTGGTAATATCACGGGCTACGCCCAGGATGCTAATGACACGCCCCTCAGGGTCCCGGAGTGCAGACATTATCGCTTCAACCCAGACCGTAGAACCGTCCTTACGCTTTACCTCTAGCTCGAGCGTCCTTGACCGCGAGAGGTCTTTTTCCTCCTCGCTTTCCCTGGTCGCTTCTTCGGCAAAAGCGTCCATCGCGTGTTCCAAGGAGGCCCGGGTAAGAATCTTGTCAAGGGACTGTGACCGTGCTTCTTCAACGCTGTGTCCGGTAAGACGCCTCACCGATGGGCTAACATAGGTAAAATTCAGATTTACGTCCATCATATAAATGACATCGGTGGCGTTTTCGGCAAGCAGGCGATAGTGCAGTTCGCTTTCCCGCAGCTCAGCCTCCGACTGTTCCATCGCCGCCAGCAAACCGTTGATGGTGCCCGCCAGAACGGAGAGTTCATCCGTCCCCGGCATAGAGACCCTTGTTGTGATATCGCCGCTGATACCAATGCTCTGGATACCGTTGCTCAGGTAGGTTAGCCGGGACAGCACCTGCTTCTCCAGCAGCAGGATGGTAACTATGCCGAACACCAGTCCCACGCCAACAATCATCAGCATCAGGTAGGCAATGGCCACATCCTGCTCGTAGACACTGATCGAACCTGCGCCATCGCCGGTGCGCAGGAAGTTTTCGGAAAGAAAATACAGGATCACGATGAGACCCAGGAACATCGTGCCGACAATGATACGGGTTTTTCTGCGCAGATTCATCTCTCAACCTTTAAATTATATAGCGACGCCGGGTTATCCCTGAGCATTCTCCGTGCCAGCATAATGGCTTCATCCTCACTCAGGTAGCCCTCGTCAACCTTCTCGGAGAGCACACGGGCCACCACCTGACGCGCCATAACCGCGTGCCCGTATACCATCTCCACCGTCATTGAGTCGCCGCCAAAGGCCATGATTTTGTTGCCGGGAACCGTCTCGATAAGTTCGTGCAGCAGCCGCCGGGCCATTTCCGGCGAGATAATGGGCAGCCAAGTGATGTCCGCCGTTACATTGGGAAAATACTTGGCCAGCGTTGCCCACTCGTGGACGTAGGGATACCCTCCGTGAAAGAGGTCGAACTTGGCCTCTTTATACTCAATGAAAAGGTTGACCAGATGGGTGGGGTTGGCATTGGTGATGATGTTCTCATTGCCTTCCTGCAGGCCAGTATGTACCTGCACTGGCAGCCCGGCCTCGATGGCGGCGCGTACCACCTGGTGCATCATATAGTCCTGGAGCGGCTTGGCTTCCAGCCAGGCAAGCCCTTCACCAAGATGGCTAGCAATGCGGTTGAAGGCGGTTTCCGCCTCATGCCGTGATACTTTGTCGTACCTGAGGATGCGGTTATAGGCGAGGCCAGTCTTGACCGCCACCGCACCCTTTGCCTTGTATCCCTCCAGAACGGTGTGCATCGCCTTCACCAAGTCATCCAGCGAATGGATGGCCATTCCCGACTCCCCTTCCAAGGCACCGAGGTCGGCCCGGGACTGCACGCTGATGAAATGGTCCAGGCGCATGGAAGAAACGAAAAGGTCAGGTTGCAGGTCAGTGCTCTGCCAGTCAACGATGGATACGGCGATGTTCGCTTTCTCTTTCAGGACGTGGCGGTACCAATCTGGCTCTCTGGATTTGGCGATGGCTTCAGAGAGCTGACGATAAGTATCACGGTTCAGGTCATCGATGCCGAATATGTCCCGGATGGTTATCAGCGTCTGCTTGGCGTAGGCGGTATTTCTTATCCTTTCCCAGAAAGGCTCCATCGCCTGCCAGCGTTCGTCCAGAGACATGTTTCCTCTTTCCGGCTCCGGGATGATGCGGCGTACTTTGCGCCGTTTGTACGCCTTAACCCTCACTGGATACATCGGGAAACGTATGGCCTCCATCATCCGTGGCGACAACCCCGCCGAAATCAAATCGCTGGAATTGTAGTGGGCAAAAAGATAGCTGAAGTCCACGGCGCATTCGTTTCGTTCCGCTTCCAGCATGATGTGCTCGTGCGTATCGACAAGGGAAATACCGGCTACCTCTGCCTTTATCCGCTCATTGCTCTGCGCCATCATGGCTCCTCTCAGGATAACGATGTCTGGCTGGTTATCTGGTTTCGTTTTGCTTTCAGATTAGCACCAGCACAGAGTTATGTCAATGTACTGCCTCAGAACTTACCCTTCAGCCTCTCATAGGTCTCCGTCAGCGCCTCCGGCAGCACCTTGACATCGGCCAGCACGGGCATGAAATTGGTATCGCCTCCCCAGCGCGGCACAATGTGAGTATGAATGTGGCCGCCAATACCGGCGCCTCCGGCTTCTCGCAGATTGATGCCGATATTTAAACCCCCGGGATTATACTCCTGGCGCAGCACCGTAACACACTTGCGGACGGTTTCGAAATGCTCTTTCAGCTCTTCCTCGCTGAGGTCTTCAAGGTCGGCTACATGGCGGTAGGGCGCCACCATCATGTGTCCCGGATTATAGGGGTAGCTGTTTAGTACCACGAAATTGGTAAGGCCCCGGTAAAGGATATAATCCCCTGCATCATCATCCCGACCCGGGCCTTCACAGAGAAAACAGCCCTTCGGCTTTTTCATTCTGATAAGCTGCATGCGCCACGGTGCCCAGATTCGCTTCATAAAACACCCCTTACTTATTCGCTCGCTGCTATTTTAATCGGCAAAGCGCAAGCCGTCAACGTAGCAACTGATGCTCTCTGGCTTCGGGTCCTGATGGCATCCCAGGCCAAATGGTATAATAGTGCTTGGAAGGTGAGGTGATGACTATGACCACCGTTGTCAGTGATGACCACTTGCGGATAGAACGGCTGCAACTGGGCGCTTTTGGCACCAATGCTTACCTTCTTGTCGGCAAGGAGACTGGAGAAAGCGCAGTGGTAGACGCGCCTGACGAAGCAGAGAAAATCATTGCCAGGTTAAAGGGCACCACTCCCCTGTATATTCTGCTCACTCATTCCCATATGGACCACATTGGGGCACTTGGAGAACTGTGTTCGGAGCTCAAAGTCCCGCTGGCGGCCCACGCCGCCGATTCCAATGCGTTATCCCCACCCCCCGAGATAATGCTCAATCAGAGTGATACCATCACTCTGGGGAAGATACAGGTTTACGTGCTGCACACGCCCGGTCATACGCCCGGCAGCCTGTGCTTCAAAACGAATAATTATCTGCTCTCGGGAGACACCCTTTTCCCCGGAGGCCCAGGCAGGACAAATACGCCGGCCGACTTTGCCCAGGTGGTAAAATCGATAACCGGGAAATTATTCACAATGGACGATGATACTCAGGTTTACCCCGGACACGGCGAGCCGACTACTATAAAGCAGGCAAAAGATGAATTCGCCGCTTTCTCCTCCCGCCCTCACCGGTCTGACCTCTGCGGCGATGTGCTCTGGCTTACGTCCTGATAACAGATTCAGTTACCAGAGGATTTCCTCGCGGTGGAAAGCCTCAGCGAACTCATACTCTGTACCCTTGGCCCTGTCCTTTGCCCACTCCCTGAGCCTCCCCTCGATATCCGGGAAACGGTTATTGCCCACCTGGCTTTCGTGGCAGCGCAAGGCCTTCACCTTGATATGAAGCGTGTCTGTGATATCCGAGCGGTGATTGATGTTATCGGCGATGGTCCACAGCCAGACTTCTTTAACCTTGTGTGGTTTGAGCCCTTCTTCCAGCAGGTCCGGGTAAGCAAGGTGGTCTCTGGCATAGGGAAAAACGGCGTCCAAAACAACCTGGCCGGTAACCCGGTGGTCGCGATGCCAGATGTAACGTCGATACGGGTCCGCCGAGACGACAATGTCCGGCCGGAACATCCTTATCATACGGACAATTTCTTTGCGGAACTCGGGGGTATCTTCCAGGCTCTGGTCTTCGTGGTGCAGAAAAATGACTTCCCTTACTCCCAGCACTTCAGCCGCACAGCGTTGTTCCTGTTCCCGGATTGCGGCTAGTTCCTCTGGTTTTACACTGTAATCTCCAGTACCTTTATCACCGTTGGTACACACCACATAGACCACTTCCTTACCTTCAGCTACCCACTTGGCTACCGTTCCGGCCACGCCGAACTCGGCATCATCCGGGTGTGGCGTGATAACCAGAACATCGGCTTTTTTAACTGTCATTTGGGGAATCTCCTTGTTTCTGAGGTCCTAACTAGCATTGTATAACATCAGCGTACTTGATACAATCTTGAGATAAGGACGCGCCAGAATGAGCCAGCAAACCTATGAAATCAGAAATTACCGATCATCAGATTTCGATGGCTACGTAAAATTACAACTTGAAGCGGAAAAGGTAGACCAATCAGGGCGCTGCACTTCACGGCAAGTGCTCCAAGAGTATCTACACCGCCCCCTCTATGACCCGCAAAAGGACTTGTTCATCGCGGAAGCATCCGGAAAAATCGCCGGCTTCTTGAATATTAAGTCGGAGCTGATTACCCATCGGGTGCTGCTTGACTTTCTGGTACATCCCGAGCATCGCCGCAAAGGTCTGGCGAAGCAACTTCTTGACCGGGCCATGCCACATATTCGGGGGCTAAAGGTTGATGTAATGCACGCCAGCGTGCTGGAGGAAAATGCCGTCGCCAGAAAGGTGCTCTCCAAACTGGGCTTCAATGTAATCAGGCATTTCCTCGAAATGAGCCTGTCTTTGAGTGATATAGAGCTGCCGGATGTACGAAGCAACGATTTCACCATGCGCCACCTGCAGCGCGGAGAGGAAGAAAAGCTGGCTCAGCTACAGAACCGCTGCTTTGCCGATACCTGGGGCTTTAACCCGAACACGCCGGAAGAGATTGCTTATTCTCTAAGCCTGAGCGACGCCTCACCGGAAGATGTTGTCCTCATATATGACGGGGAGCGACCGGCTGGATACTGCTGGACGAAAACAAACTGTGAAAGGGCGGCGGGAAAAGGGCGCATCCTTATGCTCGGCGTTGACCTTGATTACCGTGGTCGAGGCATCGGCAGGCTGGCATTACTGGAGGGGCTGTCCCACCTCAAAGATAAGGGGATCGGAGCCGTGGATTTGACCGTGGACAGCGAGAACCTGGCAGCCCATTCGCTCTACAGGTCTTCGGGCTTTCAGGTGAGGACACGCAGCCTTTACTATGAAAAGCGAATCGATTAATCAGCCGTGCCGTTCACCAGCAGGTCGCGACATTCACGGGCTACCATCTCAGCGATATTCGTCCATCGGAACGGCACCAACGAAGTCCGCATTACCGAGGCCAGACGCTTGTTATTATCCGACTGTGCCAGCGCCAACGTTATCTTCTCCGCCAGCCCGCTGGGCTCATTGTCTGCAACCAGATACCCGGTTTGGCCGTGCCGGATAATGTTTTCCGCACCACCCACCTTCGTTGCCACCACCGGGGTGCCGCAGGCCAGCGATTCCAGCGCCACCAGGCCGAAACTTTCGTAATATGACGGCACAACGCAGACGTCAGCCGCGCTGTAAAAAAGCGGTAAATCAGGCTGCTTTATTAACCCCATAAACTCAATTCTATCCTGTATCTGAAGCCCCACCGCCAGCTTTTTCAGGCGCTCAACTTCATTTCGACTGTTCTCCCCACCACCAACGATTAGAAGTCGCGGCCGGTGACCATCTTTCAGGTAAGTCATGGCTAACATTAACCGGTCGATGCCCTTGAGAGGTTCAATACGCCCGACAAATATAACGGTCTTGTCGCCATTCAAACCAAGTTGCTCCCTAGCCGACCTTTTCCCTATCGGCTGGAACATATCCAGATTTACGCCGCAGGGAATGATCCTGACCTTATCCGCCGATGCGTCGTAATATCGTTTCAGGTCCTCTTTTTCCTTCTCGGTGGCGGCAATAATGCGCTGGCAGCTGCTGACCACAGAACGTTCCGTTTTGATGCGCAGTTCGGGCTCTCTTCCCCCGACGCCAACCGCATTTTTCACCGCGCCCAGGGTATGGAACATGACCATATGAGGCACCCGCCACCATTTCTGCAGATGCCTCCCCACCCAGGCTGACAACCAGTAATGGCTGTGGACCAGGTCATAATGCAGGCGATTCTCTCTGCGGAAATCCTCAAGACGTCGGGCGAGATCGGGGAGGTGGGGATATACCGCCAGTTTATGTATCTCCTCGTCTTCGCCTGCTCTGAGGTGAATGAGGCGAGCATTCTGGCCCAATTCATATATCACTTTGTCGGCAGGGTCATGGACTCTGGTATATATATCAACCTGATGTCCCATTTTGCCCAGTTCACGGGCCAGCTCCAGGACATAGACGCTCATGCCGCCGGTATCTCTGGTACCCAGCCTGCCCACCGGGCAGCTATGCGCACTGAGCATGGCAATTTTAAGCAGTTTTTCCTTTGGCAAAATATGTCTCCCTTACCCTTACTTCAACGTTATGCGACAATCGTACAGCCTGATTTCACTGCCTCCCAGCTGGTATTTATATTTCTCAGCACCCTTGAGAAAATCCCACTTCCTCCGGCCTAGAGCAATGCTCTCCTTGATACAGAGAATCTTGGAAAGCAGACCAACACTCAAGGAATCGTACTGCGGGTTATAAGCACTGTTATACAGGTACATTGCCCCTTCGAAGTCAAAGCCCATGATCATGGCCGCGGGCTGCGAAGCCACCTCAAGGATACCGTAACGCAGCAGCCTGACCTCAGTCATAGCCTCCGCCAGCGACTGAAAAAACGCCTCCATCTGCGAGGTCATGAAGTCCGCTTTTTCTGCACGGCTCAGAGAAAAGAGTTTCAGGAAGGTATCGGTCAGACCATTGACATCTTTCGGGCTGACCTCATGGCAGCGATATTGCACATCTCCCGCTTCCCATAATCTCCTCAGCTTGCGCCTTACCTCATGCCGCTGTTTCCTGTCCAGTCCGGTAAGGTATTCCTCCCATTCACCAGGCAAATCCATCTCCACAGTTACGTCACCTTCCTGGCAAACTACGTCGCCACCGCGTTTTTCGACCACATCCAGCAGACTGGTAATCACAGTTGAGTCCGGCCGCACCGGATTCAGGTCAAGCTGGCTGACACCTCGGCGGCCCAAGTCATCAAGCAACGCGTTGTAGAATTCAGACCCCCTTCCGGGCACGATGACGCAGTCCTGATAATCGCAGACATCGGGGCTGCCCACAAAGCGCGCTTCCCTCCCTTTGAGATGGAGCGGAGCGATGCCGATAACACCAGACCCATCACGCACTGACGCTAGATATAATTCTGTCTTTAGCTGAAAAGTACGCCACCAGACTTCCAGCCAAGGCGGTAAAGCAAAAATTGAACCCCACTTCAACCCAGAGTTGGAGTCAGCCCAGTATGAAGTGAGGCGGGCAAAACTCTCCGGAGTGACGGTATAACTCATATTATTAAATTAAAGTGTATCACCTTGTCAGCCTTAAAATCAATTCCAGCGGATACTTCAGGTAGCCAAGCCCGCTTTGTCAAGAGCCAGTTTTGTACTGAGAGTGCCGATATAGTATAATGTTTCTGGCTTTAAGCCTAGGGAAGGATTATGTTATGAGTGAAAAATCCCTTACTGATGTCAAGACATTCATTGAAAACGTAAACAAGAAAGACAAGCGCAACGGCAGGAAGATACACTTTCCCTGGATGAAACGGAAAGGGAAATCCAGCTAGCCTTACTTTCGGCGGTGTAACGCTGGCTCAAAAGGGGGCCCCTCACGGGCGAAATCAGGCTGGTAGGTATCTGAAGCGTCCATCTCCTGTACCCAGCCATTTTCCATACCCAGCTCATCCAAAATATCGAGGACCTCTTCATATTCCGGCGAAGTGATTTTACGAGCAAGCAAGGGTATCTGCGGGGCACGGTGGGCAGGATAATACTGCGCCATAATACTGACCGTGACTGCCGGAGAGACCTGAGCCGCCAGCCAAGCCAGCGATTCCCGGCTTCCCGCCAGCCCATTGGGCAGTATCAGGTGTCGCACAATCAACCCTCTCCGGGCAATACCGTTTTCATCCACCACCAGATTCCCCACCTGCCGGTACATCTCCTTAATCGCGTCCCTGGCCCGCGCCACATATTCCGGGACACGGGAGAACCTCCTCCCCCAGCGGTTTGAGGCGTACCTGAGGTCGGCCAGATAAACGCCGACTACACCATCAAGCGCTTTCAAAGTTTCAATCGAATCATAGCTGCTGGTATTGTAAACCAGAGGGATATGCAGGCCCATGGGCACTGCGGCCAGCACCGCCTTCACCAGCTGCGGGACGAAGTGCGATGGCGAGACGAAGTTGATATTGTGACAGCCCAGCTCATCCTGGAGATAAAGCATATGGCTGGCCAAGGCCTGATGGTCAATCTGATTTTTTGACTGCGCCCGGTGGTTCTGACTTATCTGATGGTTCTGACAATAAGCGCAGCGCAGATTGCAATTGCCGAAAAAGATGGTCCCCGAGCCTCTATCCCCGGATATGGCCGGCTCCTCCCCATGATGGGCACAGACCGCAGCCACTGTCGGCAGGGAGCCGGAATGGCAGAAACCCTTCTCATTCTTCAGGCGGTTAACGCCGCACTCCCGCGGGCAGATATCACAGGAACGCAGCCGTGCCTCCAGTGCCCGGGCGCGGCGCTCCAGTTCACCCGATTTATACAGAGCAATATATTCCGGCTCCACTATTAACCCCAAGTGGCTATCCCGCTTTATGTTTTACTTCAAGCGTCAGCTTATCCAGGTCCAGAATTTCCACGCTTTCCCCCACGTCAACATCCCCGTCCACTGACCTTGCCTTCCAGTACTCACCCTCGACCTTCACCGTTCCCTTCGGCCTCAGTGGTTCCGTGACCTCGCCCACATGGCCAACCATGCTCTCCGGGCCGGTAACCTGTCTGGCGTGAAAACTGGGTATGACCAGCTTATGAATGACGAAGGCTATACCACCGAGCAACAGGGCCAGCACAACCGCTGTCCACAAAGGAATCCTGACTTTGAAGAACCACAGCGCTCCCAGCACCAGGGCAACAGCAAGCTTAATCCCGGAGGTCGAACCGCCACTGACACCAGTATTCCGGCGGGTGTGTATCCGGAGGGCAGGATACACAGGTCAGTTTGATCCTGGGGTCAATCGCCTCGATGTATGAGTTGAG
>DUFF01000081.1 GCA_011174815.1 Dehalococcoidia bacterium | reverse complement strand
TTCGCCGTGGTCAGAGAAGCGGTGAAGCTCGGTGTGGAGCGCATTGAGGTCAACCACGTCAATTACCCGCTGACCATGGTGACTCCGGAACAGGCCAAGGAACTGGCCGATATGGGAGCCTATATCGGCATCTACGCCATGCATCTGGCACCGCCGGCTTTTGTCTGGGACGAGGCCATGGCCTTCTATAAAGCGGTCGGACCGGAAAGAATCGTTTTCGGCTCGGACTGCGGGCACATTGAGACCGGCATCCCCTGGGAGCAGATGCGGAAGATGATTCTCGGCTTCCTGTTCCGCGGCGTGCCTGATGAACACATCAGAATGATGTGCCAGACCAACGCGCACAATCTGCTGCATTGAGTACACCTGTAGGATATTGAGGTGATAAGATGACTGAGAAAAAACGTATCTTCAGATTGATGTTCGTTAAAATCAAGCCAGCATATTATGAGCTATCTGAAGAAGAACAGAAAGAGTTCATGCGTAAGGATCGCGAAAAAATGGAAGAACTCGGTTACAAACTGCATTACATGATTGACTGCAGCTGGTCAAACGAAGAGTGGCAATTTATTGGGGTTGAGGAATGGCCCAGCATGGAAGCTATTGAGAAGATTACCAAATTCCACGAGGAAGAACTGGAAGCATCCAAGTACGCTGAATATAAGACTTATTTGGGTACTCCTGTGTACGATGAATACGCTCAATCTGGGACGAACAGATGATTCTATCTTTTAGCTAACTTTGGACTGTCACAATAAAAGTGGAGGTGGGATGATGGCGAAACAGAGCAATTTACAGTTTACGGAAAAGCCGGAGCTGAGGCGGCCGTACCTAGTCTGCGGCATTAACGGCTGGGTGGACGGCGGGGAGGCGGCCACGGGCACAACTCAGTACCTGGTCAAGAAACTGCGTGCCCAAAAGTTCGCCGAAATGCCTCTTGACCGTTACCATGTCTTTCAGGTGCCGGGACAGCTCTCCCTCAGGCCCCAGATAAAAATCGAAGACGGCCTGCTCAAAGAACACGTCATGCCGCGGAACGAGTTCTTTTACTGGGTCAGCCCGCATTCGGATCATGACCTGATTCTCTACTTGGGCACAGAGCCGAACACCAACTGGGAAGAATACTCGGAGAACATACTGAACCTGGCCGCGGAATTCGGTGTGGCCAGAATATACGTACTGGGCGGCGTTCTGGACAAGACGCCGCATACCAAGGAGGCCGGCGTGTTCTGCGCCTGTAGCTCCAAAGAGCTACGGCAGGAAATGCTGAAGTACACCATGCAGTCGAGCAACTACGAAGGGCCGGGCAGTTACAGCATCACCATGCTCTCTCTGGCGCAGAAGAGAAAAATGCCCTTCGTGAGCATTATCGCCCGCGCCACCTACTACCCCGAATACAACGTCGTCATCCCCCGCAATCCCAAGGCTATCAGGGCAGTTGTTCTCCGGTTGAACGACCTCTTGCATCTCAACCTGGACATCTCCGACCTTGACCAGGAGGCCGAGGAGCTGGAGGTGAAACTCAACTTCATGGCGAGCCATAACCCGGAGTTCCAGGCCTATATCGAAGAGCTGGAGAAGGAATACGTCGAGGTCAAGTACGAAGCGCCGCTCGACATCACGGCCAATGAGGCGGTACAGCTGGCCGAGGAATTCCTGAAGGAATCCGGGGAAGAATAGTTATCCCCGGCGCGGCTAGTAGCCCTCTTCGGCAGCGGCGATTATGGCCTTCAGGTTCTCCAGCGGGGTCTGCAGCGATATGGCACACTCCGGCCCGATGGAGTCAACGCCCGCTTCTATATTATACCTAGCCTGCCGATGGACATCGTCCGGCGTGCCCTGCAACAGGGCCTCGATATTGCTGATTCCCCCCAGCAGCGATACCTGGCCGCCAGCCGCCTCAACCGCCTTCTTGGGGTCATTCTGCCACTCGAAGTGGTAGCCGTCATAGCCCTCGGTTGCGATGTCCGGAATACGGTCGAGGCATTTGCCACAGATGTGCAGGATGGTCGGCCCGCCTATCTGCGCCAGCATCCTGTGGTGCACCGGCACCAGAAATTCAGCATAGGTCCCGGCGCTGACCATGGCGCCGGTGGCGTGGTCGGGAAGCACCACCGCATCCGCACCGGCGCGGAGCTGGGCATTGGCGATAGCAATGGTTACTGGCATATATGCCTCCAGGTATGCCCGCACCTGGTCGGGGTCAAGGCGCACCAGGATGAGGAAGTCCTCTACGCCGACGGTATGGTAGCAGATGGTCCAAGGCCCCATCACCTTGCCCAGAATGGCCACACGGTCGCCGTACTCATGGCGGAGCAATGATATAGCATCGAGCACCACCTTGATGGACGGTTTTTCCAGCAGGTTGTCCGGGATAACAACGTCTCCCGGGCTTTTCACCGGATGGGTCATCGTCTCCGGCATCATGTTATCGTTGCCCCAGTTCACCTCGCAGCCCAGGGCGGCCGCCTCCTGCTGGACGCTGAACTCGGGCATGATGGTATCAAAGCCCAGAACCTCATAGCCGGCGGCGGCCAGCTCCGCCATGGCTCTAGCATCGGTATGGGCTTCGGGAAAATGGACGCCGACCTTCTCGATAAGTTCCACACAGGCGACCGATGTTGGGTTGGAGGCCGAGATGCGCTTGCCTTTACGTCCGCCCATCAGGTTGGCCAGGAAACGCCGCCTCGGCGTCAGGTCAGGCTTCTCTCCATTGGTCTTGGCGTTCATCTTCCTCACTCCTAAACTTCGATTGGCAATCTGCCGTATTTATCGATGAGCTCGACGACCCGGCCCACGCGGTTGATGTCGCCATCAAAGGGTAGATTGTCGCCCATACCAACGATGAACCGGTACCCCGGTGCCATCTCCCGAAACATGTTTTTAATATAGTTATCAAAATCATCGTCGTTGTACATCGGCTCGAACAGTATTGACGGAATCCCGCCCCAGATGGTTACCTCATCACCGAGCTGTTCCCGGAATTCCCTCATGCTGACCAGGGTCTGGGGGGCGGGGGTAATCGCCTCGGCGATGTCAATGCCGGTCTCCCGGAACAGTGGATTCAAACGCCGCATCTCGCCGTCGGTGTGCGCCATGACCAGGCGTCCGTAAGAGTGGAGAAACTCGCTTACCTCCTGAAACCAGGGAACAAAGTACCTGCGGAATACCGGCGTCTGGATATCATCGCTCCAGTTGGCGCAGATATTGAATATCTCCAGGTCGCACTCTATGCCCACCTGCAGCTTTCTTCGCTCCAGGTCTTTCACCGCCTCAATTAATTCCTCCACCCGCGCTGGGCGGTCGGCCAGCTCGTAGAAGAACTGCTCATAGCCTATGATTTCACGCATGACGCGCTGCACCGGCGACCAGAGCCCGCCAGCGGCGGTCATCACCATGCCGTCCTCACCGACTTCCTCCCGTAATTTGTTAAATGCCTCGAAATTGTCCGCCGGCTCGGTGTGCTCCATGACGTACTTGAGCACTGGGTAGTCTTTCTCACTCTTGAAAAGCTTCTCCATCTCATACCTGATCCAGGGGCCTTCAGAACTGTCAAACAATTCTTTTTTAGCCACGTTGCCAAAGGGGGTATGGTACTCGGTGGTGATGTAGGGCGGGTCGTTTGTCTCCACCACCTCCATATCCCGGTATTCTTCTCTGGTTACGGCAAAGAAGCGTGCCTGAGCGCCAGCACCCTGGTCGCGCAGGATGTCGGTCTGGCTCCAGCCTTGATATTTATCGGGGAGGGTGCCGTGGGCGGAGTGGTAGTTATACCACACGTCGATGCGTGCCCCGAAGGGCAGCTTGTCCAGCTTTCCCCCCCGTGCCGCCGCCAGTATCTGCTGCTTATGGGTCATTGTCATCTTGTCTGTGTCTTGGCCAACGCTACTTGCCGATAAGCTCCCGGCACACCGGAACCGCCCGGCCGCCGTCATGGGCATAGCCGTCGGCACCGATATAGTTAGCGTAGTCCTGCGTTACCGGCGCCCCACCGACGACCACCTTCACGCTGGAGCGCAGCCCCGCCTCCTCCAGCCCCTTGATGACCCTGCCCATCACCGGCATGGTGGTGGTCAGCAGGGCCGACATTCCCAAGATGTCAGCCTTTTTCTCCTTTACCTCGTCAATGAATTTCTGCGCCGGCACGTTGAGCCCGAGGTCAAAGACCTCAAAGCCGTTCCCGCTCAAAAAGGTGGCCACCACGTTCTTGCCGATGTCATGCATATCTCCCTCAACGGTGCCGATGACCACCTTGCCGATGGTGGGAATGCCGGTCTGCTCGAGGGCCGGCGCAAGCACCTCGAGGGCAGCCTTCATCGCCCGCGCTGCCATGAGCATATCGGGCAAAAAATACTCGCCGCTGGAGAACTTCTCGCCCACCGCGGCCATGCCCGCCTGCAATCCCTGTGCGATGATTTCCTGTGGATTGGCGCCGCTACCAAGCGCCGCCTCGGTTAATGCCACCGTTTTATCACGGTCACCCTGGTCAAGCGCCTGGGCTATAAGAGAAAAATCCGCCATCTGAATGACTCCTTTCTTACCCGGTAAAAACTGCATATGGTTAAACATATCAATTCTAGGCAAAAGCAACATAATTGTCCAGAAAGAGACGTAACTCCGTGAAGCAGTCAGGCAACATATAACCGGTGCTCTTTGATATAGCGGTTGACCGGCTCGGGAACAAGGTGGCGTACGGAAAGGCCCCTAGCCACCCGTTCCCTGATATCCGTGGCGCTGATGTCAACCAGCGGCTGCTTCATGAGCATTACCCGCTGCTTTATGCCCGGCAGCTTGGCTTCCAGCGCTTTCAAATCCGGCTTTTTCACGCCCGGCCTCGGCGCTGCCACAAAATAACACAGCTGAATGAGGTCCAACGCCTCATGCCACTGCGGGAGCTGCATCAGGTTGTCCTGCCCCAGTATGAAGAATAATTCATCCGCCTCTTCCAGGCTTTCTTTTAACGCGTTAATGGTATCAATGGTGTAGGTTGGTCCAGGCCGCTCTATTTCCATCTCAGAGATTCTGAAATAGGGTGTATCGTCCAGCGCCAGCCGCAGCATCTGCATCCGGTGTTCGGCCGGCGTGATGATGTGTTCTGTCTTGAGCCAGGGCTGACCGGCCGGGATGAAAAGCACCTCGTTCAAATTGAGCTGCTCTCTGACCACTTCGGCCATGATTAGATGCCCGTTGTGCACCGGATCAAAGGTGCCTCCCAGAATACCCACGTTCATGGCATTACCAGTCCCACTCCAGCGTTCCGCAACGTACTCTGTCCCCGGGTTTTATACCTGCCTTTTCCAGCTCCCTGACAAGGCCGGCCCGGGAAAGCTGCTGCTTGAACTGGGCGCGCAGCTCACCCTCAGTAACCCCCCGCATGGCCACGATGCGTTCTAGTTCCGAAGCCTGGATAACGAAGGTTTCTCCTTCTTTCCTCACCCTTTTGCCGCTGTCTCTGGGTTGAGGGCGGAAAATCTTCCTCGGCCTCTCCTCTAGAACAGCAAGGCCCTTGCCTATCTGGCTCAGTTTTTCGGCCACCTCTGTCATCAGTTCCCCCACGCCCTGCCCCGTCTCCGCGGACACGAGATATACCTGAATCCCTGCCTGCTGAAATAGTTCCTCCATCTCCTTTTGCCTGGCGGCCACCGAC
Organism: Dehalococcoidia bacterium; assembly: GCA_011174815.1. Taxonomy (GTDB): domain Bacteria; phylum Chloroflexota; class Dehalococcoidia; order Dehalococcoidales; family RBG-16-60-22; genus E44-bin89. The sequence continues at coordinate 8,722 of DUFF01000081.1, read as the reverse complement.
GGCAGGTCGATTTTGTTCACAGCGACCAGCTGTGGTTTTTGCGCCAGCGCCGAGTCATATAGCGCGAGCTCATTATTTACCCTTACCATGTCTGCCACCGGCGATTCGTGGCTGCCATCAATGAGATGCAGCAAGATTTTGGTGCGCAGGCAGTGACGGAGAAATTCATGCCCGAGGCCACGCCCAAGGTAGGCATCCTCAATCAGGCCCGGTATTTCGGCCAAGACAAAATTCTGCTTTCCAGCCTCAACCGCTCCTAGAATCGGTTCAATGGTGGTGAAGGGATAGCTGGCAATTTTGGGCCGGGCGGCGGAAGCTCTGGCCAGCAGGGTAGACTTGCCAACGTTGGGGTAACCAATAATGCCGACATCAGCGATGAGCCTCATTTCCAGTATGATATCGCGTTCTTCTCCGGGTTCTCCCCGCTGCGCGATGCGCGGGGCCTGATGGGTTGAGGAAACGAAATGCGCGTTGCCCATGCCACCCCGCCCACCCTTGGCTACAATCGCCTCCTCACCGGTCTCCTTCAGGTCGGCAATCAGTTCATTGTCAGGCATCGCTTTTTTATCTGTTACCAGTGTACCAAGAGGCACCGTCAGTACAAAGTCACTGCCGTTCCTGCCACGTTTTTTCTTGCCGGCACCATGTTTGCCATTTGCGGCACGATATACCTTGCGGTACCAGTATTTTCGTAAATCGGTTACGGCTGACTCCGCTCTGACTACCACATTGCCTCCGTTGCCTCCATCTCCACCATCCGGCCCACCGTAGGGTACAAACTTCTCCCGCCGAAAACTGATTACACCATCACCACCATCGCCGGCTTTCACGTGTATTTCCAGTTTATCTATCATGACAACAGATTACCAAATTATAGAATCCGTTTATTATCAATAATTATACACATTATTCTAGAAATATATGAGGGAATAATAATTATAATAGTAAACCTTTTTAAATTTTATATTCTTATTACGCTGTATTCACGGGAGCAAAGGGCAAACCTTACAATTAATTGGCAAAAATTAGGCAAAAATAAGTAAAAATTAAAAAATTAGGAAAAGAGGAACTGAAATCAAGCAAGTAAGGCAAAAGTGGGTGCGGTTTAAACTGCTGTTTATTTTAGAGGAGGATTGATTATTTTTTGAATATCGGCAAGCTGGTGTTTTAATGATTTGTTACTGTTTAACTCAGCAGAAAACTTCTTGCAGGCATTGGTCACGGAAGATGGGTCTCTATTCCCTAGCAGGGCTCCAATCTGGGCTAGAGAACAAGCAGTCTCCTGACGGAGGAGATACATGGCGATGCGCCGGGCCAGAGACGTTTCTTTATCTCTCTTGCTGCCTTTCAGGTCTTCCGGTTTCATGTCGAAGCTGTGGGCCACGGCATTGATCACCAAGCTTTGCGTGCTTAAATCGAACGTTCTTTCCCTGCTGCCTATATCGGCAATTGCCTTTTCCGCGAGGTTCAGAGACGGCGGAGAGTTGAACAGCTTGGCGAAAGCGGTCACGCGATTCAATAACCCTTCCAGCTCCCTTATATTTTGTGGAACCTGGCTGGCCAGGAAGTCAAGTACCTCACTGGCGATATCGATCTCCTTCTGCAAGGCTTTTGACTGCAATATGGTTCTGATGGTTTGCCGGTCGGGCGGCTGGATATCAGCCACCAGCCCCCACTCGAAACGAGAACGCAGCCTTTTGTCCAAGAGTGTAATTGCTTTTGGGGGGCGGTCACTGGTAATCACTATCTGGCGGTTAGCATTGTGGAGTGAGTTAAAGGTATGGAAAAAGCTCTCCTCTGTCTGCTTCTTGCCGCTGATGAAATGGATATCATCAATAAGAAGCATGCCGGCATGGCGATACTTCAAATGAAAATCGTCGATTTTCTTCTGGCGAACGGCACTGACGAATTCATTGGTGAACTGTTCGGCGCTGATGCAGATGGCTTGGATATGCTTGGACTGCGCTACGTGGGCAATGGCATGCAGGAGATGCGTTTTACCCAGCCCAAAGCCCCCGTAAATATAGAGCGGGTTATAAATCTTGCCCGGGTTCATGGCAATGCCCTGCGCTGCTGCATAGGCGAGTCTATTGCAGTCGCCGACGATGAAATTATCGAAAATGTATTTTGGATTGTACTGGGTGGAGGCTGATAGCGCAGAGATGAGAGTGCCCGGATCAGACTTGTGCCCGTTCGATGAATTGTGGTATCTGCCGTTAACCTGAAAAGAAACCTGGATCTCCGGGGAAGCGGTGAGGTGGATGAGTGTCTTTTCGATCAAGGAACGCTGGTTCCTGTCCAGATATTCGGCGATAAAAGTATTGGGCACGCTAACGATAAAGCAGCCATTCTGGTACTCGAGGCCTTCCGTTTTTTCCAGCCAGGTTCGGTAATTTGACCTGCTGACCTGTACCTGCAATTCGCCCAGGGCTACGCCCCAAATTTCTCGCGCTGACCTAATTTCCATTAACTAATTCAAAAAGCAAAAATATTGTAACTATATATCGTACGTCCCTTTATTTGGGATTCGGTACCTCCCTTTTTGGCAAAAAATATCCCTCATAAAACATAGTGTCAGAAACTTATTTGGGGGTGGTTGCTTGCTGGAAGATTACTTATGCCAAAAAATCAAACGATTAATAGGATACTACTGTGCCTTTTCTCTGGCAAGGTATTTGCTGGTAATCGCTGGGCATTTTTAAACCGTCCCAACCCTTACCAGGTTTTTCAAACTCTCTGTTTTGCCCGATTTTGCAGTAATAAATACAAAAATCAAGTTGTTGTAAAAAATTAACAATGTTACAATTTTACACGATGAGGCCGGAATTGCGCGTGCTTTTCATGGGTACCCCGGAATTTGCTGTTCCCCCTCTTGAGAAATTGGTGCAGGGGCATTATCCGGTGGTGGCGGTTTACACGCAGCCTGATAAACTTGGGGGCAGGGGGCGCTCTTTGGTCATGTCGCCGGTGAAGAAGGCGGGTTTGAGTGCTGGCCTACCGGTAGTGCAACCGACGAGCTTGAAGGACAGTGAGACCGTGCAGCAGCTCGCCGGTTTTCGGCCGGAGGTGATTGTGTTGGCGGCCTTCGGGCAGATATTGCCCGGGCCGGTTCTGGATATACCGCGCTATGGATGTCTCAATATTCATCCTTCGCTGCTGCCCAGATATAGAGGCCCATCGCCGGTGGCGGCGGCGATACTCGCTGGCGATGAGGTCACCGGTGTTACCATGATGTTGATGGACCGTGGCCTGGATACCGGGCCAATATTAACTCAGGAAAAAGTGGCGATATCGCCGTCGGATACCACGGGTTCGCTTTCGGCCAGACTCTCTCATATGGCAGCGGAGACGCTTCCAGATGTGCTTGTTCGCTGGACAGCGGGTGAAATCACGCCCCGTCCTCAGGATGAGGCCCGGGCTACCTATTGCGCCGCCATCAAAAAAGAGGACGGCGAGATTGATTGGCAGCTCTCCGCGGAGGATATATGGCGACGCGTTCGCGCCTACCAGCCCTGGCCGGGGGCGTATACCAGCTGGCGCGACCGGCGGCTGGAAATCATTGAGGCCGTGGCTCTGCCGGCGGAAGGTGGGCTCAAGACGGGCCAGGTGGTGGCTTTGCCCTGCGGGGGAGCTGGTTTTGGCGTAGGCACAGGAGACGGCATTCTCGGCGTCATCAAAGTGCAGCTCCAGGGGAAACGGGCCATGTTGGCGGCTGATTTCCTCAGAGGGCAGCGGCAGTTGGTCGGCAGCGTACTGCCGAGCTAGGAGATAATATTGGTTTCGGAAAACAACTTGGATAAATTTGAGACGCTGGTGGCGATAATCGCCCGACTGCGTGGACCGGGAGGCTGCCCCTGGGATAAAGAACAGACCCATGAATCGCTGCGCGAAGCGCTGCTGGAGGAGAGCTATGAGGTTCTGGAGGCACTCGACGAAAAGAGCCGCCGGAGGCTTTCCGAGGAACTGGGCGACCTGCTGATGCAGATTGTCTTCCACGCACAGATAGCGGCGGAAGCGGGTGAATTCCAGATTTGTGACGTGATAGAGGGTATCAATCGCAAGCTTCTCTACCGGCACCCCCATGTCTTCGGTTCGGTAAAAGTCAAGGACGCCGGCGAGGCACTGGTCAACTGGCAGGCGCTGAAGCAAAAAGAAAAGGGAGGAAAAGCCTCGCTGCTGGCTAACGTCCCGAAGAAGCTCCCGGCCCTGAGCTATAGCCAGGAAATCCAGGACCGGGCGGCGCGGACCGGCTTCGACTGGGAGAAAATCGAGGGCATCATCGATAAGCTGGCCGAGGAAGTTGCTGAGCTGAAAGGGGCAGAAAATCAGCAAAAGAAGGAGCACGAGTTTGGCGACCTGCTCTTCACCATGGTCAATGTCGCGCGCTGGCTGGGTCTGGACGCGGAGTCAGCGCTGCGGGAGGCCAACGTAAGGTTTTATAAGCGTTTTTCCCATATGGAGGAGACCTGCCGCCAGCGCGGCGTGAACCTGGCTGACCTGTCCTTTGCGGAACAGAACGAACTGTGGGAGGAAGCCAAGCGAGCAGTCGAAGATAAATAAGGATGCCAAGTCCGGGCTTGCCTCAAGGACTCTGAAACCATCCTCAACGCTCGCTCCTTCCTCACGTCCTGGTCCGGTAGCTATCATGATTCCCTCATGTAAAATAGTAATAGTTAATACCGGCGACCCACATGCGCAATCTCAGGATACTCACCGATTGCCATTCCCTTTTCTTGTTCCCACCATTATATTCTCTGCGTTATACCGCCATCAACCACCAGCGTCGTTCCCGTTATGTACTTTGCCTCATCTGATGCCAGAAATAGGGCGGCATAGGCAGTATCCCAAGCGTCACCCTGCTTGCCGGTGGGACATCTGGCATCGCGCTGTTTCCACAGCTCTTCAAGGTCCCCCTGGTAGCTACTTTTGGCCATGGACTCGACTATCGGTGTTTTCATGAGGCCGGGTAATATGGCATTCGCCCGGATCCCTTTGGCCGCATATTGAATTGCTATCTCCCTGGTGAGGGCAACCACTCCGGCCTTCGATACCGCATAAGCGAGTGCTGGACGCGGCACTCTTATCGCATGGATTGTAGAGATATTTACTATGGCGCCGTTTCCCTGCTTTTCCATATACGGCAGGGCATACTTGCAGGTTAAGAACATGCTTTTCAGGTTAATGTTCATCACCTTATCCCATTGCTCTTCGCTGGTTTCATCAATCCCGTAACGTGACGAAATCCCCACATTATTATGCAGGATGTCAATCCGGCCAAAAGTCTGGATACAATTTTCAATCATGCTTTTACAGTCGGCGGATTTTGCTACATCCGCCTCAAATACGACGCAATCTCCGCCTTCTTCATTGATCAGCCGCCTGGTCTCCCCGGCTGCCTCCAGGTTACAGTCGACGGCCATCACCTTGGCCCCTTCTCTGACAAAAAGAATGGCCGTGGCTTTTCCATTCCCCATGCCGGGGCCGCTGGAGCCGGCTCCGGTAACAATGGCCACTTTCCCTTTGAGACGCTCTCCCATCATTCACCCTCCTGTTTTTATGGATATTCCTTCTATCGAGAATGCGATAACACACGTGGATGATGGGCGCTCAAGTTACCTGTTTGGTAATAATGACAACGCCCTTATTGCCATCAACTAATACGTGGTCACCGGCCTCGATAACTTCAAGAGGATTTCTCTCCAGTTTATATACCATCGGCGTATGTGAAATAATCGCTCCGGCCACGGTTGTTGGATTGGCGTCAATATTAATCACAGCCGCAGGGGCTTTCCCCGCCTTCTTTAACATATAGAATCCATAGGGGTCGGCGGTGGAGCCTCTCCCAGTGGGGAATATCAGTATCTTATCGGAAACGCTTTGACCTTTAAATTTCGACTGTGGACTGGTGATAATTCCCTCGGTGACGCTGATGTCGCTCAAAAAAGATAGAGCGTCGTAAGTTAGTAGTGCCTCCCCTTCGGCTATCCCCTTCGATGCGCTGCGACCTTTGAGCGTAATGCTTTTCATGGCTCAGGCGTCCCCCCATTTCCCGGTGACGGCGGCATTGATGCATTGTGGCATTGTCCCGAACCAGACCTGGACCCCGCCTGCTTTGAGGTAGTGCGCGGCTTTAGCTGCATTCGTGGCCACGACACCTACGTGAAAGCCTTGCGGGACTCCGCGCCGCAGGAAAGAGCCCGCCGAGCACATGCCGGAGACAACCATACCTCCCGAATTCTCTATAATGTCAACAAGCCCCATCTGCCGGGCCAGCAGGCGCAGTGGTTCGGTGGTGCCGATGATGAGAAGAACGTCGGACTTCACTCTCTTGCCCTGTAAAAGCCGGGCGATTTCATCCATTTCGGTGATGGTGACATGGGGGCAGCCGAGGAACACGTAATCAATACTTGAGTCAGTAGCCGAGCAAAGTTCGGCAAAAGCCTGGTCTATCTCCTTTCTGCCCACTTCGATAGTCGTTTCTGGTTTTTTGCCCCCGAGGGCGACTTCCACCGTAGGTGCCTCGGGGGTTATGCCCACCGCGTGGAACATGGGTATGCCGGCGGAAACACCGAGAGGCGCGCAGAGATATTTGAGTTGCGTTATTGACATATTCGGGGGCAGCCCCAGGAAAATCGGGATTTTATCGACCACCATTTTGCCCACGCCGTAACTCAGGGCATTGTAATCGGCATAGGTGAAAGCCCCGGGGTCAAGGTCGTCCTTTAACTCAACGAGGGCCTGGCCGTGCCTGTTTTCGGGCAGGTGCATTCCGTATAGCGGGGTTTTCCCGGTGAGGGCCGTGGCCAAAGCGGTGGGGCCGGATTCGCGATTAACCCTCACCCCGAGGACCGAGTTGTTAAACAGCACCACCAGTGATTCCGCACCGCCGGAATGCTCCCCCTGTCGCAGGGGATGGATGTAAAACGGGCAACAGGTATAGGTGGGGATTACCCCCAGTCTGGCATATGTTTCCCGGCCAGAGGCAAGGGACTGGCTCATTTCTTCGATATAGCTTTCGGGATAGCCCAGCCTCTCGGCTATCGCCGGTTCCAGAAAAATCGGGTTGATGGTGACGGGAACTCGGAAGTGGGTTGCCCCTTCGACGGACTCGGCTACCAGCTCCCGGGCCCAGCGTGAAAGCTGACCGGTATTCCAGAACTGCATTTCCGGGGAAAGGATGTGTGACGAGGATATGTCGATCAATTTCTCGGCCTCGTATGCCTCACCTATGGCTATCAGTAGTTCCAGCGCCCTCTGCACACCGGGACCAGACTCTCCGGCCAGCATCCGTTCTTCATCTGCGGTCAGTTTCAACTTGCTTTACCTCAGGGGTTTAAACGCTGTTTCCCTATTTAGTCCAGAGGAATAATAGCCAACGCCATTCTATATCTATTGGCCGCTGTTCGTCGATTTTCTGGCTTCCCCGATACTACTGCAGGAGGTCCGCAACCACACTGACATCTTCCAGCTGCTCCAGCCGGCCGATAAGCTCCACTATACGATTCATTTTTTCGGCTTTGAACCCGGCGAATTGAGCACAACGCCTGGCTTTCTGGGCGCAATCCTCAAATGTCATCGGCTTTTCCGGGGAGCCCTTGGCATGAAGCATTTTCTGACTGAAATTTTTACCGTCCCTGGTAGACACCTCAGCTACGTTCAGGGATAGTCTCAGGCTCAGTTTGCTGGCTTCCGCCTCAACATCCTGGTCCAGGAAGCACTCAACCTTGTCCACTTCCTTCAGGCGCTGAGCATCTTTTATGGCTTCGGCAGAGAAGTCTTCTAAAAACACCTCGCCACTGAAGATAGCGCTGCCAATGGTATAGGGAATGCTGAACATGGCATCGCCGACTGTTTTGGGGCGGGATTTGCTTTCACGGGGATGGCAGACGTTGTTATAGGCAGCCTGTCCCACCCTGAGCACAATTTTGTCTATTTCCTGGCCTGCCAGGTTGTTCTTATGTACGATGTCCAGTACATTGTCAATGGGGCACAGGGTATACCCGCAGGAAGGATACGGTTTTATGGCTAAATTCATGATTTCGTATCTTTGTCCAAATCCGTCCAGCAGCCGGTTTAAGTCATGAGGGATTCCCCGGTAATACACTTCATAGAAGCCGGCCTTTGCATCCAGGAATTTCTTTGCCGTTCCGAGCCCGCTTTTGCCCAGTATTGCTGATAGCATGGCCGCTCTGGCGGAGAGACCCTGCTGAAGTGACAGGGTAGCTCCACCGCCAACGTCACGCACCCCTTGAACATTACCGGCGGACTGACTGTAGGCCAGCCCCAGCGCATTCAGCATCTGCTCGGAGTTAAATCTCATTAATTTGCTCGCAGTTATAGCGCCGCCGAAGATACCGCAAACATCTCCCACCCATCCGCTCAATCCGGAACAATAGTCGGGCACCATGCGCATACGGCACATGACCTCCGAGCCGATGGCAATGGCGCTGATGAAATCTCTGCCGCTGACTTTGCCGCAGAGTTCCGCCGTGGCCAGCGCTACCGGTATCATGGTCGGGGGAGGTTGCGTTCCAGTGCTGAAATGATACTGATTAAAATCCAGAGCACGGCCCATCGTGGCGTTGACAAAAACAGCATCGTGGGCCGGGATGGCTATGTCATGGAGGAAAATCCGGCTCTCTGGTTTTCCCTGCCACTGGCTGACTACTTCGAACAACTTTTTGGCCACCGGCGTGGTTGAACCAGCAATCGCTACCCCTAT
>DUFF01000080.1 GCA_011174815.1 Dehalococcoidia bacterium | reverse complement strand
GGATTCGAACCTGGGCTAAGGGATCCAAAGTCCCCTGTGCTACCACTACACAACTCGGCAGTCTCTGCGATGGGCGCTGGCGGATTTTTGGCGCCAAGTGCCGAAGGTCGGACTCGAACCGACACGGGAGTTGCCCCCCAACAGTTTTTGAGACTGTCGCGTCTGCCATTCCGCCACTTCGGCCCGTAATTATTCGTGGAGCGGGAGACGAGATTCGAACTCGTGACCCTCTCCTTGGCAAGGAGATGCTCTACCGCTGAGCCACTCCCGCTCTTGCAAGCTGCCGGTGCCGGGACCCGGAATCTAACTGGGAGCACACGGACTTTCCGCCTCTCAAGAACGTCTTTACCTAGCAATGTTAGCCCATTTGGCCGCCGTGGGTCAAGTGGCAGAGCCGCTAAGGCAAGAGACTGTCAGCAATGGTATAATAACATAATAATCGTTAAAACTGGGTCGCATCATGCCGATTGTAGAAGTTAAAACAAGAGTAATTATTGAAGGAGTCCAGCCGGAAATCGATGGGGGGCGCTTTCCCATTAAACGGGTGATTGGCGAGGAGGTTTCGGTCGAGGCAGACATATTTACCGACGGCCATGAATCTCTCTCGGCCCTCCTCCTGTACCGCAGTGAAGACGAGACAAAATGGACTGAGACGCCTATGACATTCCTGGTAAACGACAGATGGCGTGGCTCTTTCGTTGTCGAAAAAATGGGGTTTTATCGCTATACCATAATTGCCTGGGTTGACAAGTTCAAATCATGGCGCCAGGACCTCATCAAACGCGTGGAGGCCCGGCAAAAGGACATTGAGGTCAATCTCATGGTCGGCGCCCGGATTATGACGCAGGCACAGCAAAAAGCTTCTGGCCGGGATCGCAGGCTGATAGCAGAGTGGCTGGACACCCTGCAGTCAAAGCAGGTTACCCGGAAAGAAAAGGTGCGGCTTGCGTTGAGCGATGACGTAGCCCGCCTTATGCAGCGTTACGCTGACCGGGGATTTGCCGCTACCTATCCCAAGGAATTGAAAGTATGGGTTGACCGTGAGAAAGCCCGTTTCAGCACATGGTATGAGATGTTTCCTCGCTCCTGTGTTCCCAAACCGGGCCAGCACGGGACCTTCAGGGACTGCGAATCACGCTTCCCTTATATCGCAGAAATGGGGTTCGATGTCCTCTACTTACCACCCATCCATCCTATAGGACACACCAATCGCAAAGGGAAGAACAATGCCCTCACCGCGACTCCAGATGATCCCGGAACCCCCTGGGCCATCGGCTCCGAGGAGGGGGGACATAGGGCCATCCATACGCAGCTGGGCACCCTGAAGGACTTCCAGAGGTTCGTGCGTAAGGCCAGAGATTACGGCATGGAAGTAGCCCTAGACATAGCCTTTCAATGCTCTCCTGACCATCCCTATGTCAGGGAGCATCTAGAATGGTTCCGCTGGCGCCCTGATGGCACGATTCAGTATGCAGAAAACCCGCCGAAGAAATATCAGGACATCTATCCCCTGGAGTTTGAGTCCAAAAAGTGGCAGGAACTCTGGGAGGAGTTGAAAAGCGTGGTGCTGTTCTGGATAGAGCACGGGGTGCGCATCTTCCGCGTTGACAATCCGCACACCAAACCGTTCGCGTTCTGGGAATGGTTAATCGGCGGTATCAAAGCTGACCACCCTGATGTCATCTTTCTGTCCGAAGCGTTTACCCGCCCCAAAATCATGTACCAGCTTGCCAAGCTCGGTTTCAGCCAGTCCTACACGTACTTCACCTGGCGCAATGCCAAATGGGAGCTGGAACAGTACTTTACCGAACTGACCCAGACGCCGGTGAGGGAGTTCTACCGCACCAATCTCTGGCCGAACACGCCCGATATCCTGAGCGATTACCTCCGCGATGGAGGCAGACCAGCTTTTATCGCGAGGCTGGTTCTGGCCGCTACCCTTGGGGCAAACTACGGGATTTACGGGCCGGCCTTTGAGCTCTGTGAAAACTGCCGCAAGGACACCGTAAGCGAGGAATATCTGAACTCGGAGAAATATGAAATCAAAGGCTGGGACATCGAGAAGCCGGACAGCTTGAGGGGTATTATCAGGCTGGTGAATAAAGCTCGCCGGGAAAACCCGGCGCTCCAGAGCGACCACAGCCTGCGCTTTCATCATGTGGACAATGACCAGCTTATCTGCTTCAGCAAGTGTACTCAGGACCGCTCCAACGTTATTTTAGTTGTCGTGAATCTGGACTACCGGTACAGACAATCGGGCTGGGTGACCCTCTCTCTCGAAGAACTGAAGATCGCTCAGAACCGGGAATATCAGGTACATGACCTCCTAGTTGATGCCACTTATACATGGAAGGGCCCGCGCAACTACGTGGAACTCAGCCCCGAGAAACTGCCTGCCCATATTTTCCGCGTGGAAAAACAGAGCCAGAGAAAGCGAGGATAGCAGAAAATGTCACCCAAAGCCGAAGAATATTTCTGGCAGGATAGCGACCCCCTCTGGTACAAGGACGCTATCATCTACGAGCTCCATCCCCGCGCTTTCTGTGACAGTAATGGAGATGGTATAGGTGATTTTCCAGGGATCACCGAGAAGCTCAATTATTTGCAGGACCTGGGGATTACTGCCATCTGGCTTCTCCCTTTCTACCCGTCTCCTCTCAAAGACGACGGCTACGATATTTCAAACTACACCGATATTCAGCCCGTATACGGGACGATACGGGATTTCAGGCTTTTCCTGCGAGAAGCTGATGCCCGCGGCCTGCGTGTCATAACCGAGATCGTGCTCAATCATACCTCTGACCAGCACCCGTGGTTCCAGCGAGCACGCCGCGCCAGGAAACGAAGCCGCTTCCGGGACTTCTATGTCTGGAACGATTCACCGGATAAATACAAGGAAGCGCGAATTATCTTCAAGGATTTCGAGCTATCAAACTGGTCCTTCGACCCTCTGGCCAAAGCTTATTACTGGCACCGGTTTTACTCTCATCAGCCCGACCTCAATTACGATAATGAGCAGGTTCAGAAGGCTATTATCAGGATAGTAAATTTCTGGATGAATATGGGAGTTTCTGCGCTACGCCTTGATGCCGTGCCCTATCTCTTCGAGCGAGAGGGGACGAACTGCGAGAACCTTGAGGAAACGCACGCCTACCTTAAAAGGTTACGCCATGAGCTTGACGGGCAATTCCAGAATCGCATGTTGCTTGCCGAGGCTAACCAGTGGTCAGAGGACGCGATAGCTTACTTTGGTGATGGAGATGAGTGCCACATGGCATATCATTTCCCGCTAATGCCACGCCTGTTCATGGCTATACGCATGGAGGACCGCTTCCCCATCATTGACATCCTGCAGCATACGCCGGCCATACCGGACAACTGTCAGTGGGCTTTGTTCCTGCGCAACCACGATGAGCTCACGCTTGAGATGGTGACCGACGAGGAGCGGGACTATATGTACCGCGTTTACGCCTTTGATCCGCAGGCGAGGGTAAATCTGGGCATAAGACGCCGGCTCGCTCCCCTGCTCAACAACGACCGCCGGAAAATAGAATTAATGAACGGCCTTTTATTTTCACTGCCCGGTACGCCGGTACTTTATTATGGAGACGAGATCGGTATGGGAGACAACTTCTACCTCGGCGACCGCAATGGTGTCCGCACGCCGATGCAGTGGAGCCCGGAGAAGAATGCTGGCTTCTCCAGTGCCAATCCCCAGCGTCTCTACCTGCCACCGATTATCGACCCTGAATATCACTACCAGGCAATCAACGTGGAAAACCAGCAGAACAATGCCGATTCCCTCCTCTGGTGGACAAAGCGCCTGATTGCCCACCGGAAACGGTTCCAGGCCTTCGGGCGGGGCAGTCTCGAATTTGTACAGGCTGATAATAGAAAGATTCTGGCCTTTACCCGCCGCTTTCGGGAAGAAACTGTTCTGGTGGTGGCCAACCTCTCTCGCTTGGCACAGCATGTCAACCTCGACCTGTCTACAGATGGGGGCAAGGTACCTGTTGAGGCCTTCGGGCAGTCAGACTTTCCCATCATTGGGGACTCTCCATACCCGCTCACTTTAAGCCCTTTCGCCTTCTACTGGTTCTCTTTAGAATCGAGACAGCCAGTTGAGATAAGCCCAACCGCAACACCGGCCGGGCTCCCTGTGCCCGTGCTTCGCGTAAGGGGAGACTGGATGGACTTGCTAAAACGTGAAATCCAACCCCTTTTAGCCACGGTGCTGCTCCGCCATATGCGCCAGAAGCGCTGGTTTGGCGGCAAGGCGCGCCAACCTCGTGCCGCGAGCATACGCGACTTTATCAGCATACCGTTTGATGGTTCCAGCGCCCAGTTTATTTTCCTGGACATAGAATACACCGAGGACGACCCGGAGACCTACCTTATTCCCATCACCTTCGTCTCTGGAGAACGTGCCAATCAAATAGCCAACGAATCTCCGCAGTCCGTTATGGCACGGGTGGAGTCAAGGCGCAGGGGTGAAAAGGGGGAAGGCATCATCTTCGATGCCCTGATCGAAGGTGGTTTCACCGCCACTCTCCTTGAGGCCATAGCCCGGCGCCGACACTGGAAAGGGCAGGAGGGAAGGATGGCTGCTTTCCCCACCCGCGTATTCCAGAAGCTGCGGGGACCGACCACGGAAACGCTGTCCCAGTCTGCCATGAAGACAGAGCAGACCAACACCTCAATCATATACGGTGACCGTTTGATGCTCAAACTTTTTCGCCGTATGGAAGAAGGGACAAGTCCAGAACTTGAGATAGGACGTTTTCTCACCGAGAAAGTAGCTTTCCCCAATGCACCTCCGGTAGCCGGTGCCATTGAATACCACAGCCGGCTCATCCCGGAACCGGTGACTCTCGCTATACTTCACGGTTATGTACCCAACGAGGGCGATGCCTGGCGCTATACCTTGGATGAACTCGGCTTTTTCTTCGACCGTGTGTTAGCCCATCCAGAAGTTGAGGCGCCACCGCTAATTGAGGGTTCTTTGTTAGACATCATGGAAATGAGCATACCCACATCAGCAGAGGAGACCATTGGCCCCTACCTGGTATCAGCGCAGCATCTGGCGCAACGAACCGCCGAGCTGCACCTGATGCTGGCGTCAGCCAGTGTTGACCCCCGGTTCACTCCAGAGCCGTTCTCTCTGGCCTACCAGCGTTCCCTTTTCCATTCGATGAGAAGTTACACCAATCGGGTGTTACGTCTTTTGCAGCAGCGATTGTCAAAGCTGCCCGATGATGCCATACCTATTGCCAAAGCAATACTTGACAAAGAAAGCACTATTATCCAGCATTTTCGGGAAATCACCAGGCAAAATATAGGGGGTATGCGCATCCGCTGCCACGGTGACTACCACCTGGGTCAGGTGCTCTATACGGGCGATGATTTCGTCATCATTGACTTTGAGGGTGAGCCCGCCCGCTATCTCACCGAACGGCGCATAAAGCGCTCTCCTCTCAGGGATGTGGCCGGTATGATACGCTCCTTTCATTACGCAACATACGCGGCGCTGCGCAGCCGGGCATCTACGGTGCTTCGGCCGGAAGATATCCCCATACTGGAGGAATGGTCCAAGGTCTGGTACCTGTGGGTATCGGTGGCGTTCCTCAAGGCTTATCTGGAACTGGTCTCTGATTTGCCGATTCTGCCAGCATCCAGGGAAGGTAAAAAAACCCTCCTGAATGCGTATCTCATGGAGAAGGCCCTTTACGAGATAAACTACGAACTGAATAACCGGCCAGATTGGGTTAATCTGCCACTTCAGGGCGTCCTGCAGATATTGGAATCTGAGGAGTGAGATGAATACGGCTATTGGGCCTCTCCACGAACTTGCCCGCCTCTACGGTGTTCAAACGGCGTACTACAATGTTCTCCACCAACGCCGACCGGCCTCGGTAAACACGTTGCTTTCCATCCTGAAAGCTCTAGGGTCTTCCCTAGAAAGACTGGAGGACATTCCCTCAGCCCTGCGGACGCGACGAAAGGAGCTCTGGCAGCACATCCTTGAGCCGGTGACAGTGGCCTGGGATGGCAACCTTTCCTCACTCAGTCTACGTCTTCCTGCCTCCGTGGCCGAAGCTACGTTAGTCTGCCATCTGACGATGGAGGATGGCGAGTGCCGGGAGCAGTCATATCCTGCCCGCGACCTCAAGACGCTGGAAACGGCAGAACTGGAGGGGATGAAGTACGAAGTAAAGGAGCTCCGCTGGAAAGATATGTTGCCACCCGGATACCACCGGCTTTCGGTCCGAATCAAAGGAGTAACCGCCGAGACCCTGGTCATCTCCGCCCCATCCCGGTTTTATCATCCCCCCGAAGGGGAAGCCCACCGGAGTTGGGGCGTATTTGCCCCCCTGTATGCTCTCATCAGAAAAAGGGGGTGGGGCAGCGGCGACCTTTCTGACCTCCAGGCACTCGTCTCTTGGATAGGCGATATGGGTGGAAATATTGTCGGTACGCTACCGTTACTCGCGTCTTTTCTCGACGATAACTCAGACCCCAGCCCCTATATCCCCGCCAGCCGGCTTCTCTGGAACGAGTTTTACCTCGATATTATGAGCGTCCCGGAGCTGGAGAACTGCCCCGGAGCCCGGGCCTTTCTCGCATCTGATTCTTTACAGAAGGAGATTGAAGCACTGCGCAACACGCCTCGAGTTGATTACTACGGCATTATGATTAAGAAACGACAGGTTCTGGAAGAGTTATGTCGGTGCCTGTTTGCCACCCCCTCAAAGCGTCTCGACGCGTTTTTCCGATTTATTGAAAACAACCCCACCGTTGAAGACTACGCCGGTTTCCGTGCCACCAGAGAACGGCATGGGGCCTCATGGCAGGCGTGGCCTCAACCACTTTCCGAAGGCATTATCGAGGAAGGGGATTATGATGAGTCGATAAAACATTATTATCTCTACACGCAGTGGCTGATGCACCAACAGATGAACAGCCTGCTAGGAACAGTACAGTCCAGCAATGTTACGCTGTATCTGGACCTCCCGCTCGGGATTCACCCCGATGGCTATGACGTCTGGCGGGAGCGTGACTCATTCGTTACCGGCGTCACAGCAGGGGCACCTCCGGATACTGTTTTTACCCGGGGGCAGAACTGGGGCTTCCCACCACTGCACCCCGAAAGGATACGGCATCAGGGCTACCGCTACTTCATTGCCTATCTGCGCCATCACCTCAAATCCGCCGGCGCGCTGCGCATTGACCACGTTATGGGGCTGCACCGCCTTTTCTGCATACCGGAAGGCATGTCTGCCAGCGAGGGTACATACGTACGCTACCACCCCGATGAGTTATACGCCATTTTATCCCTTGAGTCCTATCGCAGTCGGACAGTCGTCGTCGGGGAGGACCTGGGCACGGTGCCCCACTATGTTCGGCCGATGATGAAAAACCATGGTGTACACCGTATGTACGTTATGCACTACGAACTCGCCTCTGCCGACACGAGGAAAATCATCAAACCCGTCCCCGCTGACTCTATAGCCAGCCTTAATACCCACGATATGTTTCCCTTCGCCGCTGTCTGGGACGGGACAGACATAGAGCAAAGGGCAGCCCTCGGCCTTATAAATAGAGCTACTGCTAACCGCGAGAAAAGACTCTGGGAGGAAAGAAAAAGGGCGCTGGTCAGACTGTTGCAGGGAAAAGGGTTTCTGGATAATACGCCAGCCAGCGTTGAAGAAGCTCTGAAGGCCTGTCTGGCGTTTTTGAGCGCCAGCGATGCGGCAGTGATGCTGGTTAACCTGGAAGACCTCTGGCTCGAGGCCAGACCACAGAATATACCCAGCACCACTGATGATATTTATCCCAACTGGCGCAATAAGGCCGGCTACCGCCTTGATGAGCTTTGCCAGATACCCCGGATAATTGATACACTACGTATGGTGAACCAAATCCGAAAGAGAAGGGAACCTTCACGATGACGCGGAAAAAAGAGACTCAAACGAGCTTGAAAGGTGCGGGAGGCGTTTCCTATGAGGTGACGCTGCTTTCCGATGACGACCTCTACCTGTTCAATGAAGGCTCACACTACCGGCTTCATGAGAAGCTGGGTGCGCACCCGGCCTCCGCCGGTGCGGAACAGGGGACATACTTTGCCGTGTGGGCGCCCGATGCCCGGCAGGTCTCCGTCGTCGGTGATTTCAACGGTTGGAACAGCATGAGCCATCTTCTGAGACCCCGGGGACAGTCCGGCATATGGGAGGGGTTTATCCCGAAGCTGGGCAGGGGCAGCCTTTACAAGTACCACATTGTCTCACGCTACAAGGGATACCAGGTGGACAAGGCTGACCCGTTTGCCATTTTCACCGAAATCCCGCCCAAGACAGCTTGTGTTACCTGGGATACGGAGTACTCCTGGGGGGATTCAGAATGGATGACGCAGCGGCGCAGTCGTAATGCGCTTGACGCTCCTATCTCCGTCTACGAGGTGCACCTTGGCTCTTGGCGAAGGGTGCCCGTCGAAGATTACCGCTCGCTCTCCTACCGCGAACTGGCACCGCTTCTGGCCGATTACGTAAACAAGATGGGGTTTACCCACGTGGAATTCCTGCCGGTGATGGAGCACCCCTTCTTCGGCTCATGGGGCTACCAGATAACCGGCTACTTTGCCCCCTCCAGCCGCTACGGAACCCCGCAGGACTTCATGTACCTGGTTGACTACCTGCACCAGCAGGGCATCGGCGTCATTCTGGACTGGGTGCCCTCCCATTTCCCCACCGATGAGCACGGGCTGGGCTTTTTTGATGGCACGCACCTGTATGAACACGCCGACATGCGGAAAGGCTTCCACCCCGACTGGAACAGCTATATCTTCAACTACGGGCGCAACGAGGTGCGCAACTTCCTCATCAGCAACGCCCTTTACTGGCTGGACAAGTACCACGTTGACGGGCTGCGCGTCGATGCCGTTGCCTCCGTGCTCTACCTGGATTACTCACGGAAGAAAGGGGAGTGGCTCCCGAACAAGTACGGGGGGCGGGAGAACCTGGAAGCCCTCGATTTTTTGCGCAAGCTCAATGAGGAGATATATCTGCGCTTCCCCGACGTGCAGACCGTCGCCGAGGAGTCCACCGCCTGGCCCATGGTATCGCGCCCGACCTACCTCGGCGGACTCGGCTTCGGCATGAAGTGGGATATGGGCTGGATGCATGATACCTTGCAATACATGCGCCGGAACCCTGTCTACCGCAAATACCACCACAATGACCTCACCTTCCGCATGTTATACGCCTTCAGCGAGAATTTCATTCTGCCCCTCTCCCACGACGAGGTGGTCTATGGCAAGGGCTCCCTCCTCGGCAAGATGCCCGGGGATGACTGGCAGAAGCTGGCCAACCTGAGGCTCCTCTTTGGTTACATGTATGCCCAGTCGGCGAAGAAGCTGCTCTTCATGGGCGGTGAGTTCGGACAGTGGAGCGAATGGCACCACGACGGCAGCCTCGACTGGTACCTGCTGGACTATGACCGGCACGTCGCCGTTCAGCATTGGGTGCAGGCGCTCAACCGTGTATACCGCAGCGAGCCGGCGCTGCATGAGTTTGACTGCGAACAGGCTGGCTTTGAGTGGATTGATACCAGCGATGCCATGCAGAGCACCATCAGCTTCATACGTCGGGGAAAGTCAGATGATACCCCGGTCCTTGTCGTGTGTAATTTCACCCCGACGATGCATACCCGATACCAGATAGGCGCCCCGTGTGGCGGCCGGTGGGTTGAGATTCTGAACAGCGATGCTGTCGCGTACGGCGGCAGCGGCCAGGGCAATCCGAAAAGCATTAAAGCCTCAGCGCAGGGCTGCCACGGCCGTCCTTATTCCCTCACCATAACCCTTCCGCCACTGGCCATCGTTTTCTTCAAACCAAGGAAACGAGGAAAGTGAAAGAGCGAGGTCTGGCCGGTGCCACCTACCTCAGCGATGGACATTGCCGATTTCTTGTCTGGGCACCGTTCGCCAGCAAGGTTGAAGTCCATATAACTGTGCCCAACGAGCGCATGCTTCCCCTTGAAGCAGATGGCAAGGGCTATCATCAGGCCACCGTCGAAAACGTGATGCCGGGCAGCCTTTACTTCTATCGCCTCAATGGGAAGACTGAGCGCCCTGACCCTGCCTCCAAGTTCCAGCCGCAGAGTGTCCACGGACCCTCACAGGTGATGGACAGCAACTTCTCCTGGCAGGATGAAGGCTGGACCGGTCTACCGCTTGAAGACCATATCATCTACGAGCTACATACGGGGACGTTCACCGCAGAGGGCACCTTCAACGCCATTATCCCCCACCTCGATATGCTCARGSARCTGGGGATTACYGCMCTRGAGCTTATGCCRGTGGCGCAGTTYCCRGGGAACCGYAACTGGGGYTATGACGGGGTRTACCCMTTYGCCGTGCARGAWTCKTAYGGAGGYCCKGARGGMYTGAAGCARCTCGTTGMYGCCTGCCACCRYCAGGGGATGGCCGTCATTCTGGACGTGGTSTATAAYCACCTSGGGCCGGAGGGCAATTATCTKGCCGATTTCGGSCCGTACTTCACCGARCRCTACCRGACGCYGTGGGGRCGRGCGYTGAACTTYGACGGGCCCGATAGCGACGAGGTSCGYCGCTTCTTCRTYGAAAAYGCSCTTTACTGGATACGGGAGTTYCACATTGATGCCCTGAGGCTGGAYGCCCTCCATGCCATACTTGATAYGTCTCCCTTCACCTTTATYGARGAGCTGGYWCGCTCGGTACAYRACGASGCKGAAAAYCTGAAGCGKMAAGYRTATCTCATCGGGGAGAGYKCYGCCAATGACGTCCGSCTTATCCGCGATGTCYCSGCRGGAGGCTACGGACTYGATGCCCAGTGGAACGATGACTTTCACCACGCSGTTCATGTCCTGCTYACCGGCGAAAAAACCGGCTACTAYCAGGATTAYGGRAAATTCAGACAWCTGGTYAWRGCYTTTGMGGAGGGRTTTRYTTATTCCGGMSAGTATTCTGCCTACCGCAGGCGCMGGCAYGGCACRTCMTCWRAAGACATCCCCGCCCGGCGCTTYGTTGTCTTCAYCCAGAACCAYGAYCAGGTGGGCAATCGSGCTCAGGGCGAMCGCCTGAGYGGMCTKKTCTCYTTTGAGAAGYTGAAGCTYGCCGCYGCYCTCTATTTGCTYTCGCCCTWCGTCCCCCTYGTYTTCATGGGCGAAGAATACGGYGARACGGCRCCCTTYCYCTACTTCRYMAGCCACTCGGAGCCAGCCCTGATTGAAGCRGTRCGCMRGGGCCGGCGSGAGGARTTYRSCRCYTTCMGSTGGCASGGYGAGATACCYGAYCCSCAGGATGARRCMACYTTCMARYGTGCCCRCCTYAATCACCACYTGCGCWATGAAAGCGAGCACCRGACATTAYTTGCTTATTATCAGGMRCTYATCCGCCTGCGYMGGGAGGTGCCTGCYCTSCWYAAMYTGRACAARAAAGYGATGMAGGTCACCGRYKATGAGAARGMAAAAATTCTTTKKCTGCACCGCTGGCAKCCGGRAAGCGAAGCCGYTATAATTTATAATTGYGGGGARGAYGAGKCYGYGGTGAGCTTGCCGGTGCCGRAGGGGAGRTGGCAGAAGCGATTTGATTCGGCGGARGTGGYGTGGGGAGGCGRCGGCAGCARMAYCCCCGMGRYATTACMGTCCSRRGGARAACTCAYCMTCCMGGTCAMRCCMGCGTCCGCKGTRSTAWTTGTCAAGGAGMAATARAATGGAACGATACATCTGCGTRCACGGTCACTTTTACCAGCCRCCGCGGGAAAAYGCCTGGCTGGAATACGTRGARCTTCAGGAYTYGGCCTAYCCTTTCCACGACTGGAACGAGCGYATCACCGCCGAGTGCTAYGCGCCCAACGGKGTTTCCCGCATCCTCGATAGCGAKRACTAYATYAYCARGATTGTAAAYAACTACGCCAGAATCAGCTTYAACTTCGGGCCRACGTTACTTTCCTGGMTGSAAGAGCGTGCKCCWGAKGYCTAYCAGWSCATCMTYGAMGCTGATAARGASAGCCAGCAGARATTCTCCGGRCAYGGCTCRGCGCTGGCYCAGGCGTACAGCCATATGATAATGCCGCTGGCCAACMRGMGRGATAAATAYACMCAGRTCMTKTGGGGRMTKRKGGACTTYGAGCRGCGCTTYGGYMGAAAGCCRGAGGGSATGTGGCTKYCSGAGACRGCGGTGGACMTRGAGACCCTKGAYATCATGGCYGARATGGGWWTGAARTTCACCATYCTYGCTCCCCATCARGCCRGSCGRGYGCGCCMKTTGGGCAGCGAAGCYTGGAMCGATGTRGGYGATGGSAAAATTGACCCGACYAKRRCCTATCTCSTCAACCTGCCTTCAGGCAGAASTTTCARCCTCTTCTTYTATGATGGSCCCACCTCCCGCAAYGTAGCMTTTGAAGGARTYCTGAGCAGYGGYGAGAATTTCGCCAATCTCCTGAYGGCAGCTTTTTCCRATRAGCGTAACTGGCCRCAACTGGTRCACATCGCYACCGACGGYGAGACCTAYGGCCACCATCACCGTTTCGCTGATATGGCRCTTGCCTACGCCCTCAACTATATAGAGGARAARAACYTRGCCAAAATCACCAACTACGGKGAATTCCTRGAAAAGCAYYCCCCCACCCAYGAGGTGGAGATARTSGAGAACACYTCCTGGAGCTGCGCYCACGGCATCGAGCGATGGCGGAGYRAYTGCGGGGATAAYTCCGGSRGYCAYCCCAAATGGAAYCAGGCCTGGCGTGCCCCSYTGCGYGAGGCGATGGACTGGCTKCGSGATACCATGRTRCCCCWKTACGARRASAAGGCRRRKGAGYTGYTYAAAGACCCKTGGRCRGCCAGRGATGCKTATATNAGANGTCATCCTTRACCGYTCCCCGGAAAACGTGMMGCARTTYTTYAGCCAGCAGGCGARYCGCGAAMTGAAYGAARCRGAGCGGRTGASGGCCCTCAAGYTGYTKGAGCTCCAGCGCCAYGCCATGCTCATGTAYACMAGCTGYGGCTGGTTYTTCGAYGACCTTTCCGGCATCGAGACGRTGCAGGTWATCCAGTAYGCCGGMCGGGTGGTGCAGCTYGCYCARGAGCTTTTCGGYGATGATRCTGAAGAGAAATTTCTATCMATTCTGGAGAAGGCGAAGAGYAAYRTCCRCGAGATRGGCGAYGGGCGCCRYATCTACGAGWYGTTCGTCAGGCCGGCCRTGGTTGACCTYATMAARGTCACYGCYCACTAYGCCATAAGCTCGCTTTTTGAAARCTACGGYSAGGAGACSAAGACRTTYTGCTAYTTCRTYAAYACCGAKGACTACCAGACCRCTGATTGCGGYAAGACYARRCTCGCCGTGGGSMRGGYCAGARTMACCTCCGARATAACGCAGGARCAGGCYRTKSTSAGCTTCGGCGTGCTCCATTTCGGCGACCATAAYCTCAATGCCGGYGTGCGGCAMTACCARGGTGAKGARGCWTATCARGCMATGGYYCAGGAGACGACRCAGACCTGCCATGMCGCCGACTTTCCYGRSGTCATCCGWCTGCTGGACAAGCACTTCGGCAGYTCYACCTATTCGCTGCGTTCCCTTTTCCGTGAYGAACARCGCAAGGTGCTGGGCTATATCYTGGAGTCAACYGTTTCCGARATTGAGKCYGCCTAYCGCCAGCTCTATGAAAAYCACTTCCCCGCCATGCGCTTTSTCACCGAKATRGGAGGSCCGGTGYCCARGGCYTTYCACTCCGCCGCCGAGCTCATCCTGAATATCGACCTGCACCGGGCACTKAAMAGYGAMACTTTKRAAGYCGARACCATCAAGAATCTGGTGAACRCCGCCGATTCCTGGCGYGTGGACCTGGACAYGGATGGMCTGGCCTACGATTTCAAGGTTTCGCTGGAARGCATGATGGYGRCGYTCAYCMAGGCGCCRGARGACACCRCCAARCTACAGGMKCTCGTTGMYGCYGTYACMCTTGCCCGTTCYATGCCYTTTGCTGTTGACCTGTGGAARACGCAGAACCAGTACTACGAGATRCTCAACAGCACCCRYCCCGCYTACCAGCARCGGGCTGACAGYGGGGATGAGGCWGCCAAAGARTGGCTGGCCGCCTTCCACAACCTYGGGGAGCAGCTTCWRRTAAGAGGCGCKTAGATGACYAGCGTGCGYATACCGGCAGCAACCTACCGGCTGCARCTWAAYCATGCMTTCCGYTTCMACGATGCYCTGAAGCTCGTRCCTTACCTGAAAAARYTGGGYATCTCAGACCTTTACCTYTCCCCTGTCTTRAAGGCGAGRGCCRGAAGCCTCCACGGGTACGATGTGGTYGACCCAYGCCGSCTMAAYCCGGAACTGGGCACMGCMGAKGAYTTCSAAAACCTCGTCCAAYATCTGARACAGCAGGGAATGGGCYTGCTGCTGGATATTGTCCCCAATCATATGGTCGCCAGCTCTGAGAATCC
>DUFF01000008.1 GCA_011174815.1 Dehalococcoidia bacterium | reverse complement strand
CCGAATGTCGCCCCGATGTTATCGCCCTGGCGGATGAGGTGGCCAGCACCGGAGGCATGATACGGTACGCCCGCCGGGATGACGTTCAGGAAATGATTGTGGGCACGGAAATCGGCATCATCCACCGACTGAAGAAAGAAAATCCGGGCAAGAAATTCATCCCGGTCACGGAACAGGCGGTCTGCCCCAATATGAAACTGATTACGCTGGAGAAAGTCCTCTGGTCGCTCGAGGAGATGCGGCCGGTGGTGAAAGTCCCCGAGGCCACCAGAATCAAGGCCAAGGCAGCAGTGGACAAAATGCTGGCTATCGTGTGAGGAGACATATGGAAGCGGCCAGATATATCGTGGTGCTGATTACCAGCGACAGCATTGAAGAGTCCGACCATATTGCCCGGACGCTTCTGGAGAAGAAGATGGTGGCCTGCGTCAATATCGTGCGCGGCATTGATTCCTTTTTCTGGTGGCAAGGCAGGCTCGATTCCGCACGGGAGAACCTGCTCATTGCCAAGACCAAAGCCTCCCTGCTCCCGGAAATCGTTGATGCGGTCAGAAAACGGCACAGCTACGATGTTCCGGAAGTCATCGCCCTGCCCATCATCGACGGCAACCGGGACTACCTGGAATGGCTCGAGCAGAGCCTCGCCTA
The DNA here is from genome assembly GCA_011174815.1 of Dehalococcoidia bacterium. Lineage (GTDB taxonomy): Bacteria > Chloroflexota > Dehalococcoidia > Dehalococcoidales > RBG-16-60-22 > E44-bin89. Next base: position 3,644 of record DUFF01000008.1, on the reverse strand, counting down.
GAGCACGCCCTTTATTTCAGCTCCGCAATTGATGCGTAGAGAATATCAAGCATCTCGTCGGCTTCTTTCTCGGTGGTTATAATGGGCGGGTTGAACCGCACCCGTGAGTAGTCTTTGGCCAGCGCCATGCGGACATACAGACCCCGCTCCAGCACCTTACGCACCCACTTCCTCATTGTTTCCGCATCAAAGGGCATCTTCGTCTCTTTGTCCCTTACCACCTCTATCCCCAGCATCAATCCCAGACCACCGCAATCGCTGACGACGGGCAATTTTTGGAACTCGCGGTTCAGGCGCTCCAGCGCGTAATTGCCGACCTTTTCCGCATTCTCCACCATTCTGTCACGGAAAATAATTTTCAGTGCGGCACTGGCGGCCGCGGCACAGATGGGGTTGCCGTGCTGGGTGAAGCCGTGCCAGACCATGGTGCCCTTCAGCCCCTCGAAAACCCTGTCGCTCAGCAGCGTGGCGCCAAAGGGCAGATAGCAGCCGTCAATCGCCTTGGCCACGGTCATGATATCCCATTTTACCGACCAGTGTTCCTGTCCCCACAGCCGTCCCGTACGGCCAAAACCGGTCTGCACCTCGTCGCCTATCATGAACACGTCGTGGTCATGGCATATCTGTCTCACGATGGAGAAATACTCGGGTACCGGAGCCACATTGCCCGCTGCACCCATCACCGGCTCGGCGATGTAGGCTGCGACGCTGTCCGCCCCCTCCGCCTGGATGACTTTCTCCACATAGCGGGCACAGAGAATATCACAGGACGGGTATTTCAAACCGAAGGCACAGCGGTTACAGTAGAAGGTGGGTGCCTGAATGAAGCCGGCAGCCAGTGGGGCATAGCCCGTCCAGAACGCGCCGCTCCCGGCGCGCGTCGCCGCCGCCGAACCCATTCCAGCCCCGTGAAAGCCATCCTGCAGGCTGACGATTTTATATTTCGGCCTGCCCTGGACATGCCAGTAAAGGCGTGCCATTTTGAAGGCCGTCTCCACCGCCTCCGTGCCGCCATTGGTGAAAAAGAAGTGTGCCATTCCTGCCGGCACCACCCTGGCCAACTCCGCAGCATACTCGATAATGGGCACGTTCGACTGCCTGCCCAGAAGATGGGCGAATTGCAGCTTCTGTGCCTGCTCGCAGATGGCAGCGATGATCTCTTTCTGTCCGTGCCCGAGGGTGTTGCTTGTCTGCTGCGAGGCGGCGTCGTAGTAAGCCTTTCCCTCAGTATCCCAGCATTTCACCCCTTCCGCCCTCTCGATAATCGGCCACACGTCCCCGCTGCCCACATTGGCAAAGCCGTGTACCAGGTATTTCCGGTCCAGCGCCAGTAGCTCATCGGTCCGCTTGCTCACCATCTTGCCCTCCTCTTTCTGATTTAGAAAAATATCAATATATCTGCCATTATACAACAGGCCAGCGCTAAAACGCTGGCCTGATTGCATGTCTAATATCAATGCTGCGATATGTCGGTTATTTCACAAAGCGCACCGTCACTGAGCCAAGGCGGTCAAAGGTGGCGTGGTAGCTGCACGGACCTTCCACGAAGAAAGCGGCGTGCAGTGAACCGGAGATGATGAACTCGCCCTTGCCGATGCTCATGCCGTAGCCGGCCAGCTTGTTGGCCAGACTGGCTACTGCCTGAGCCGGATTACCCAGCACCGCCGCGCCGGCACCGGTGGCGATGACCTCGCCGTCTTTGTCCAGCACCATACCGATGAGCCGCAGGTCAATGCCATCAACCGGCGTCAGCTGTCCGCCAAGCACCACCCCACAGGCTCCGGAATCATCGGATATGCCGTCCGGCGCTTTCTTCCTCTGCTCTTTATAGCGGTTCCCCGCGATTTCAAAGGCAGGCAGTACACCGGCAGTGGCGGCCAGCACCTTGGCCACATCCACCCCCGGGCCTTTTAATTCCTCCTTCATGACAAAACAAATCTCAGCTTCAATCACAGGTTTCGCCAGCTTGCTCAGCGAGACCGGCTCACCCTCGGGAACGACCATGGTGTTGAAGATGTGCCCATAAATGGGCTCGTCTACACCGAACATTATCTGATTGGCTTTGGCACAGAGCCCTATCTTGCGGCCCACAATTATCTCACCGCTTTTCAGCCTCTCCTGAATCAGTTTCATCTGGATATCATAGGCCTCATCAACGGTTACGTCAGGAAATCGGTCGGTAAGATTGGTTATTGGTTTCGCCGTCCTCTGTGCCTCCAAAATTTCCTTGGCCATCTGTTCCTTCTGCTTTTCGTCTAAAGCCATCATTAACCTCCTTTATTTATTTGGACTTTTCCAGATAGCATGCCAAGTATCTGTCACCGTTATATTAGGTTGGTGCACTTCCGCTGTCAAGTTCACGACCTTTTGATTTCAGCCATTTCTGTTTCTGGCTGACCCGAACTTGTTCATCCGTGGGCTGGTAGCGCAACCAGAATTCTTCCCGGAAACGCGAAAAGGTGCCATCAATTATCGCATTCCGTACATTCTCCATCAAATTATGAATGAAGTGCAGGTTATGGATCGTCGCCAGCCGATAGGCTAATAATTCCTCACACTTGAAAAGGTGGTGCAGGTAGGCGGCGGAAAAGGTGCGGCAGGTGTAGCAGCCGCAGCCAGAGACAATGGGCCGGTCCATACGGCGGAAGGCGGCATTTCTGATATTGCAGCGGCCCTCCCCGGTGAAAAGGGCGCCGTTACGGGCTACCCGGGTGGGGAGAGCACTGTCAAAGATATCGATGCCCCGCGCTACCCCTTCTACTATGTCCTCCGGGGAGCCCACCCCCATCAGATACCTCGGCTTATCCTCCGGCAGCAGTGTCACCGTCTGCTCAACTATTGAGAAGGTAACCTCCTTGGGCTCGCCGACGCTTAGGCCGCCAAGGGCATAGCCATCAAAGTCCATTGAAGTGAGATACTCCGCCGATTGACGTCGCAATTCCGGAAAAACGCCACCCTGCACAATGGCGTACAGGGCCTGATTTTGATTTTTATGCGCTTTATGACATCGCTCCGCCCAGCGGTGGGTGAGCTCCATGGCCCGCTGCGTTTTCTCAAAGCCCTCGCCGTAGGCGGTACACACATCCAGAACCATGATGATGTCCGCGCTGAGCTTCTCCTGGTACTCTATGGCCAGTTCCGGGGTAAAGAAATGCTCGTTGCCGTCGATGTGGGAGCGGAATTTTACCCCTTTTTCCTCGATTTTGCAGAGCGGCGCCAGGCTGAATACCTGGTAGCCGCCGCTGTCGGTGAGGATGGCGCCATCCCAGGCCATAAATTTATGTAAACCACCCAGCCCCGCCACCACCTCAATGCCTGGCCGGAGGTAAAGGTGGTAGGTATTGGCCAGCACCATGTTATAACCGATATCCTTGACTTCTTCCGGGATCAGCGTCTTCACCGTGCCTTGGCTGCCCACCGGCAAAAAAGTCGGTGTCGGCACCATGTCGCGGGGGGTTATTAACTCCCCTGTCCGTGCACCTTCACATGTCTTTATTAGATGGAAGCCTTTTTCCATAACTCTGATTAGTCGTAGTATAGCCCAAGAGGCATCGATTTGTCTTGAGTACTCAATAGCGGTTAATATAAATAAGGATGAAGGAAAAACTGAAACAGATACTTGCGCAGAGAAAGAAGCGGCGCAT
>DUFF01000079.1 GCA_011174815.1 Dehalococcoidia bacterium | reverse complement strand
TCCAGTTGTCCACAAAGTACAACCCCTTCCCTTCCGGCCTTTCTCCATACTTGAGCACAGCCTGTATCGGCGCTGACCCCGACTTATGGATGGCACCCAGCGACTTCTCTTCCAGCGAGGATATGCCCCCGGCGATATTGGAAGGCACCGGATTGACGGTACGTATATCGTCGCCGGTGGCTTTGGCGTCGGCCTCCGTCCTGGCGGCAGCCTCCAAAATCTGTCTGGACACCTCAGCGTTGATGCCGCGTTTGGACAGTATGTGTTCGGCCCCGATAATCTCCGTGGTCTCGCCGAAGAAGGCGGTGCCTCCGGCAGCAATAATACGGTCGAAGAGGTTGCCGATAACCGGATTGCCGGCGATGCCGGAGGTAGTATCCGAAGCGCCGCATTTAACACCCACCGCCAGCTGGCTCAAATCGAAAGGCTGCCTTCTAAGGCGCGATGCTTCCAGCACCATCTCCCTCGCCAGCTGTACCCCTTTTTCCAGGGCTTTGAGGGTGCCTCCTTCCTTCACCACGTCGAGTATCTCCACGCGCTTACCGGACCTGGCGATTTCCCCGGCGAGGCGGGCCGGCGCGAGCTCCGGATATCCCACGCCTGCGCTCAGCGTGTGCACGATAACCGAAGCCACATTGGGGTTCCGCCCCAGTCCGATGAGGGTGCGGGCGATGGTCTCACGGTCGCGGCTGGTACGCCCGCTCCCTGAATCCGGGGACAGAATGGTTTTGGTACCATCAACAAAATCACATATCTTGGCCGCCAGGAACCCCCAGGGGATTACCAGGACATGATTGCGAATTCCCGCCGAGCCGTCCGGTCTTTCATATCCCATGAAATTCATTTGACTTCTCCTTTCATCAGGTCTCCTCTGCCCCGTCCCCCTTCCAAGTTGTGGATATGGACCATCTCCCCCTTTTTGATATCGCACGAGGCGATGCCGATGGTTTCGCCGTACTTGATGATGGCGGCGCCTTTGGCAATGTCCGTTAAGGCGATTTTGAACCCGAAAGGTATGCTTTCACCAGCTTTAACGGTGCTGGTCTCTTTGCCGAGGCGAATCAACACCCCGGTTCCGGGCGCCGCGTCCTCAAGAAGTGTGGCGACGTTGTCCTTTTCCGAAAGTTGCAATGCTCCTCTGGCGGTCATTGGACACTCCTTCTCAGGCCTCTAGGCCTGATTTTTATTTATTTTTATCTTGGAAATATTGATGATAAGAAATAAAGCGACAATGGCAAGACCACAGTACGCTAGCCATATTCCTTGATAGCTACCCCAGGTGTCGTATACCCATCCGGCAATGAATGGGCCGAAGATGCCGCCCAGGGCGTTGATGCCGACGATGAAGCCGAAGATGCTGCCGAAATTGGCACGACCAAAGTACTCCGATACCAATGAGGGCCGGATGCCGGTGGAACCTCCGTAGCCGATGCCGAAGAGCAGGAGAAAAGGAATCATCAGCCACAGCCCGGCACCGGGGGCGACACCGAAGCACAGCAGGCCAATGGTAATCAGGCCAAAGGCGATGGCGGCAGCTCTCCGCCGGTCAAATTTGTCTGCCAGCCAGCCGAACCCCATACGGCCACCGATGCTCATCATTGGTAGCGCCATGGCCACGAAACCGGCCCTGGTTCTTTCCATCCCGGCGCTGCTCAGATACGGCATAACGTGGGTGGTTACGCTGCTGATAAGCATGACGTGAATGAGGAAAGCCAAAGCAATGCGCCAGAACGTGACACTCTTCATTGCCTGTGTTGCTTTGCTGTCTGATTGAGCGACCTGAGCTACGGTGGGGGTGCTGGGCAAAGGTGCAGGTGACTTTTTCAGGCCATCGGGCTGGTAGCCGTACTGTTCGGGGCGGTGGCGGAAAACGAGGGAGAGCGGAATAACCACTGCCAGCAGACCAGCGGCCAGAATGGCTATTGTCACCCGCCAATCGAAGATATCAATAAGCTTGACGATTAAAGGCACGATTATGCCGCTGAGACCAAATCCAGACATGGCGATGCCGGTGGCGAGGCCCATCCTCAGGCGGAACCAGTTGGCGACAGCGGTCATCAACACAGTCTGGGTGGTGCCGCTCATGCCGATAGCGATGAGGGCAAAAGCGCCGTAAAATGTACCCAGCGACGTAGTCCGGCTGAGCAGGAAAAGCCCTGCGGCGGTAATTATTCCCCCGCCGAGAATAATTCGCCGCGGGCCCAATCTATCGGTAAGTATGCCGGTGAGCGGTGCCAGCAGGCCAAGCTCAAGACCACGCAGCGAAGCCGCCAGAGAAATCTGGGCGTAGCTCCAGCCCATCTCATTGGCGATTGGTTCAAAGATAGCGGTAAATCCGTAGAAGACGGCGCCGCCGGAGTACATAGCGATGAGGACGGAAGCCCCGACTATCCACCAGCCGTAAAATATCCTATTGGGTTTCCAATTAAAAAGCATAGCTGAATAATTGTCTCAACGAATTTCTACTCGGCCCGTTTGAAGTGCGCCATATCGAGCCCGACGGCCACATCAACGACCGCCGGCCGGCCTTCTTTATTGGCCTTCAAAGCTTCTTCCAGGGCTGGCCTGAGCTCGGATGCTTTCTCCACCCTCCGGCCGTAGCACTGGCACGCCTCCGCCCATTTGACGAAATCGGGCTGTACCTGAAAGCTGACCGTGTTCCAGCCAACGTTGGTCATCTGATGATGTTTCACCCAGCCGAATGCGGAATTGTTCAGTACCAGCCAGGTGCATCCCGCCTTATACTGGGCGGCGGTCGGCAGCTCTTTCATATACATCTGGAAGGCGCCATCGCCGGTGACGCAGACCACGTTTTTCTCTGGTCTGGTCAGTTTGGCGGCAATGGCCCCGACAACGCCCATGCCCATGCAGGTCTGCTCGGCCACTGGCACGCATTCGGAATCGTCCTGCATCTCGAAGTACGGCCAGCAGTATGACCAGCAGTCCTGCGCACCGTTCTCGCTGACCAGAATGGTGTTCCCACCAAAGGCGCGGCTCAATTCATACACCGCTCTTTTAGCGGGCATTGGTGTTTCCTCTACCAGGCACTCGGCGGCGACTTCCTTCTCAAAATCCTCTTTTGCTTGCATTATCTCCTTCACCCCGGGCATCTCACGGAAATCTTTACCCGCCGCGCTGGCATCTTGCATGGCGTCAAAAAGCTGCCCCAGGACAAGTCTGGCGTCGCCGACGATGCCGACGTCCGGCAGCCAGTTCCTGCCTATCTCAAAGGGTTCGATGTCAATCTGAATGAACCTGGCGCCCTCGGGGAAGTCGCGCCACTGGTGGGTGCTGTAGCTTTCATTTCTGGTGCCAACGGTGAATACCAAATCGGCATCGGCATAGACTTCTTTGCCGACCTTTGTGCGGTAGTAACCGCACACGCCGAGGGCTAATGGATGGGTTTCGGGCAGGATGCCTCTCCCTCCCGGCGTGGTGAGAAATGGCATGCCCAGCCGCTCTATGAACCGCTGGAATTCTTTGGCAGCCCCTGACAGCACCGTGCCGTTGCCGGAGACCGCCACCGGCCTTTTCGCCTTTGTGAGCAGGGCGGCCGCCTCCTTTATCAGCTCCGGGTCACCGCCGGTGCGAACCTTCTTTGCCGGCACATACTGGGGGTTTCCGATATCGTGCAGTTCCCATCGGGACTTTCCGCTCACATCGTAGGGCATCTCCAGGAAGACCGGGCCAGGCTGCCCGTTGAGAGCGATGGAAAAGGCCCGGCGCAGAAACCAGGGTATCCTGTCGGGGTACGGGATGCGGGCGCTCCACTTGGTGATGGGCTTCATCAGGGCAATCTGGTCTGTCTCCTGGAACTCACCCATGCCGTACGTCTTCTGTGAGTTAGCGGCGTTGATTATCACCACCGGAGAGCAGCCGGAATATGCTTCAAGGACGCCGGGAAGCAGGTTGGCCGTCCCCGGCCCGGTGCTGGCAGTGCAGATGCCCGGCTTCCCGCTCAGGCGGGTATAGGCCATGGCCATGAATGGTGCCGACCCCTCATACCGCAGGTTCACATTTCTTATACCATCAATCTTTTCCGCATACAGCTGCAGGCTGGAGTCTCCGATGCCGAAGATAAAATCAATCCCCTCCGCCTTCAGCATATTGACCATCGCTTCCCATGCGTTCATTGCCCTGTACCCCCTTAGGTGTTGTACTGAAGCTGCAGACAGATAATATCAAGAATATTTATACCATAAACCGGTATATGACGGCGAGCGGCAGCGGGAGATAATCGCTGGTCAATCGGGGCATTATTGGCGCCAGAATACGGTAAATGTTTAAGCGGTGGAAAGGGAAGGGCTATCTGAAGGCATGTTTTTCCGTGTCCAGTCGATGATTTCAGCAATCGGGGTTCCCGGCAGGAATACCTGCTTTATGCCCGCTTCTTTCAACCGGGGAATGTCTTCCTCCGGGATGATGCCGCCGCCAATGACGGTTATATCATCGGCACCGGCGGCCCTTAGTTGTCTGACCACCTCGGAAAACAGGTGCAGGTGCGCTCCGGAAAGGCAGCTCAGGCCGATGAGGTCAACGTCCTCCTGAATTGCCGCACTCACGACCTGCTCCGGCGTCTGGTGCACCCCGGTATAGATGACTTCATAGCCAGCATCGCGGAAGCCGCGGGCGATGACCCGGGCGCCGCGGTCGTGACCGTCAAGGCCGGGCTTGGCCACCAGCACTCTCAGTTTTCTTTCCGGCTCCATTGTTGTTCCAGAATCAGAAGAACCCGGGGTCGCGGTACTCCCCGAAGACCTCACGGTAAATGTCACATATTTCCTGCTCGGTGGCGTAAGCCCTGACCGCCTCAATGACACAGGGCATTACGTTTGCCTCGCTCCGGCAGGCGTCACGCAGGTTGCAAAGGGCCTGCGATACCATCCGGCTGTCCCGGGTCCTCTTCACCTCTTTTAACCTTTTGACCTGCTCTGCCTCCACCTCTTCGTCAATCTTCAGTATCTCAATCGGGGTCTCTTCCTCCGCCAAGTACTTGTTCACGCCCACCACCACCTTTTCCTGGTTATCCACCTGCTGCTTGAACCGGTAGGCGGCGTTGGCGATTTCGCGCTGGGGAAAGCCCCGGTCGATGGCCGCCAGCATACCGCCCATGTCATCGATCTGCTTGATGTATTTCCAGGCTTCATCTTCTATCCGGCTGGTCAGGGACTCCACGAAATAGGAGCCAGCCAGAGGGTCGATGGTATTGACCACGCCGGTCTCCTCGGCCAGTATTTGCTGGGTGCGGAGGGCAATGGTGGCGGCGAATTCCGTGGGCAGGGCATACTCCTCGTCGAAAGAATTGGTGTGGAGGGACTGGGTGCCGCCCAGGACCGCGGCCAGCGCCTCGGTGGCGGTGCGGACGATGTTATTGTACGGCTGCTGGTGGGTAAGCGAGCAGCCGGCGGTCTGCGTGTGGAACCTGAGCCACCAGGAGCGGGGGTTTTTCGCCTGGAACCTCTCCCGCATGATTTTGGCCCACATCCGCCGTGCCGCCCGGAACTTGGCGATTTCCTCGAAGAAGTCCATATGGGAGTCGAAAAAGAAGGAAAGCCGCGGGGCAAAGGCGTCAACGTCAATTTTTTTACGCTCTATGACATCCTGAATGTAGGCGATGCCATCGGCCAGAGTGAAGGCTAATTCCTGTACAGCGGTGGCGCCGGCCTCGCGGATATGGTAGCCGCTGATGCTGATGGTGTTCCAGCGAGGCACATTTTTGGTGCCGAACTCAATGGTGTCGCTGATAAGCCTTATCGACGGTTCCGGGGGGCACATAAAAGTTTTCTGGGCGATGAATTCCTTGAGCATATCGTTCTGAATGGTTCCGCCCACCCGGTCACAGCCCACGCCCTGCTTCTCGGCAGCCACCAGGTACATGGCCCAGAGCACGCTGGCGGGGGGATTGATGGTCATGGAAGTGGTCACTTCGTGCAATGGGATATCCTTGGTCAGTATTTCAAAATCGGCCAGGGTGTCGATAGCCACACCGCATTTGCCGACCTCGGCCCTGGCCTTCGGCGAGTCAGAATCGTAGCCCATCAGGGTGGGGAAGTCAAAGGCGGTGCTCAGGCCCGTCTCGCCCTCTTTCAGAAGCTGGTGCCACCTCCAGTTGGTATCCTCGGCGGTGCCAAGTCCGGAGAACATGCGGAAGGTCCAGACCCGGCCGCGGTAGCCGGTGGCCTGGCAGCCGCGTGTGAACGGAAAAGAGCCGGGATAGCCGATGTCACGTTCAAAGTCAATATCACGGATATCTTCCGGAGTGTATATCGGGTTCACCAGAAGGTCGGAAATGGTGGATAGCCTTTTTTTCGCCGCCAGGTCGGGAGCTATCTTGATGACCTCCGCCTCCCATTCTTTAAGCCCCTGGCGAGCATCAGCCAGCGTCTTCTCGTCGAACATGGTTAACCACCGCCTTCAGGCCCGAAACCCGGCCTGCATATTCCTTTTGCGTCCAGCCATAGCCTTTCTCCAGCGCCTTCTGGTTCATCTGCAAAAGTTTCTGTTTTTTGCGCAGCGATTCTTCCATTATCTGGTGGATGCTGCGTAAAGAAATCACCGGACGGCAGGCAAGCAGGGCACCGAGAGCAACTAGGTTGCTGACATCGCTATTTCCCGCCTCTGCGGCCAGGTCGTTCGCTGGAATGTAGACAACATCGATATCGTGGCGTGCCACTTTTTCCGGTACCAGTGACTGATTCACCACCAGCAGACCATCAGTTTTGGTGGTCTGTCCGAATCTGCTCAGTGAAGCCGAATTCATAGCCACGGCTACGGTGGGGCGGGCGATAAACAGGGCGCCAATGCGTTCATCGGAGATAGTAACGTTACACCAGACGGTGCCTCCCCTTTTCTCGGCACCGTAGGAGGGCATGTATACCACTTCGTGTCCTTCTCTGAAGCCAGCTTCGGTGAGCAGGCGCCCGATGAACAGCACCCCCTGTCCGCCGAAGCCACCGATGGCGATCTCTTCATGCATGGCTGACCTCTTTTTGCAGAGCAGCAACGGCTTCAATCACCTTATATTCTCCCAGTGGATAATGGGCGAGCATGTTTTCCGCCAGCCAATCCATGGCTTTTATTGGCTCTACCCGCCAGTTGGTCGGGCAGGGAGACAGCACCTCGACCAGTGACATGCCCAGGCCAGCAAGCTGGGTCCGGAAAGCGAGCTTGATCGCCTGTTTGGCCTTTCTGACCGAGGCCGGACTGTGTACCGCAACGCGGGCTACATAGGCGGTGCCTTCCAGGGTTGATAGCATCTCGCAGACGCGGATGGGGTAGCCGGCGAGAGACGGTTTTCGCCCTGCTGGTGTGGAGGTGGAATACATGCCGGTGAGGGTGGTAGGGGCCATCTGGCCCCCGGTCATGCCGTAGATGGCATTATTGACGAAGATGGTGGTGATATTTTCGCCCCGGGTGCAGGCGTGCACGATCTCGGCGGTGCCGATGGCGGCCAGGTCGCCGTCGCCCTGGTAGGTGAAGGGAACGAGGTGGGGGTGGCACCTTTTGATGGCGGTGGCCACGGCCGGGGCACGTCCGTGGGCCGACTCAAGGCCGTCGAAATTGAAATATTCGTAGGAATTGACCGAGCAGCCGATGGAGGCCACGCAAATCGCTCTCTCTTTGATTTTGAGCTCATCAATCACCTCGGCGACCAGGCGAAAGACGAGGCCGTGGCCGCAGCCGGGGCAGAAGTGAAAGGGATGCTCTTCCATCGATTCCGGCCGCAGCCCTAACAACGTTTCCAGTTCTTTATTGTTTATCTGAGCCATAGCAACGTCAACCGCTATTTCATTATCCTCTCGATTGCTTCCAGTATCTCATCGGCGGAGATGGGCACGCCGCCGAACTGATTGGCCAGCTCTACCTGTGCACCTGTGCCCAGGGACAGCCTGACATCTTCGATAAGCTGGCCGAAGCTCAGTTCCACCACCAGGAAGCGTCTGGTTTTCTGTGATAAATCGGACAGGGGTTTAACGGGGAAGGGGAAAAGGGTGATGGGCCGGAATATGCCTATTTTAAAGCCCTCCTCGCGGGCCATTTTCATGGCCGTCATCGCCGAGCGAAAAGCGCTGCCGTAGGCGACAATAATCAGGGAGGCATCGTCAAGGGCGATGCCTTCATAGCGGACCTCGTTCCGCTTTATTTTTATCAGCTTCTGGCGTAGGAGCTCGACGCGGGGGCGGTAATCCACCGGGTCCATGGCAAAGGAATTGATGATATTCTTGGGTCGTCCCACCGCTCCGGTGATGGCCCACGGTTTATCGGGAAACTCCGTGACCGGTTGACGCATGGTTACCGGCTCGACGGCCTGGCCGAGAAAGCCATCGGGAAGCAGGGCCACCGGATTGCGGTACTTATCGGCGAGTTCGAAGGCGAGCATGGCTAGGTCCATCATCTCCTGCACCGATGCCGGCGCCAGCGTGATAATATTGTAATCACCGTGGCCTCCGCCCTTGGTGGCCTGAAAATAGTCGCCCTGCGCCCCGCCGATGTCGCCCAGGCCCGGCCCGCCGCGCATCACGTTCACCACCACCGCCGGAATTTCAGCGCCGGCCATATAGGAAATGCCTTCCTGCTGCAGGCTGAAACCAGGGCTGGAAGTGGAGGTCATGGCACGGCATCCGGACGCCGCAGCGCCATAGACCATATTGATGGCAGAAAGCTCGCTCTCTGTCTGGACGAAGACCCGTCCCTCCTCCGGCATCCGTTTTGACATATGCTCGAGGAGCTCGTTCTGAGGCGTGATCGGGTAGCCGAAGTAAGCCTGGCAGCCGGCCAGTATGGCACCTTCAGCGATGGCGATATTGCCTGCCATCAATGTTTTTTCCGACACCGGAGGCCTCCAAAGCGGGAGGGTTGTGGGCGACCTTATTTCATGCCTTCTTAGGGCGGCGATGTACGGTAATGGCGATGTCCGGACACATCAGGGCGCAGACGCCGCAGCCGGTGCAATCCCGGGCTTTCTCTTCATTGACTTCGGCCGGCGTATAACCCATGCGGTTGATGCGAGATGCCGGCCTCAAAACCCCTTTGGGGCAGAAGGCGACGCAGAGGTGGCAACCTTTGCACCTTTCCGTATCTATGACGACATAGCTTGATTTCGGTTTGGTCAGAGTGACTATATTGCCACCCCCTTTAATTGGCCAATGCTAAAGGGAAGAATTCTTTACCTTAATTATCAACCCTGTGATTTCAATGGTCAAGGGCGGATGCCTGGTGGAAAAAGCCATTATCAGCTTAATTATCGCCTGATTAAGCCGTAAATAAACTTTAACTGTGCCTGATTACGACATACAGGCAGAAAAAGTCGTTTAAAACCAGCGAGCAATAATATTTAAATATTTTTACAGGTATAATTGAAATGGATTATGGAAGTCACTCCAATTGACAGGCCAATCGCCCCGTGCCATACTGTTTGCTATCATGGACGACCTGGACCTGCGTTTGATATCTGAGCTGACCAAGGATGCCCGGCAGAGCAGTGCAGAGCTATCCCGTACATTAAACGTGAGCGAGACCACCATTCGACGGCGAATTCAGTATATGGAGGAACAGGGTATCATCACCTTCACCGCCATCCTGAACCCCGCAAAACTGGGCTACAGCATCATTGCTATTATTGCCCTTGAGGTGGAGCTGGGAAAAATCGATAAGGTATCCGAGTCTTTGGCCAATTGCCCCAACGTCCGCTACGTATCACTATGCACCGGAAATCACGATTTATTTATCGGCACCTGGTTCCACTCGTCCAGTGAGCTGACCCAGTTCGTCAAAGACTATCTGGCCGGTGTGCCCGGAATCAGGAAAAGCGAGACCTTCGTCATCCTGGACGTGAAGAAGGATGAGGTGGGCTGGCTGAGAAGCCTGGAGCAGATGGACACCTCGGGATAATTAATTCCAGGCAATAACCTGCGAGTGCATCATGAACAGGAAATGGATGCCGATAGTGGGGGGGATATGTGAAATACTGGCTGGACTTGTGATGCTAGCCTCCGCCTTTGTTATTATCATGATGTTACATGTGGTGGGAGCACCATGGGCGGGGCTATCTCCTGCTATAATTGTCGCTGGCTTTTTAGGTACATTGCCGGTGGTTGGGGGTATCTTTGCCTTACGGCGTCGAAGATGGAAATTGGCGTTCGTGGGGACACTCCCCATAGTCCCGCTATTTTTAATAGTCCCAGAAACATCAGGTAAATTTGCTAACATACACTGGGGTATGGCTCAACACTACTCTTTTGCGTTATCTCTACTGCTTTCAATATCACCCATCGCCCTTATTATTCTCTCAAAGAGGGAATTTAAGTAAAACTATAACAAAATATCTTTCCTTTATTTACTTCGGCCACGGGTGCCTGGCGATTTCCTTCTCGTTGAGTTCTATCCCGATGCCGGGCTTCTTCGACAGGTAGAGGTAACCATCTTTTATCTCCGGTACTTCCGTGGTGATGTCATCGCGCCAAGGCACGCTATCCACGTCCGTCTCCAGAATCTTGAAGTTGGGTATGGAGGCGCAGAAATGGGCGTTCATGAAGGTGGAGAGGTGGGTGTAGTAGTTGTGGGGTGCCACCGGCATCTCGTACATATCGGCCAGGGCGGCAATGCGGCGCGATTCTATGTAGCCGTTCCAGGGCAGGTCAATCATGCAGATGTCCATGGCGTGCTTTTCCAGAAAAGGAGCGTAACCTTTCATGTTGTACAGGCTCTCCCCGGAGCAGATGGGCACTCTTGCTGACTCCTTGACCTGTAGGAGCGCCCCAGGGTCGTATATGTCCATTTCCAGCCACATCAGGTTATACGGCTCCACGACCCTGGCCACCCGAATGAACCCCTCCGTCTTGAAGTTGAAGTTCAGGTCCAGGCAGAGGTCAACTTTATCCCCCACCGCCTTGCGAAAGGTGCTCATCAGGCGGTCGATGGTTTTCAGTATGCCGGTGTCTATGTTCTGTTCCATGGACCACAGCATGCGGGGCGGGTCTCCGGGGGTGAGTATATTGGTCTTTAGTGCGGTATAGCCGCTGGCGGCCACCTCTTCGCCCAGGCGGGCGATATCGTCATAAGTTTTCAAAGCTGGTTTGTCGGGATAAAACTCGGGGTTGCGGGTACGGTAGGTGCCGCAGTGGGACCAGTAGATCCGTAACTTATCGTGGACCGGACCGCCGAAGAGTTCATAGAGCGGGACGTTGAGTGCCTTGGCCTTGATATCCCAGAGGGCGATTTCTATGCCGGCGATGGCTTTCTGGGCGATACCGCCGGGGTTATGCTGGAAGCGATGGCCCATCTCGCGGTAGAGTCTTTCCACGGCCCGGGGGTCCTTGCCGATGAGGCGCGGTTCCAGGTCTTTGACACAGCCGCCTATGCCAGACGCGGAACTGTTGTCGGTGCATTCACCGTAGCCGACCAGCCCTTCGTCCGTTTCCACCTTGACGAAGGCAAAAACCCGCCAGCCTCCATCGCAGAAAACCGGTGTTACTTTGGTAATCTTCATGGTCAAAGCCTCCTGAATGTTAAAATTATGTGCTTCAGCTAGCTATTGAGCTGATTGCCGACCAGCCGAAATGACGGTTCAAAGGAGTTGAACAGGTCAAGATACTGTTCCAGGTATCGGGTCAGGAGAAATCGCTCCCTCACCGTTTCTCTGGCCTGCTGCCCCATATGGTTGCACAGTTCCCCATCCTTCAGCAGACGGACGATTCTGTCGGCGGCTTCCTCGATGGTATCGACCAGATAGCCGTTCACCCCGTCCTTAATCTGATAGCGAATGCCGCCCGTGTTCCCGCCAATCACCGGTTTTCCTTTCCACATCGCCTCAGATACGGTCAGGCCGAAGCCCTCGCGAATTGACTTTTGCAGGACCACCGCCGCCCGGCGCTGCAACGCATTGACCAGTGAGCCATCCTGCCGGCTCAAAATAATGATGCGTTCCTCCCGCTGGTCCAGCAGCGATTCGTACACGTTTTCGCCTTCAGGGTCATCGGTGGCCACGTTGCCCAGCAGGACCAGGGTGGCGGGGACCTCTTTCCGGGCAAGCTGAAAAGCCTTGATGACTCCCTCCGGGTCTTTCCAGCGGTCGAAACGCGATATCTGCACAATCAGCGGCAGGTCGGTGGGAATGCCGTAATGGTGCAATCGCTCATCGCAGACCTCCTGGCTGAGCTCGCGGTTGACGATGGAAAAGGGGTCTATGGCGGGCATGAAGTAAAGCTGCGGCGTGGCCAGCTTCTGGGCATAGTCCGGGCAGCTGAGAATGACGGCGTCGTATTTTTCCACTAATGGAGAGAGGTAATGCCAAAGCTCGTCATTGGGGTGGGAAAGGTCGATGTGGCAGCGCCATATCCAGGGGCCTCTTCGACGATAGTAATTAATGATGGGGAGGGGCTGGGGGTCATGGACGATGACTATATCGTGGTCCAGGTGGTTGCGAATCGAGTTCTCGTGGATAATGGCTTCGTATAACTCCATTTTGCGGTCGGTGAGGTTGATGGGGCCACCCTGCAGGGCGTTGTGCATCTTTTTGGTGATGCTGAAGAAGTCCGGCGAGCCAACGATAACGCGCCAGCCCGTCTTGATGCCGACGCTATCCATCAGAAGGGTAAGCGATGACAACAGTTGAGAAACACCGCCTCCGTAATAGGTCGAGTTAACGTGGGCGATGTGTACCCCGTGTAAGCAGCGGGCTTTTTCCCGGAGGCGCTCGATGGTCTCCCTGCCCACCAGTGGCTCGTAATCATCAATGCCGGTAACATGGAATCCCGGCACGGGCATGTGGAATTCTGTCATTTCCGGATATCCCCCTTTGCTTGCAAGTGTGCTAACGCCTATCTGAATTGTCGGCATTTCTCTTCCAGGGCAACCAGCAACTGGTCAAAGGAATCGCGGAACGCCTTAACGCCATCCACCTGTAATTGCTCGGTAATGGCGTCCAAGTCAACGCCGACTTTTTTCAGGTCTTTTAAAACCTGTTCCGCTTCCGTTATGCCTTCGTTCAGCGTGTCCCTGACCCGGCCGTGGTTCAGGAACAGGTCCAGCGTTTCCGTGGGCAGGGTATTGACCGTGTCCGGCCCCATCAATTCCTCGACGTATTTCACGTCGGAGTAGTCGGGGTTTTTGGTGCTGGTGCTTCCCCAGAGCACCCGCTGGATGCGGGCACCACGCCCTCGCTGCCTGGCGAACTCGTCCCCGGCGAAGACCTCTTT
Organism: Dehalococcoidia bacterium; assembly: GCA_011174815.1. Taxonomy (GTDB): domain Bacteria; phylum Chloroflexota; class Dehalococcoidia; order Dehalococcoidales; family RBG-16-60-22; genus E44-bin89. The sequence goes on along the minus strand of DUFF01000079.1, from coordinate 10,417 downwards.
GAAGCGATTATAAACCAGCTTGGAGTTGGCTACCGCCGCCTTGCCGCGCAGCGATAGTGCCTCTGCGGTGCCGAGCTTTTCCAGTTCCCGGTCCACATACGTGTCCACGCGGCTGACGAAGAAAGAGGCCACCGAACTTATCTGCTGTGGATTGGAACAGCGGGCAACACCGTTAAGATACGCCCGGGAAACCGCCTCGTAGTGCGCCATGGAGAACATAAGGGTGATGTTGATATTGATGCCCTCGGCAAACAGCTGTTCGATGGCCGGGATACCCGGAGGGGTGGCAGGCACCTTGACCATCAAATTGGGTCGGTTCACCAGCCGCCAGAGACGGCGCACCTCGGCAAGCGTTTTGTCCGTGTCATAGGCCAGTTCTGGGTCGGGTTCTAGGCTGACCAGCCCGTCCATGCCGCCGCTGGCATCATAGACAGGACGGAAAACGTCAGTCGCCATCTGGATATCCTCCACAGTAAGGCGGTCGTAGATGTCTCTGGTGCCGGCGTCGGGGTGGGATTTCAGGATGGACTTTATGGCTTCATCGTAGTCCCGGCCCTGGGTGACCGCTTTGTGAAAGATGGTGGGATTGCTGGTCATACCGCTCAGGCCGTCAGCCACCAGTTGCTGCAACCGGCCGCTGGTAATCAGCCCCCGCTGGATGAAATCGAGCCAAACGGACTGGCCCAGTTTCTGGACTTCCCTCAGCTTTTCCATCGGTTTCCTCCTTGCCCAGAGTAATATCACTTACATTATAATTTCCATGCCGTCGTAGGCAATAAGCGCTTCCGGATGCTCGCGGCGGAATTCGTCTTCCCCGGCAATGGTTTCCCTGCCGAGATGAGTGAAAATGATATTTTGAATTCCGTACTTGCGGCACCAGTTTATCTGCGTCGTCATCCGGGTATGCCCGAAAAGGGTATCGCCCCTCCTTCTCACCAGATTGGCCTTAATCGCGGAGCCGTCTCCGATGTAATAATCAACATCAGCCAGCACTTCTGCCTTGTTCACCATATCCACCAGGTCGGAGTTATAGACCAGCGTTTGGTGCTGTGTTTTCAATTTATAACCCACCGCCGGACATCTTATGGAATGGATTACCCGGTAAGCGCAAAACTGAAAACTCCCCTCCGTAATATATTTATCCGGTTCAATGACACGGCTGTTTGCCGGCCTGAAATTACCATATTCGAGCGTCTCCTCCGTCAGGTAAACCGGAACATCGGTCTGGATATCCTGTTCCAGCCATACATAGTGGTCCGGATGAGCGTGGGTAATCAGTATGGCATCCGGCGCCAGTTCTTCCAAATTATACCGGTGCAGCATCCCGTAATCAATGAGCAGTCGTTGGCCATTTGAGATGACCAGCAGTGAGGAGTGGTACTGATGTTTCTCACTCGATTCCTCGATTTCCCCCTTGGTGCCGAGAAAAATCAGCTTCAGCACTTTATCTTACTGTCGACTCACTATATTTACCATACCGTATTTTATAAAAACGAGAAAAACGAGCAGGTAGCAGATGGCTCCGAGCAGCAACGCCTGGGCGAAACCGAAGCTGATGGCAATGACGATGGTGAGCGCCGAACCCAGCACCGACCCCACGCCGTTCAGACCCCACATCCAGGGGATATATCCGTCCATCTCCATCGCTTTCAACGCCCTGATACCGAGTGGAAACGGGAAACCCATTATGAAGCCCAGGGGTACCAGCATAACCACCATGACCAGCAGACGCAGTGCCAGGTCGAGTCCCAGCAGCTGGTGGAAAATAAGGGGAATGAGAAAGATGTAAGCGATTGCCAGTACGGCAATGAAGATGGCAGCCGTCGTTATCCCCTTGAATATCACTTCACGGGTCAGGCGGCCGCTGTACAGACTGCCCAACCCGGCACCGAGCAGCAGCGAAAACAGGAGGACGGCCATTGACAGCACCGGCTGACCGAGGTAAAGGATGAATCTCTGGATCAGTGAAATCTCGATGAGCATAAAGCCGATGCCGATAAGCGCAAACAGGAACACCGGTCGAATCAATCCGTTCTTCGTCCTCTGGCGCCTCCTGGTCTGACCGCGCCTCCCGGGAGAACGAAGATACCAGTATGCCGGTGGCCCAGCCAGCACGAGCAGCATCAGGGCAAAGGAAAACCAGAAAACCAGCGACACCGGTTGCGGCAGCCCAGCGTCGATTTTATAGAAGAACGGGCGGTTATCGGTAACCGTGGACAGGTCCATGCCCATCTCCGTGGCTACGTCGGCAATCTGGCGGAAACTCAACTCTCCGCTGGCGAGGGATTGAAGCGTCGGGTTAACCATTTCCTCATCCTCAAGGTGAGGAAAGTAAGAAAGCAGCGGTTCATAGCCCAGCTCGACCATTTTCTCGTGCCTGACCAGCGCCTCTTCGGGCGTAAACGGCGTCTTTTTCAGGACAAAGCACGGATATACGCTCTCCCCCGAGCTCAGGCCGAACATATAAATCTGCTTGAGTGCTTCGGCATTCTGGATACCTTTCTGGTCGAGTGATGCCAGCGAGATGGCCAGCAGCCGCCAGGCGGTGAAATCATCATGGGTCACCACCATAAGCCTGCCTTCATCCGTCAGGTGGTCCAGGTAATCGTTGATTGATTCCGTGGTGAACAGGAAATTTTCCGTCAGCGAGTAGCCTTCAAGGCTGCGGCTGGTCTGGGTAATGGGGAGGTTGAGCATTATGATGTCGTACTTCTCCGTCTGGCGTTTGAGGAAGTTCCGGCCTTCGTCCACGACGACCTGCACATTGGGGAAATCGTTATAAATGCCACCGTTATACTGGCGGTATTCCCGCACCATATCCACTACATCCGGGTTTACTTCAACTGCTGTAACCCGGTTAACGCCGCCCATGAGGGTCAGCAGGACATCTCTACCGCCGCCGGGGCCTATGATGAGGGCGCTGTCCTTTTCATCTCCGGTAAGAAAGTAGAAGGGGAAGTAGCCGGAAAACGTGGTCTTTAGGTCCTGCACGCTGGCGTTCGGGCTCTCGGGGTTGCCGTTGAACTGGTACATCGGCGCCGAGGCGGTGCCGTCCAGGTAAATCTCCATCTGCGCCGGATACTCGGTATATTCCACCAGATCGGTCCGACCAAAGGCGCTCCATCTTGTGTCAATTATCCGCGCCGGGGAAGACCTTTCATACAGGGCACGGTGGATATCCTTGTTGGGGTTTTTCCCGATGATCGGGATATCACTCAGATAGGCTACTGATGAATTGGTAGCCAGGAGGATGACAGCGATGATAAAGCTGGCTATTGGCAGTGCCGCCCGCCAGGTGCTGCGCTTAAAAATTCTGCTGGCGAAAAGGAGTGCCGCTATGGCGGCGGTAATGCCGAGGAAGAAACTGGTATTGATGGCACCCAGAGCGTCAAGGAAGAAGATGATGCCCAGCGAGCCGAGGGCAGCGCCAGCCAGGTCGGCACCATATATCCGGGCGCTTATCTCGGGGAAAGTGCGGAATACCTCGGCCAGGAAGATGCCGGTGAAGAAAAACGGGAAGAACAGCAGAAAGCAGTAAAACAGGATACTGTTCAACGCACTGTCCAGATATCCGATCTGGATCATGAGTATCGCCGAAATCGGCATTGCCAGCGAAATGAAGCTGGCAAGCACTGCCAGCGGGCCAAACCGGTTGCTGGAAACGGGCGTTTGCGACCGGAAAAGATAGACAAAAATGCCGCCGAGGCCGAGTCCCAGCAGCGCCAGCGATACGATGGCGAATACGTAATGGTAGAGAATCAGTATCGAGAGCAGCCTGGAGAGGGTTATCTCAAAAGCCAGCATGCTGAATGAGATGAGAAAGACCCCGATTAACAGAATCCAAAGAGCGCCTCTGGTCAGACCTGTGTCTGCCGCGTTTGTGTTCGTGGTTGATGCCGTACTGCTGCGTCTTTTCATTTTTCCCGACTCAAAACGATTATAACGATTATAACATATTGCTCGTTGCATAGGCGTGGTGGCGGAAGTCTTGGCTCAGAATTACCCTGGAGCAAGTGGAGTGACATAGCCACGGCTATGGGCTATAATAGGCATTAACCTGAAATGAGAACCCAAGGAACTTAAGGAGGAGATAATGCCGGAGCGATTCAAAGTGATGCGAGTGGAGAATAAATCCCAGGTCCCTACGACGGTGAGAAATCTTGATATTGAAGCTGAAATACTGGCTAAGGTCAATGCCGAGCTGGTGGACGCGGATTGCGGTACGGAAGACGAGATAATCGAAGCGGCGCAGGATGCTGATGCCCTGCTGGTGATATTTGCCCCGATAACGTGCCATGTGCTGTCGTCCCTGCCGAAATTGAAGGTGGTCGTCCGATACGGCGTTGGCTATGATACCGTTGATGCCGATGCCGCCACCGATAATAATGTAATAGTGGTCAATATCCCCGATTTCTGCCTTGAGGAGGTGTCTGACCATGCCCTGGCCTTGCTGCTGGCCTGTGCACGGGGTCTGGTCTGGTCAACGAAAGGGCTGAAGGAGGGGCGCTGGGGTGAGGTTCAGATGGGGACAATCGAAGCGCCGTCTCTGTTCGAACAAACGCTGGGGATGGTTGGCTGTGGGAATATCGGGCGGCTGATAATAAAGAAGGCGAAGTGCTTCGGCCTGAAAATCATCGGCTATGACCCATATCTGGATAAAACCGTAGCCGAAAAGCACGGCATAAGGCTGGTCAGCCTCCCCGAACTGCTGAAGCAATCGGATTACGTCTGCCTGCAGACTCCTCTGAACCAGGAGACCCATCACATGATCGGGGAAAAGGAATTAAAGCAGATGAAACCCTCCGCTTATCTCATAAACACGGCACGGGGAGCGGTGGTTGATGAGATAGCATTGGCCCGGGCCCTGAGGGAGAGGTGGATTGCTGGTGCCGGACTGGACGTCTTTGAAAAGGAACCGATTGCGCTGGATAACCCGCTGCTCAAGATGGACAACGTTGTGCTCACCCCGCACTACGCCGTGCACACCAGCACGGCAATGATGCGGCTCAGAAGGAGCGTGGCGCAGGAGGCCGTCAGGGTGCTTACCGGCAAATGGCCGCGCCACTGGGTGAACCAGGGCGTTAAGCCCAAGGTCGAGCTGGTAAAGGAGGGCTGAAAAGCTGGCCCTTGTTACCCGGGCGCCAGAAAGCGTTTTAATCCAGCGGTGGGTGGAGGGTCACCCCCAGGGCTTTTTCGCACCATCTCGCCACCGCCAGCAGACGGGTTTCGGCTCTGGCAGGGCCGGCCAGCTGTACAGACAGCGGCAGGCGGTTGCGGCTGAGCCCGGACGGTAGGCTGAGGGAAGGCACGCCTATTATCGTCCAGGGGGCCTGCATTACCGGGTTTCCCGTTGAGGCCAGGCCGTGGGGTGCCGCCCCTGGTATACCCGGCGTGAGCAGGGCATCTGACTCCTGTAACAGCGGCTGCATCTCGGCGCACTGTTGCCGGCGGACGTTGAGCGCCTTTTGGTAATCAGCGGAAGCTATCGCCTGGCCATCCTCAATCAGTTTCCTGATGCCGTCCCGGTATTTGTCCCCGTGCCTGGCAAAGGACTCGCGGTGGCTATCGGCTGCCTCGAAGGCCATGATGATACGGGCGTTGTCAATCATGTTGGCGAAGCTGGGGGGTGGAGTCACCTCTTCAATTACTGCGCCCGCCCGCCTCAGGCGGGCAGCGATTTCATCCGTGTGCCGGCGCATTTCATCGTCAGCGTGGTCGTAGAAAAAGGCGCGCACCAGCCCCAGACGTGGCGGCGACTGCTTTTCCAGAGATGCCAGGCAGTCGGGAACAGGCTCGTTGAGCGAGAGAGCATCCTTGGGGTCGTGGCCGGCAATGGCCTGGAAAACGATGGACGCGTCTGAAACGGTACGGGCTAATATGCCGACGTGATCAAGGGTCGGGCTCACCGGCACCACACCATAAACGCTGACCCGGCCGTACTGGGGCTTGAAGCCGACGATGCCGTTATAGGCCGCAGGGCGCAGCACCGAGCCCATCGTCTGGCTGCCCAGCGCTGCAGGGCACATAAAGGAGGCGACACCAGCGCCTGAGCCGCTGCTTGAACCTCCCGGGGTGTGCTCGGTATTCCAGGGGTTGCCGGTGGGGGCGGGGTCAAAATAGGCGAACTCGGTGGTATGCGTTTTGCCCAGGATGATGGCCCCCGCTTCCTTCAGGCGAGTGACTGAGGTAGCATCATAATCAGGGATGAAACCAGCCCAGGCACTGGAGCCGGCTTCAGTGGGCAGGCCAGCGGTGTAGAAGATGTCCTTGATGCCCAGCGGAATGCCGTGAAGCGCGCCGCGCCGCTTACCCTGCGCCAGCTCCTGCTCCAGCCGCCGCGCCGCGGCCAGGGCACCATCCCGGTCAACCAGCACCCACGCTTTTACTCTGCTGTCAACGGCGTCAATTCTTTCCAGGCAGGAGCTGACCAGCTGTGACGGCGTCAGCTTGCCGGAGGCTATTGCCGAAGCGGCCTCGGCAATGGTCAGGGAATAAGGTTGCTTTTTCGTTGGCATTCCAGACTCCTCTCGTTAAATTTATCAAATTTAATATTACTATAACAGTGTCAGTCCTGTGGTTTGTTTACTTCCAGCGGTATGGAGAAGCTGAAAGTACTGCCCTTGCCCTTCTCGCTCTGAACCCATATCTGACCGCCGTGTAACTCCACCAGTTTCTTGGAAAGGCTTAATCCCAACCCCAGTCCACTGAGGCGGGTTTTTTCCCGCTCAAGCTGCTGATAGGGCTCAAAGAGCCTCTCCTGAGCTGCCTTGCTTATGCCGCGGCCGGTATCCTGCACTTCCACCACAAGAGCGTTTCCTTCTTCTCTGGCCCTCACCGTAATGCTACCTCCGGAGGGTGTAAATTTAAAAGCGTTATTGAGCAGGTTGAGCACCACCTGCCGCAAGCGGTCTTCATCAGCCTGGATGATGGGCAGAGACGGGGGCAGTTCGGCATTTAGCATATGCTTGTTTTGTCGGGCCAATGGCCGGACGCTGTCAACAATGCTGCGCAGCAATTGCCCGGAATCCACCGACCCGAGGTTGAGGTGGAGCAGGCCCACTTCACCGCGTGCCAGGTCAAGCAGTTCATCGATGCGCTGGTTCAGATTGTAAGCACCCTGATTGATATTTTGGGCTAGCTCCTGTAGTATCCCGGCCTCCTTGATTTCTTCCAGCAATAGCTCGCTGGAAGCAAGTACCGGTGTTATCGGTGTTTTGAGCTCGTGCACAAGGGCGCGGGTGAACTCCACTCTTTTATTGATTTCCGCTTCCAGGTCCTGTCGTAGCTTCTTCTCTTCTTCAAATAAGTTCCGCAGCTCCGTTTCCGATTCTTCCAGTGCGGATAGCATACCGTTGATGGTGGCGCCGAGCTTGGAAAGCTCATCCGATCCGGGCACTGATACCCGCGCTGACAGTTTGCCACCGCTACCGATATCACTGACGCTTCGGCTCAGGTATGACAGCCGGGAAAGAATCTGCCTCTCCAGGAGCAGGATGGTTACCAGGCCAAATGCCAGGCTGACGCCGACGATGGTCAGGATGAGATAGGAGATGGCGGACTGGCCCTGCTGGTAGATGTCTCTGGGTGCATCCACTCTGAGTATCAAAGCAGGTTGTTCGCTGATGTCTCTTATAAGTGTGTAGCCAGCAACAGAGTGGTCACTGAGGGGCTGAACGAAAACCGGAGACGCTGTTGAGATAGAGGAAAGGGCGTTTGAGAAGTCGGGAGGAATCCGGGGATCACCGACCTTGTAAATCCCTATGGATAGGAGCGTGATTTCAGCCAGCTCCTTGACCTTGGTGGCATCGAGGTAGCGCCCCATAATCAATGTGCCACGAATCGGCCCTTCATCTTCACTGGTCAGTATGGGTAAAGAAGCGAGCAGCATGGTACCTTCCGGGAGAACAATGATGCCGGCATAGCTGCTTTCTAAGTCTTGATGGGCAATCAGAAAATCGTGGTCAGCCAGATAATCGGGTATGCTCTGCGGGAGGGGTATCGCCTCTTCATTCTCCAGGTCAAACGCTTTGCTGAAAACGATTCGACCGTCGGCGTCAACATAAAGCATCACGTTCAGCCCCAGTTCAATGAATGTGCTGTCGGTAAGGTTCGACCTGATGTATTCTTCATTGGTGTCAGCAATGAAAGCATAGGTATCATCCCAGGCAGCCCAATCGGAAGTCGTGGTCTCCAGGCCGGCAAGTTCCTGCGAGTAAGACGCTAGTGCCCGGTCAACGTCACGATATATGCTCTGCCTCTCCAAATCGGCATAGCTTTCCAGCAGAATGGTGCGAGAGATAAAAAAGAGCAGGATGATTACTCCATAGAATGTACCGGCAATGATAAGCAGCGTCTTTCTACGCAGTGTCATATTTCTACCTCTGTCAAGCATTCTATCACCCGTAGCTATGGCTAGCAAGGCGGCGATTCGAGAGTGAGACTGAAGAGCGTACCGCACATAGCGATAAAAGTCATATTATATTTCCTGGACGGGAACGAGGGCGGTTGACGTGGGCCCGCTTGACGGGTAAACTATCTTACAAACAGGTGAGCGTATCAAGCTATGATCTGGTTGCGCAGAGCTATTGCCATACCTCTGGCGGTCATCTTCGTCATTCTGTCGCTGCTGGTGCTACTCGCCTTCCGCGTTAATGCCACGGTTGGCAACCCGGATTTCTACAGTGAACAGTTGCAGCAGGCAGATGTGTATAACTTCATTTACGATGACGTGCTGCCGGAAGCGCTGGAAGAAGCCGGGATAGGGGAGGATGATGGGGGGGCCAGCATCATTATTGCACCGCTTAAGCCCCACCTCGTTACCGTGGTTCGGCAAACGCTGCCCCCGGAATGGCTTCAGGCGCAGGTTGAGCAGGCGGTAAACGAGGTGGTCCCTTACGTCTGGGGGAAAACGGATACCTTCCGCGTTGATATTCAATTGAAGGATCGGGCGGAGGCTGCAGGGGAGGCAATAAAGAACGTCCTGCACCGTGAAGATGTTTTTCCGGTGCTTTACGGGCAACTCATAGCATTAATCACCGATGAGGTAATATCAGCGGAAGACGGGATGCCGGCAATGCTGGCTACATCGGAGGAAGAAATCGAGCTAATGCTGCGCCAGGTGCTGCCTGAGGATTGGCTGCTCGAGCAGATAGACCGCGCCGTCGATGAAGCAATACCCTACCTCAGCAAAGGGCAGGAACACTTTGACCTTGAGATAGACATAGCCAGGCCGCTCGATGAACTGGAGGAAGTGCTGGCCGATTTACTGTCGAGACAGGAAGCCTACGACCGCCTGTTTGCGGAAATGCTGGCGCCGGCGCTACAGCAAAACCTGGAAGAAATAACCCGTCTTCCCATCGGTGGGGAGCTTGCGGAGGATGAAATCATTGCTGTTGCTAGGGAAGCCCTGCCGCTGGAGAGGTATCAGGCGCTGATGCACGACCTGGTAGGCCAGCTTTTTGCCTACATACGTGGGGAGCAGGAGGAGCTGGAGGTGACCATATATCTGGCCGACTACAAACCGGGGATAGCGGTGGCCCTCGACCAGCTGGTTGATGAGAAAATAGAGGCGTCTTTTGATTCACTGCCGGCCTGTTCGGAGGCACAACTGCTGGAACTGCTGTCCGACCCATCTCTGGAAAACCTCCTCTGCCGTCCGGCGGATATATCATATCAGGAATTCAAGGGACTGGTGGGGCTGGAGCTGGGCAGCCTGGTGCAGCCTGTCATTGAGATGGGCCTACCCGATGAGTGGACTCTGACTGAAGCGGAACTGGGCCAGCTCTTTGGCGGGGAAGGTGGGGAAGATATCTTGCTCCAGGGCAGGGAACTGGTACAGGAAGGGCTGACATTCACTGAGGAAGACTTCAAAGAGGCGGTGGGCACCGATGCCACGGCTCTGGAAGATATCCGGCAACTGATAGCTGATGGATTGACCTTTACCGAGCAGGATTTAAAGCAACTGATGAGCGATGGGGAAGATGATGGTTCCGGCGAGCAAATGGCAGTCTTTGAGGAACTGCGTTCCAACCTCGGAACAGCGAAAATGTGGCTCAACTTTATCTGGCTCGTACCATTATTGCTGCTGTTGGCAGTGGGTGTACTCGGTGGCCGGCGCTGGAGCAGCCGGCTGATCTGGACAGCGGCACTTCTGGCCGTAATGGCGATTATCGCTTATATCATCTTCGGCCCGGTGTTTTCCGCCACTGCGCAGCCGGTGATAGACCGGACAGTTACAGCGGGGTTCGGTCAGACTGAAGGTATCACATCGTTAATGGCGCAAAAGGGCGTTATCGTGGCGCAAAATGCCATCGATAGCTTCATCAGCGGCCTGAGGAATCAGGCGATAGCCATAATTATAGCCTCGGTGGTGCTTATAGGGGCGGGGGTGGTTCTGCACAACTGGGACAAAATCCGC
>DUFF01000078.1 GCA_011174815.1 Dehalococcoidia bacterium | reverse complement strand
GGTGGTAAAGGGGCATGTCACCGGACCGGTCACTTGGGGGCTCACCGTGGTCGATGAGGACGGCAAGGGTATCCTCTACGATGATGCCCTCGGCGATGCTGTGCCCAAGCTGCTGCGCTTGAAAGCCGCCTGGCAGGAAAAAGAGTTGAAACACGTATGCCGCCGCACCATTATATTCGTCGATGAGCCGTATATGTCGGCCTTCGGCTCGGTGGGCATGATGCTTTCCAGGGAGAAGGTGGTCGGCCTGCTGAACGAGGTATTCGACGGCATCGATGGTCTGAAAGGCGTCCATTGCTGCGGCAACACCGACTGGTCGGTGATACTGGAAAGCGAAGTGGATATCATCAGCTTTGACACCTACAACTATGCTCAGTCTTTGAGTCTGTATCCTGAAGCGGTGAAAAAATTCCTTGAGCGGGGTGGTACCATCGCCTGGGGTGTTGTTCCCAATGAAGAAAAGGCGCTGAACAGCGAATCTGCGGCCAGTCTCAAAGACCGGCTGGAGGAAGCGATGGCACCTTTCACTCGAAATGGCGTTCCTTTCCGGCAGCTGCTGGCGCAAGGGCTGTTAACGCCGAGCTGTGGACTGGCCTCCCTCGCTACCGAAGAGGCGGCTGTCCGTTGCCTGGAACTGCTCGCTGGGCTATCGGGTCAGATAAAAACAAGATACGGATGATGGGGAGGAAATGAACAAGACCAGACGCGTTGCCACGCTGAAGCACCGGCGTAAAAGTAAAAAGATAAAGGAAAAGCGGAAAGCGGAGCTTAAGGGACGCAAGAAATAGTCCGCTTCAGGCGATAGGGAGTTTGCCACCTGTGGAAACAGCATACCTGCTTACCGGCCGGCCGGGGACCGGCAAGACCAGCCTGGTCAGGCAGGAAGTTGCCGAATTAAGGGAAAAAGCCGGAGGCTTCTACACCGAGGAGATACGTGTTCAGGGCACGAGGCTAGGCTTCAGGCTGATAACGTTGGACGGGCAGGAGGCGGTGCTGGCTCACGTTGACTTTCACAGTCGGTACCGGGTGGGGAAATACGGCGTTGATATCAATGTCATGGATAAGGTAGGGGTTCCCGCACTGGCAGAAGCTATCAGGGAGCGCGCGGTCATCGTCATCGATGAGATAGGCAAAATGGAATTATTTTCCGACCGCTTCCGTGAGGTCGTTTTGCAGGCGCTCCAAAGTGGCAAACGGGTAATCGGCACCATCATGCTCAATCCGCAGCCGTGGGCTGATGAGGTCAAGCGCCAGCCGCAGGTCAGGCTCGTTGAAGTCACCCGGACCAATTATAACCGCGTGCTGGCGGATATAAAAGGTTGGCTGGAGATGGAGTGAGCTATGGCACCGCTTCCGGAGCTGATTCAGGCGCTGCTTGACCCCAAAATTTATCCCCATCCGCCGGAGCGGGTGGAGCTGGTGCAGACCCAGATGTCATTCGTTTTTCTTGCCGGCGACCTTGTGTACAAGGTGAAGAAGCCGGTGAATCTGGGCTACCTTGATTACACCACATTGACGAAACGTCATTTCTTCTGTCGGAGAGAAGTCGAGTTGAACCGCCGCCTCTGCGCGGACGTTTATCTGGGCGTGGTCGCCATCACCGGACATGAAGGCAAAGTATCTCTGGACGGGCCCGGCAAACCCATCGAGTACGCGGTTCAGATGCGCTGCCTCCCTCAGGAAAGAATGATGAGTGCCATGCTCGTTCGCGACCAGGTAACGCCCGCGATGCTGGCTTCAATGGCAGGAAAGCTGGCTGAATTCCATAATAAGGCGGAGACAAACGCCGCCATCAGCGCCTTCGGCGCCCTGGATACAATCCGGCAGAATACCGCGGAAAATTTCGAGCAGACCGGGCAATACATCGGCGTCACCATTTCCCCGGAAAGGTACCGGAGCATCAAAACCTACACGGAAGCTTTCATGGCGCAAAACAGCTCCCTGTTTCAGCGACGAATCAGCGAGGGCAGAATTCGGGACTGCCATGGCGACCTCCATGCCGCCCATATCTGCTTCAGCAACGGCATCTGCATTTATGATTGCATTGAATTCAATGACCGCTTTCGTTATGGCGATGTCGCTTCCGAAGTGGCCTTTCTGGCCATGGATTTAGACCATTACGGACGGGCTGACCTGTCCCGGCGCTTCGTCGAGGCTTATGTGACCGCCAGTAAAGACCAGGAGTTGCAGACCTTGCTCAATTTCTACAAATGCTATCGGGCGTATGTCCGGGGCAAGGTGGAGGGTTTCAAGCTCGATGACCCCCATATTTCAAAATCGGAGAAGGCGAAGATTTTTACCGTTGCCAGGGACTATTTCGAGCTTGCCGAATCATATACATCGCCGGGTGAGTCGGGGTAAAATGGATTAAAAGAAGGGGTGGCGAATTGAGAAAACCGTTTCGGGAGTTTATCAAGAACGAGCTGGGCTCGGGTTTTGTCCTCATCGCCTGTGGTCTGCCCGGCACCTGGAAGACCGAGACGACCGAGGAAGTGACCCGGATTACCGGCTACCCACTGCTGCGAACAGACCTGATTCGGCTGGAACTCTTGAAAAACGAAGACGTTTTCGACGAAAAAGTGGCTGCCAGTATGGACAAGCGCACCATGGTCTACGACGAGATGTTCTGGCGGGCCGACGAAATTTTAGGTGATAAAGGCGATGGGGTAATACTGGACGCCACCTTTGTTACCCAATCGCTGCGGAGCCGCGCCGCAGCGATTGCCGCGGAACATAACCTGAGATTTGTCATCTTGCAGACCAACTGTCCGCAGGAGGTGGCCATCAGGAGGATACTGGCGCGCACCAGAGATAACTACGAATCAAATGCCCTCACCGAGCAGGCCTACCTCAACAACAAAAAGCGGTTCGAAGCGGTGGACCTGAATGACCTGAAGCGCCGCTACCCAAACCTTGATGTTACTCACCTGATAGTTGATACCAGTCAGGACCCGCCGGAAGACTGGTACATTATTGGGATAGAGACAGGGTAAAGGCGGCTAGATATTTTTCCCCTGATATTTCCCCCGATAACCCCTGGTCTTCTGGCTGAGCTTGAAGAAAATGAGCTGCAGAATTCTGGCATTGCGCTGCAGCCGGATACCCTGAGGATTATAGACCACCAGCAGCGATTGCGAGCGCCCGGAGTAGCCGGCATCCCATACTGCGGTGTTGATGGTAACGCCGCAACGCAGCAGGCTGGAACGGGGCGTCGCCATTGCCGTGATGTTCTCGGGCAGGTGGACGACCTCATTATAGGTTATCAGATAGATGCCAGGGACAAGGTCAATATAGCCCAGTCCATCGAAGACTAGGGGTGCCAGTCTGGAGACCTGGCGCTGGCTGTTGTCCACCGCTATGACACCGGCCGACTGGAGCAGGGCGACCTCGCGCAGGGTAAGGTCAATGCCATTGGGCTGCAGTTGTTGCTCCGGGTCAACCAGCCCCTCAACCAGAGGGGTTTTTCCTTCCAGTAGCCGGCTTATTTCGGCACGGGACAGTACGGCGGTCATCTCTCTACTCCGTGTAAGCTCGTTGTTCCAGTATACAATTTTCTTGACGCACGGTTCACCTTTTCCGGACTTTCCTTTACAGATTTTGCTGCTTTCGGTACAATGGCAACGGCGATGATTAAAGCGGTATTCTTCGACCTGTACCATACGCTGCTCGGTTATGACCCGCCGCGGGAAGAGCTCCAGGCCAACGCCCTGCGGGAATCCGGCATCGAGGTGAACCCGGAGACCCTTCGCCGCCCCATGGTTGTCGCTGACGAGTATATCTATCAGGAGCATTCCCGCGTTCCGCTGGGCCGGCGTTCCAGGGAAGACCAGATGGCGGTCTGGATGCAGTACGAGCGCATACTGCTCAGGGAAGCCGGCATTGAAGCCGATGACCAGCTCATCCGGGAGCAGGTGGGCAAAATGAGACAGTTTAACCTGCATCAGGTGCTTTTCGACGATGTTTTGCCTGCACTGAATGAAGTTAGAAAGCGGGGGCTGATTACGGGCCTCATTTCCAATGTGGATCAGGATATAACTTCGCTGCTGGACAAACTGGAGCTGACTCCCTTGCTTCAGGTGGTGGTGACTTCCCTGGACACTGGCTTCAATAAACCGAAGCCGGAGATATTTCAAGAGGCGGTCAAAAGGGCTGGAGTTCAGCCTCACGAGGCCATCTATGTTGGCGACCAGTATCAGATCGATGTTGTCGGTGCCAATCAGGCAGGGCTGAAGGGTATTTTGATCGACCGGGCCGACTACTTCGCCGATGTGGCCGATTGCCCCCGCCTCCAGAACCTCAGGCAGCTATCGGAGCATCTGGACTGACCACATAGGTTTGCTGCTGGCCTTGACCTTTTGCCGCCGCGCCCAGGGGGCAGACCGCGCATTTTCCCTGCGTGCAGAGCGTCTTATAGATGTGAATCAATCCCTGCTGCCGCTGTGCTGAATTTATGGGCACGCCACTCCTGACCAGTTGCTTTGATATATGTCTTTCAATGGCATTGGTACCTGGCTTTGGGCTGGTGCTGAATATCGCCAGGGTCTTGGCGACTAATTCTGGTTTTGCCTTAAGTCTGCTCCAGGCGTAGGTGAAAGGCAGTACAATGTTGACGGCAATAGCGGCGGCACGGCTGCCTCCGATAAGCGCCGGGGCGATGTGTCTGCTATAGCACCCAAAGTCATAATGTGTCTTCCAGTAATCGCTGGCCATCACTGTCAGGCCTGCTACCAAGGCAAGGTACGCCTGGTCAATTCTTATTTCCGATATTAAATTGGTAATCTCTTCGAGTATGCCCTCTTTTCGGTAGCGAAGTAACAGATAGCTTATGCCGGCGATGCGACGTACCGGAGAGTTATTCGGCCTGACTTTAACCAGGCACCAGCTATCGGTTGACATCTTATGGCTGTGGTCATACTCCGACCAGTATCTTTCCAGTGTTTCAACCCAGTGCGCGCTTGTGACCACGGCGTGGCCAATACCTTGCTGAGAAGGCAATAAACCGGCAGTACCCAGAAGCAGAGCCTGCTGTTGGGCAAGGCATTGGTCGTCCGTTAGCGGACGCTTAAACGCGGCTTCCAAACGGTGTAAGGGCACTCTGTCCGCCAGTTCTTCAAAGGGGAGCTTGTTTTTAGAGTAACCCAGCGCCCCCATTATTCCCCGGTACAATGTCTGTTCCGGTGTATCTCTGCTTAAGCCGTCCTGGAACGCGGCGGCTTTAGCCAGGAAACGTTCCCGCCCGGCGGCATCCAGCATTTCAGCTATTTTTTCTATGGGCAATGCTCTGGCTGCTTGATAGCAGGGCAGGGCAGAGAAATCTGTGGCATAGCCGGTCCTTATGCACTTTCGAGCGGTTGTTTCCAGATATCGGCTCAGTACTAGAATAGGGACTCTCCTTCCGCTCTGTAGATAAGTAACCGACTCTGTATCGCGCCACATCACCACGTGCAAAATGGTGCTATTATAGGCCGGGTTCTGATGATGGTGATGCTTCTTCCAGTCACTTGACCACCGGTGGAACTCGATATCACCCTTTACCAGTTCCTGGTCCAGTGAAATTACAGCGTCTTTTAAATCCGCACCCTGGTCATCATTTTCCCTTCCCGGGTAGATAAGCTGTATGATTTCGCCCTGCTCAGAAATTAGGCCGGTTCGGACCGGGAGTCGTTGCCAGACCTGAATGAGGAAACGTTCTGAGAGTCTACCATCAGCGGCCGCTGCCTTGTCCTGTTGTCTGCTGTGGCAGTTTTCCCTCTGGCAGCTCGGTATGGCAATCCGCCGGCCTGACATAGTGTGCTGTACACCGTCTATTTAAAAATGAAACAGAAAGCAAGGCTTATGGTCATGATTATACACGTTACCGTGTATGTTGTCAAGATTTGGCAGGCTATTTTTCAGACGGTTCGGTGGTATATTTGAATTTTGCCTGTTCGGCGACGATAGAAAGAAGGGTGGCTGAGGCACCGCGTGGCTGATACATGCCGGTTTCCCACTCGCTGATAGTTTGCTGACGGGTGCCAAGCTGTTCGGCGAGTTCACGCTGGGTCAGGCCAAGATATCGGCGCAGAGCCTGGATACGCTGGCTGTCCCAGCTTATCTTGCGCGCGTCGTAGCGTTTATTCATCCAGCCTATCTTACACGATTCAGTGTATCCTGTCAAAGGAAAACCTGATACGAAAAATCTAAAGAATCTAGAACAGTAAGAAATAAATCGTTACAGGGAGAAAACAGGCGAAAACAAGCGACACAGAGGTCAAAATTGTGCATAAACGGCGAAATATGGTAATATAGTGTGTTGATACGAATATCCTTTTGCTGCTATTATAGATTTAGCACTCTCACCCCGAGAGTGCTAACTAATGAAAATAGAGCACAGTTTAATTTTCGAAAAGGAGGACAGGAATGGCAGTCAATTTGCAGCCACTCGCGGATCGATTGGTGGTCAAACCAATTGAAGCCGAAGAGAAGACCAAGGCAGGTATCTATTTGCCGGATACAGCCAAGGAGAAACCCCAGGAGGGCGAGGTCGTCGCGGTTGGTCCCGGCAGACTATCCGATGATGGCAAGCGCATTGCCATGGACATCAAGGTTGGTGACATCGTAATCTATGCCAAATACGGTGGCACCGAGATCAAGTTCGACGATGTTGAGTATATGATTCTTCGCGAGAGCGATATTCTGGCCAAGAAGAGCAAGTAAGTACCGAAACACTGTAAGGAGGAAAAAATGGCGAAACAGATAATATTTGATCAGGAGGCGAGGCAATCGCTGAAAAAGGGAATAGATGTTCTGGCGGATGCGGTAAAGGTGACGCTGGGACCGAAGGGCCACCCGGTGGCACTGGACAAGAAATGGGGGGCACCATCGGTCATTGATGACGGAGTGACCATCGCCAAGGATATCGAGCTTCCCGAACCTTTTGAGAATATGGGCGTGCAGCTGGTCAAGGAGGCAGCCAGCAAGACCAATGATGCCTGTGGTGATGGCACCACCACCTCAACCGTGCTGGCCCATGCCATTATCACCGGTGGCTTCAAGAATGTGGCTGCCGGCGCTGATCCCCTGGCGCTGAAAAGGGGCATCGAGAAAGCAACCGGTGCCATCATCGAGGAGCTGAAGACAGTCTCAACACCGGTCAAGGACAAAGAGCAGATTGCCCAGGTGGCCACCATCACCGCCAAAGACCGCGAGATCGGCAATCTCATTGCCGAGGTGATGGACAAGGTGGGCAAAGACGGCGTGATTACGGTGGAGGAGTCAAAGGGCATTACCTACGAGACGGAATACGTTGAAGGTATGCAGTTTGACCGCGGCTATATCAGCCCCTACTTCATCACCAATCCCGACCGCATGGAAGCGGAGATTGAAGACCCCTATATCCTGATTACGGATAAGAAGGTTTCCGCAGTTTCCGACCTTCTGCCGGCGCTGGAAAAGATACTGCAGGTATCAAAGAACCTGCTGCTGGTGGCGGAGGATGTGGATGGTGAGGCGTTGGCTACCCTGGTGGTGAACAAGCTGCGTGGCACCCTTAACGTCCTCGCGGTGAAGGCACCTGGATTCGGCGACCGGCGCAAGGCGATGCTTGAAGATATGGCCATCCTAACCGGTGGCAAGGTCATTTCAGAGGAAGTCGGACGCAAGCTGGACTCGGTTACCGTTGAGGACCTCGGCCGGGCACGGAGGGTAACCTCGGACAAAGACAAGACTACCATCGTGGAAGGTAAGGGTTCGGACGATGCCATAAAAGCGCGAATCAAGCAGATAAAAGCCCAGATTGAGGAGACCACCTCTGACTTTGACCGCGAGAAGCTCCAGGAGCGGCAGGCCAAGCTGGCCGGCGGCGTGGCGGTAATCAAAGTGGGCGCTGCCACCGAAGTTGAGCTCAAAGAGAAAAAGCACCGGGTTGAAGACGCCCTCTCCGCGACGCGAGCTGCAGTGGAGGAAGGCATTCTGCCCGGCGGCGGCGTTGCCCTGCTGAATTCGCTCAAAGCTCTGGATAAACTGGCGTTGAGCGATGACGAAGCTACCGGCGTTGATATTGTGAAGAAGGCGGTGGAGGAGCCCATCCGCTGGATTGCGGTAAACGCGGGCAAGGATGGCTCGGTGGTCGTCGATACGGTCAAGAAGAGCGCTGTCGGCACCGGGTACGATGCTGAGGCGGACGAATTCGGTGATATGGTGAAGAAGGGCATCATTGACCCGACCAAGGTGGTCAGGAGCGCTCTGCAGAATGCCGCCAGCATTGCCTCCATGGTACTGATTACCGAATCGCTGGTGACCGATATTCCGGAGAAAGAGAAAACCCCGCCGATGCCCGGCGGTGGCGGCATGGACTACGGCATGTAAGCCAAGAACCTCTGCCGAAAAGTAGCAGTAATATTGAGGCCGCGGCCCATAGGTCCGCGGCCCTTTTTTGGCTACCAGTCAGTACTGGATAAAGCAATGGCTAATAAGCCCACGATATTGACAAACGTGGGAAGCCCGTGTACTCTTTTTAGTATAACCCTTTATTCGGGTCTTTTTTTATTGGTGACGGATCACGCAGATGGACTTATCCAAGATTACGCAGCAGTTTACCGAGAGCATCATAAGGGATATGACGCGGGTGGCATTGCGGCATCCCGGCAGTATAAATCTGGCCCAGGGATTTCCAGACTTCCCGGCCCCCGAGGCTATCAAACAGGCGGCCATCGAAGCGATACAGAAAGATATGAACCAGTACGCCGTTACCTGGGGGATTGTTGCGCTCCGCGAGGCGATTGCGGCCAAAGCTCGTCATTACAATCACCTTGAAGCGGACCCGGATAAAGGTATCACCGTAACCTGCGGCTCGACGGAAGGGATGATGGCATCTCTCAGGGCGATAATCAACCCCGGCGATGAAATCATAATTTTCGAGCCATTCTATGAAAACTACGGGCCGGACTGTCTCCTCTCCGGAGCAACTCCGCGCTATGTTCGCTTGAGACCGCCTGACTGGTCTTTTGACTTTGACGAGCTGGAAAAAACTTTCAATACTAAAACCAAGGCCATCGTCATCAATACGCCGAACAACCCTACCGGAAAAGTATTCAGTGAAGAAGAACTCCGTTTCATCGCCGGGCTTTGCGTTCAATATGACGCTATAGCCGTCACCGATGAGATATACGAACATATTATCTACGATGACCACTCACACGTATCGATTGCCTCGCTTCCTGGAATGGAAGACCGCTCCATTACCATAAACTCGATATCCAAGACCTATTCTCTGACCGGGTGGCGGGTCGGCTGGGTTATTGCCAGCGAGCGGATTACCAAAGAGATAAGGAAAGTTCACGATTTCCTGACGGTGGGTGCGGCCGCTCCTTTACAGGAGGGCGCCGCTTTCGCGCTAACGCTGGGTAAAGAGTACTATCGGTGGCTGGCGGAATTTTATCAAAATGCCAGAGATACGTTGTACTATGCTCTCCTGGAAACCGATTTGCACCCGTATAAACCGGCTGGAGCTTACTACATTATGTGCGAATGTACTGACTTCATACAACAGCACCAACTGCCGAATTCCCTGGAGCTCGCCTATTTCTTGGTGAAGAATATCGGCATCGCCACGGTACCGGGAAGCTCGTTCTATTCTGACCCCAGCTACGGGCAATTTCAGATCCGGTTCTGCTTTTGTAAGAACCCGGAGACGCTGCAAAAGGCGCAGACTTATCTGGCAAATATAGCGAAAGCGACAGACAACCGCTGACCTGCCCCAGACAATTCAGTTATAAGTAAATGGAAAATCTACAGCTTCAGCAATTCTTCTAGAGACGCATCTGCTGAGACTGGCCCCACAATTGCCAGACGGAGTTTCTCCCCAGTCAGGAGCTCGCAGGCAAGTTGCTGTAATTCTTCCGCCGTTATGCGGTCAATGATGGCAGTGACCTCATCGACGGTGAGGATACGCCCGGTGAGAAGTTCCTGTCCCCCGATCCAGCCGGCCACGCTGCGGCTGTCCTCCATCCGCAGGAGCAACCGTCCTTTGGAGAACTCCTTGGCCTTGTTCAGTTCCGCTTCCGGAATTATGCCCTTGAGCTGGCCGAGTTCCTCGACGATAGCCTTTATGGCTACTGGTAGTTTTCTGGTATCCACTCCGGCGGCAATGATGAGCGAACCGGTGTCGAAGAAGTGGTCAACATAGCTGCTGATGCTGTAGGCTAGGCCGAGCTTATCGCGGATATTGGTGAACAGGCGGCTGCTCATGCCGTCGCCGAGGATAACGTTGAGCAGGTCGGCGGCGAACCGCTGGGAGTGAGGGAGAGGCAGGCCCGGCAGCGCCAGGCAGAGGTGCACCTGCTCCAGCTCCCGGCTCTCAATGCGCAGCCTGGGGAACCCTTTCTCTTCATAGGTAAGGTATCCGGTCTGGGACTGGCGTCCCGTCCATTTGCCCAGCGCACGGTCGACTAGGCTTACCATTTCCTCGTGCTGGATATCTCCAGCGGCAGCGACCACGGTATTGCCCGGCTGATAGTAATCAGCGAGGTAATCGAGCATAAGCTCACGGGTTATCTCGCTGACGGAATCACGGCTGCCGGCAATATCACGCCCCAGCGGGTGTCCGGGCCAGAGCAGTTCATCGATAAGCATCCCCACCCGCTGGGAGGGTGAGTCGTTGCTCATATTTATTTCCTCGATGATAACCTGTCGCTCCTTTTCTATATCTTCGGGGTCAAATCGGGCGTTGATAAGCATGTCAACAAGCACGTCAAGGGCGGTCTCAAGGTAGGGCCGGGCCACCTTGCACCAGTAAACGGTGAGTTCTTTGTCTGTGCCGCCGTTGAGGATGCCGCCCACGCCTTCGATGGCCGTAGCTATATCTCTGGCGGTGGGCCGATTTGCCGTGCCGCGGAAGCACAGGTGCTCGATGAAGTGGGAGATGCCAGCCTGAGCATCGTTTTCATAGCGGGAGCCAGTGCCGATGAAGAAGCTGATTGACACCGAGGGGGTCTGGGGCATTGTTGAGGTCAAAATTCGCAGCCCGTTAGTCAAAGTGCTTTTCTGGTACAATAATCCACCTCATAGCAAATAATAGTTGACATAATATCATATTAAATTTGTTATTGCATGGCCTGCCGGCAGCGATTGAGTATGGAAAGGACCTCGAAGGGCTCCTCAATCGTTGGGAATGTGGGCACGCCCTGCGGTTCCAGGAATGCCTTGGCCGCTTCCATGTGTTCTCTCTCGGCGCTGAAGGTGACATAAAGCGGTTTCTCAGGGTATTTTTTGGCTAGCTTGACCAGGAAGTCCAGAGGCGGTATGCCAATGTTTTCGGCCAGCATGAGAATCGCCACTACCACATCGATATTTTTATCTTTCATCAGGGCTTCGATGGCCTCTCCGTAACTGAACTCGACGCTATGGTCGAATACCGACGGCCAGATATCCACCGGATTGCGCATGCGGACAAAGTCCGGGCTTATCTCCTGCAGGCGCATTCTGGTCTTTTCCTCGACCTCGGGGATTTCGAGATTCCACCGCTGCTGGCAGAGGTCTGATAGTACCACCAGCATGGCGCCGGAAGGCGCTATGAAGCCCACTCGATTTCCCTTCGGCATTGGCGTGTGGGCGAGCGCCCGGGCTGTCGGTACCAGGTGCGAGTATTCGTAAATCCGGGTAATGCCTGCCTGCCTGATAGTGCCTTCCAGAATGCGCTCGTCCGAGAACATGGAAGCAGTATGGGTCACGGCCGCATTGGCCCCCTGCCGAGTGCTGCCGCCCATGAGCAGGAACACCGGCTTGTGCCTGGTGACCTGGCGCGCCACTTCAATGAAGCGCCTCGGCCGCTTTATGCTTTCCAGATAGAGGAAAATAACTTCTGTCTCCGGGTCATCGCCGTAATATTCCAGGACATCGCTCTCATCGACATCGATTTTATTGCCCAGCCCAGTTACTCTGGCCACTCCGTAATTCTCGTCTATGATAATGCAGTACATGGTGTGGGTGGCGAAATTGCCCGTCTGGGCGATGTAGGAGATGTTGCCCTGCGGGACCTTGCCCAGTGGGAAAATGCTGGTGGTGAAGTGACATGGAGTTGAGGTGTGGCCGGAGGTATTGGGGCCGACGGCAATGGCACCGGCCTCGTTGATGGCGCGCGTCAACTCCTCCTGAAGCGTCTTGCCGTTTTCGTCGACTTCGGAGAAGCCGCCGGCGCAGAGAACGAATGATTTGACGCCCCTGGCGGAGCATTCCTTCACCGCCTGAACTGTGGCCCGGGCGGGGATGACGATGACCGCCAGGTCAACGCCTTCCGGCAGCTCCGCGACCGAAGAGCAGGCAGGCAAGCCCATGATTTCACCACCCCTGGGGTTGACCGGGTAGACCTTGCCCTTGTAGTCGTTGACCAGAATATTATGCAGAACGGTGTAGCCGGCCTTGCCGGGCGTGGCGGAGGCGCCAATCACGGCGATGCTGTCGGGTTGATAGAGCTTGGTTAAGTCCTTCTTGCGGTCTATTCTGCCCGCCGGCTTTACCGGCTCTTTACTCAGTGTGACCAGCGCGTCCACGGCGACCGGCTTGCCATCGGGTCTGATTTTAAGCGGATTGATATCTATCGACTGTATCGACTGGTGTTGGAGTCCGATTTCGCCGAGGGTCACCAGGACGCGTGCCAGCGCCTCAATGTCAACGGCAGCCTCGCCGCGGAAGGCCTCGAGCAGTTTTCTATGTCTGATTTCCTGAACCATTTCCCGTGTGTCCTGGGTGGTAAAAGGGACCACGCGGAAGACGATATCCTGGAAGACCTCGGTCATGATGCCGCCCAGTCCGAACATGACGCAGGAACCAAAGTGGGCATCGCGCACCAGTCCGCAGACCATCTCCCGCTCGCCCTTCACCATCTCCTGCACTAGCACCGCCTCGCTGCCCGGTATCTGGAGCAGCCGCTGGCTTTCCTGCTTCACCTCCTCCGCGTTTTTCAGGTTCAAGGCAATGCCGCCGACCTCTGTCTTGTGATAGAGCTCTTTCCCGGAGGCTTTCAGTACCACCGGAAAACCGAGATTTGTTGCTGCTTCTGCTGCGGAATCGGCATCGCCGGCAATAGCTTCTCGGCAGACTGGAATGCCCAGGCTGCCGCAGAATCTCTTGGCATCGTATTCATTCAGCGCATTCAGGCCCTGGTTCAGAGCTTCTTCGATAATATCCATTGATGGCATCACCTCACCTTGTAAATAAACGCTCGGCCTAAAAATTATGGCACAGTGAAACCATTGATGGCAAGTTTGCTTCTCAATTGACTTTGGGGCAGGGCGTTGCTAACATTTAGACAGGAGCTAGTATGGGTACGGGGCATAGTGAATCCAGACTGATGCTGTTTCCGCCGACGGCCGGAGTCAACGAGAAGGGACGCCTTGTTATCGCTGGCTGCGATGCCGTGGCACTGGCGGAAGAGTTCGGCACGCCTCTTTATATTTTCGATAAAGCGGCATTACGTCAGAAATGCGCCGAGTTCCGGACCGAGTTCGGCCGGCGCTATGGGGATGTTGCCATCGTGTACGCCGGCAAGGCATTCGTCAACCGGGCGCTGGCGCTACTCCTGAAGGAGGAAGGGCTCGGGCTGGACGTTGTTTCCGGTGGTGAGCTGAGCATTGCCCGTTCCGTTGATTTCCCGATGGAGAAAATCTATTTCCACGGCAACAATAAGTCGGCCGAGGAACTAGACATGGCCCTGGAAGCTAAAGTCGGGCGCATTGTCGTCGACAATTTCCTGGAACTGGAGATGCTGGCAGAGATGGCTGGCCAGCGAGGTGCTACGCCCGATGTGCTGCTGCGGCTGACGCCGGACGTTGACCCGCACACGCATAAGCACATCTCCACCGGCATCGTGGACAGCAAGTTCGGGATACCTATGGCCAGTGCTGGCGAGGCGGTGGCCAGGGTGATGTCTGCATCCAGCCTGGACCTGATAGGGCTGCAGTTTCATCTTGGCTCCCAGATTTTTGAGCTGGAGCCGTATGGTGAAGCCATCAGGGTCATTCTGGACCTGGCTGCAGAGATGAAGTCCAGGCATGGTTTTGAACTGCGGGAGCTCGATGTCGGCGGCGGCTTTGCCGTCCAGTATACGGTTGACGTGCCGGCACCGCCGGTGTCTGACTACGCTGAGACGATAGTAGCTGCGGTGAACGAGAAGTGCCGGGAGCACAGCCTTGGCCTGCCGAAGCTGGTCATCGAGCCGGGCCGGTCAATCGTGGGACGGGCAGGCGTGGCACTGTATGAAGTCGGCGTGGTCAAAGAAATACCTGGAATCAGGTGTTATGTATCCGTTGATGGTGGCATGGCGGACAACATCCGCCCGGCGCTTTACGAAGCGCAATATGAGGCGGTGGTGGCGAACAAGATGAACGAAAAAACAGCCAGGAAGGTTACCATTGCCGGCAAGTTCTGCGAATCAGGTGATATCCTGATAAGAGATATTGACCTTCCCGATGTGGTTGCGGGCGATATCCTGGCGGTGCCCGATTGCGGTGCCTACTGTCTGGCAATGGGCAGCAATTACAATGCCTCGTTGAAACCGGCCATCGTGCTGGTAAATAACGGTCGGGCACGCCTTATTCGCCGCCGGGAAACGTATGAGGACTTGCTCCGCTGTGATATGTTGTGAAAGGTATGGGTCAGTATGTGGCAGGTAGTGGGACAGGATAGGGCAGTATCAATTCTGCAGCGTGGTCTGGAGCGTGGGTCCCTGGCTCATGCTTATCTGCTGGTAGGCTCGCCTCACGTGGGCAAGATGACGCTGGCGCTCAATCTGGCACAGGCCCTGAACTGCGAGTCGTCAGAAATACCCTGTGGGGAGTGTCAGCCCTGCCTGAAGATAATATCCCGGAACCACGCTGATGTTCAGATAATTGGTTTAACTCAGAATGAGGAAGCTGCTGAGGCCAAACTGATCAGCATCGACCAGGTGCGGGATATGCAACATTCGGCCAGTTTGCCACCTTTTGAGGGCAAATGCAAGGTGTTTATCATTGAGGACGCAGAACTTCTATCAGTTGAGGCGGCAAACTGTCTGCTGAAGACGCTGGAGGAGCCCACGGATAAGGTGGTTTTTCTTTTATTGACGAAGAATGAAAAGCTCCTGCCGGAGACTGTGGTCTCACGCTGCCAGCGCCTGGAGCTGACCCCGCTGCCTCCTTCACAGATGGAGGAGGCGCTCCAGAAACGCTGGGAGATTGAGCCGCAGCGGGCAAAGTTGCTGTCCAGATTATCCAGGGGGTGTCTGGGTTGGGCAGTCGCGGCGAACTCTGATGTCCACATATTGCAGGAGCGAGCCGAAAAACTGGAACATCTATATGAGATTATCAGGGCGGATACCGGGGAGCGTTTTAACCATGCAGCACAGCTGGCCGCTCAGTTCGCGCAGGACAGAACGGCGGTGCAGGAAATACTTGACCTGTGGCTGGGCTGGTGGCGCGACCTGCTGCTGGTGAAGGTGGGTTGTCCGGATTATGTGGCCAATACTGACCAATTAAAGGTACTGAATGATGCCGCCGGGCATTATACCGTGAAACAGATAAGGGATTGCCTTGGCAGCATCAGGGCGGCGGGAAGAGAGCTTAGGCAGAACGCCAATCCGCGTCTGGCGCTGGAAGTGCTGATGCTTGATATGCCCGGAGAAAAAGCGATTAATAGTGAAGATTCGATTGTGGGAGTGAAGGTAGCGAATGGCTGAAAAGATTGTCGGCATAAGGTTTAAAACGGCGGGAAAGGTCTATTACTTTGACCCTGGGGAACTGGACCTTGAAGTCAATGACTACGTTATCGTGGAGACGAGCCGTGGCATGGAGCTGGGGAAGGTGGTCATAGCGCCGCGGCAGGTGCTGGCCAGTGAAGTTAACGAGCCGTTCAAGGCGGTAACACGCAAAGCGGAACCGGAGGACGTTTCACGAGCTCAGGAGTTTGAGGCCAAGGCTGAGGAAGCGCTTATCGAGTGTGGAAAAATGATTGATGAGCTCCAGCTGCCTATGAAGCTCCTTTCCGCAGAATATAACGTTGATGGCAGTCGCCTCACCTTTCTGTTCAGTGCCGAGCAGAGGGTGGACTTCCGCGAGCTGGTGCGCCGGTTGACCAGGCAGTTCAAGGTGAAGGTGGAGCTGCGGCAGGTCGGGACCAGGGATGAAGCCAAGCTCTTGGGCGGCTTCGGCCGGTGTGGCCGCCCGCTGTGCTGTATGAGCTTCATCACCGAATTTGACCCCGTGTCAATCCGGATGGCGAAGGATCAGGACCTGCCATTGAATCCGATGAAGATTTCTGGCGTCTGCGGCCGTCTGATGTGTTGCTTGGGCTATGAGAGCGAGCAGTACCGTGCCATGAAGGAGAAGATGCCTAGGGCGGGCCAGCAGGTATCAACGGCCATGGGCGATGCGACGGTGGTGGGCAGTAATCCGCTGAAGGAAACGGTGCTCGTGCAACTGGAGAGCGAAGCGACCGTGGAATTGCCACTCAGTGATGTCTCGTACTAGCTGTTGTACTCACTGTAGCAGGTATTTGTGCCATTCCTCTCTGGTCTGACGGTAGTGATAGGGGATGCTGAAGAAAAGCTGGTCGCTGGGATAAGCCGGTTTACGGATGAGCTTCATCCCGGCTTCCTGCGGGGTTCTTCCTGCCTTGCGGCGGTTGCAGAGCACACAGGCGCTTACCACATTTTCCCAGGTATGCTGACCTCCCCGGTAGCGGGGAATGATGTGGTCCAGAGTCAACTGTCTGGTCTCCTTGCCGCAGTACTGGCAGGTGTATTTATCACGGTTGAATATCTCATAGCGGGTCAGTTTTTTCTGCCGGTAAGGCCGTTTCACCATGAAAGCGAGGCGTATTACGGAAGGGAGCTCAAAGCTGGCGCTTACCGTATGGATGAAGCCAAGGCCGTTTTCCAGCATCTCCGCCTTGCCTTGGTAAATCAGCACGACGGCACGCTTGGCCCGGCATATGGTGAGCGGTTCACAGCTCTGGTTAAGTACCAGAACCGGCAGGTTTATCATCTTCTGGACTTCTTCCTCTCCGAAGTTACCTCATTTTACTAGAAAAGCGCCAGTATAAGCAAACAAACTGCCCTTTGCGGGGAGTCTATCCTTTGGTCTGGCATACCATGAAGCGCATGGCGCATTCCGCGGCATTGGCCAGCAGTTTCTGTGCTTCGGCCATGGACTGGTCTAGCGTGATCGGTCCCGGGGCGATGCTGAGCACGGCATCGATTCCCTGGTCGTAGACCACCCGGCAATCATCGGCCACCTCGCCGGCTAGAGCGATAACCGTGGCCCCGAATTCCTTGGCAGCTAGGGCCACGCCGGTCGGCACTTTACCCATCGCCGACTGGCAGTCAATTCGACCCTCGGCAGTGAAGACGATTTCGGCACCTTTCAGGTCAGCAACTAGATTGGTTGCCTTGATGACAACATCGATTCCGGGCACCATCCTGGCTTTCACAAAGACCATCAGTCCCAGCCCCAACCCGCCGGCAGCGCCGGCACCTGACACGTCCCTGAAGTCGATATCAAGGTCTCTTTTAATCACATCGGCGTAGTGCGAGAGCGCAGCATCAAGTTGCTTCACCATCTCGGGGCTGGCGCCCTTCTGTGGCCCGTAGATGGCGGACGCGCCTCTGGGACCGCATAGCGGGTTGTTCACGTCGGAAGCGAGCGTCACCTCGAAGTCAGCCAGCCGCCGGTCAATGGCGGAAGTGTCAATTCTTTCCAGGCCGGCCAACGCGCCACCGCCGAATGCTAGCTCTCTACCCTCAGCATCGAGGAGCTTGACACCGAGCGCCTGCGCCATGCCGGCGCCTCCGTCGTTGGTGGCACTGCCCCCGATGCCTATAATCAGCTTCCGACAGCCGTGGTCAAGCGCGGCACGAATCAGCTCGCCGGTGCCGTAAGTGTTGGTGATAAGCGGGTTGCGTTTCTCCGGTGGCACAAGCGGCAGACCGGAAGCAGAAGCCATCTCAATCACGGCGGTGGTCTTATCGCTCAGGATTCCCCAGTGTGCGTTCACCCTTTCCTTCAATGGTCCGGTGACTTCAGTAGTCATCATCTCACCGCCGGTGGCATCGACCAGCGCCTGCACCGTGCCTTCACCGCCATCGGCCATTGGCTTCAGTACCGTCTTGGCATCCGGAACAATGCGCTTTACCCCTTCCTCAATGGCCCTGGCTACTTCCAGAGCGGTGAGGTTTCCCTTGAATCCTTGCGGGGCAATGACTATCTTCATGGCATTACTCCTCAGAGGAATGCTGGCTATACTCAATCGTTGCCTTTGGCATTCCGGTATGCCTCGTCAAGCAGTTCCACGATTTCAAGAACGGTCACAGGTAGTTTCTGCTGGTTTACGCCGCAGGCAAGCTGCATGATACAGGCGGGACAGCTTGAGACCAGGGTATCGGCGCCGGTCCTGGCAACGTTACCCATCTTTCGTTCGAGCACTTTCTGCGATAGATCGTAGTTCTTGAAAGCATAGCTCCCGGCAGCGCCACAGCACATATCCGCCTCACCCATCTCCACAAACTCCACGCCCGGGATACTCTTCAATATGGTGCGCGGCTGGTCCTTTATTTTCTGATAGTGGACGAGGTGGCAGGGGTCATGGAAGGTGACCTTTCTCTTGAGCTCGCCCATTTCGGTGTTCAGCCCGATGTCGACTAGGAATTCGCTGATATCCTTGACTTTTCCGGCGAATTCCTTGGCCTTCTCCGCCCATTTCGGGTCGTCAGCCAGCAGTTTGACGTAGTCTTTCAGGTAGGAACTGCAGCTGGCACAGGGGGTCACTATGGCATCAATATTCATCTCGCTGGCGATTTCTATGTTTTTCCTGGCCAGGTTCTTGGCCGATTCCATGTCCCCGTAACCGGCGGCAGGCAGGCCACAGCAGACAAAGTCAGGTACGGCGACTTCCACCTGGTTCTTATTGAGCACGCGAATGGTTGCGGCGGCTCTTTCCGGGGCAAAACTGGGCGCATAGCAGCCCACGAAATAGGCGACGTGGTGTTTGGGCTTATCAATGTTCTTCACCATGCGCTTTACGGCGTCCAGACCTTCACTTGCGGGCACTTTCGGCACCATGGCCTCTGCCTTTCCGGCATCACCGACCAGCTTAGTCAGGCCGGTCTTCCTCGCCAGGGTGCGAAGTCCGGTAACGTCGGCCAGCCTGAGGAGCCGGGAGGCCTTGTACAGCATTTCCGGGTTGGGCAGCAATTTCTGGAAGAGCAGGCGCTGTATCCAGGGCTGGCCTTTCTGCCTGAGCAGCTCCTGCCTGACCCTAAAGATTATCTCTCCCGTTGGCACGCCTGGCGGGCAGTGCTCCGTGCAGCCATTGCAGGTGAGGCAGTTGAATATCTGTTCGTTAAGGTCGTTAAGGTCAAGTTTCTTGTCAAGCAGGGCGCTGCGGAGCAGCGCCACCCGTCCTCGGGCACTGGCCCATTCTATTCCGGTTACTCTATAGGTAGGACAGCCTGGCAGACAAAGCCCGCATTTATTGCACAGCTGTAATGTTTGCTCCAATTCCTCAGCCATGGTTGGCATAATCAGCCTAACCCTCCTACCAGTCGACCCCGATTCAGAATGTTATTCGGGTCGAACTCAGCTTTCAGCCGTCTCATCAATGGATAATCATTTCGTGGCGGCAGGATATCAATTTCTTTTCTGACTGAAAGCGGTGCCAATTCTATTAAGAAGAACCCGTTCAGGCTGGCTGCTGCCCGCTTCAGTTCGTCTGTGATGCGCAATAGTGCCTCATGCTCTTCGGCCAGATAAGTGTAGAGTATTCCGTTGCCGCAGTGGGCCGTCAGGCCGATTTTCACGCTATGGCTGGCGCTGATTTTCTTTACCTGCTGCACCATATCTCCCAGCTTGCTGATGGGCACTGCGGCCTTGCCCTGAACGATGGAATGGTTAGCACCGAGCATTGCCCCCTGGACGCCACGATACGCCATCCAGGCAGGGAACGCTTTTTCATCCTCCAGTGCCATTATTGTTTTCGCCTTGTTTGTCTTGGCTAGGGCGCTGACATCCTGGCAATGACGCGCTACATCACCCCTCGTTCCTTCGGCGTTGACAATTAGAAGCGCGTCACCGTCATTGAGCCCTGAGCCGAGGGTTTCTGCCACACTATGGCCAGCCACCGAATCAAGGAACTCAATGGCACTGGGCGTTAACGGTGAATTCAGAAGCTGGCCGACCATGCGGAAGGCATCTTCGGCATCGTTGAAGGTTATATAAAGGCCGGCGCTCGCTTCAGGCAGAGGAAAAAGTCTCAGCACGGCCTCGGTGATGACGCCCAGGGTGCCCCACGAGCCGATGTACATCCGGCACAGGTCTATGCCGGCCACGTTCTTCATTGTCTTCCCGCCGGTGTGGATGATATCGCCCGTTGGGCTGACAACGGTAACCCCGAGAACAAGATCGCGAACGGTACTGTACATGAACTGTCGCGGACCGCTGCTATTGGTGGCTATTTCTCCGCCAATGGTCGAGGTTTCCATGTAGAGCGGGTCCAGAGGGAAAAACAGGTTCTTTTCCGCCAGTTGCTTTTGCAGCTCACCGTTGACTATGCCTGCCTGCACCTGAACGGAGAAGTTACTGGCATCAAGCTCAACGATCTGATTCATATTTCCCAGACAGAGCATGGTATCTGCCGCTTCTAGGCAAGGTCCAATCTGTTGTTTGGAGCCGCTCCCCCATGGCACAAGTGTTATTCGGGATTCATTGGCCGCCCTGACGATATTCGCTACCTGTTCCGTGGAAGCTGGGTGGACAATGGCCTGGGGAGTGATGCCGTCAACAGTATAGCAAGCGGTTGCCTTTTCGCCGGTCAACACGTTACTGGTACCAGCGATTTCACCGAGCTTCTGGTAGAAGGCCTGCTTCTCCTGTGAAACTGTATTATCCATCAACGTGCTGCCCCTTTCTCCTTCGGCAGCACAGCTTCCGCTTCTGGTGGGAACATTTTGCCCGGGTTAAAGATATCGTCGGGGTCAAAGACGTGCTTCACCCGGCGCATGGCGGCCATATCCGATGGGTCAAACATATGGCGCATGGCGTTCATCTTTTCCAGGCCGATGCCATGCTCACCAGATATGGTGCCGCCCATGGCGATGCAGGCATCAAGGATATCGTCACCGGCCTTTTTCGCCGTCTCATGTTCCTCCGGCTTATTGACATCAAACAGAATCAGAGGATGGAGGTTGCCGTCACCGGCATGGGCCACATTAACGATAAGCACTTTATATTTCTCCGCGATCTCACCTACCTTATGAAGTGCTGCTGGCAGCTTATCCCGTGGGACAGTGCCGTCGCAAACTATATATGGTGGACAGATTCTGGCCACTGACCCGAAAGCGCCGCGGCGGCCTGCCCAGATGGCATCGCGTTCGGCATTGGTCTGCGCAATACGCAATTCACGCGCGTTGTTTTTCTGGCAGAATTGTGATATCTCCTGCACCTGCTTCTCCAATGCATTGGCCAGTCCGGCAACTTCAATCAAAAGAATGCCGGCGGCATCGGTGGGGTAGCCGGCCTTTACGCTCTGCTCGATTACTTGGCACATTTTCTGGTCCAGCAGCTCAATGGCTCCAGGCACGATGCCGGCTCCTATGATATCGGAGACAGCCTGGCTGCAATCTTCAAGGCGGTCGAAGATGGCCAGCATGGTCCGTGATGCTTCTGGTTTGGGTATGATATGCAGTATCAGCTTTGTGGCTATGCCCAGCATTCCCTCCGAACCAATGAACAGGCCTCTTAGGTCGTAGCCAGGGAAATCCTCAACGTAGTCTCCAATATTTATCACCTCGCCATCAGCCAGAACGACTTCCATGCCAAAGACGTATTTGGAAGTTACTCCATAGCGAAGGCACAGGGGTCCGCCAGCATTCTCGCCGATGTTGCCGCCCATTGTGGAGGTTTTCTGGCTGGCTGGGTCGGGTGGGTAAAAGTAGCCCAGCGGCGCCAGGGCGTTCTGCAAATCAAGGTTGATCACCCCGGGCTCAACTACCGCCCGGCGGTCGGCGGTATTTATCTCCAGAATCCGATTCATGCGGCTGATCTCCAGAACGATGCCGCCTTTAACTGGAATGGTGCCGCCGGACAGGTTGGTACCGGCACCACGGGGCACCACCGCTATCTTCTCCCGATGCGCGAGCTTCATTATTGCCGAGACATGCTCCGTATTACGGGGAAAGACAATGACGTCGGGCATTTCCTGCCTCATGGTGGCATCGTAGGAATAGGCGAGCAGGTCTTTAAGATCGGCCAGGATATTTTCTTTGCCGACGATTCTGGCCAGGTCTTTAATAATGCTCGGTGCTATCAAGTTGCATTCCTCCTCACTCCATTACAGACTGCTAAATGGAAAAGGCGGCGGTGTTGTGGATTTGCGGTTTCTGTCATTAGCTATAGTCTGGCCCATGCCTCCATAAGGGTACGTTTGGCATTGGCCACTACCACATCCGGACTCTGCCCGGATAGCGGTTTGACCTCAAAGGCAACCACGTTCTGCTTTCCCTCACCAATGTACTCGATTTCCATCAGGGCTTTTAAGAACAGCTTTACTTCTTCAACATCGTTTTCGCCGACGGCCATCCCGAACGGAGGGTGTTTGTCTCCGTAGGCAGGGTGGCTCTTGTCTTTCAGTATACAGCTGCCGATGTGTACATGAGTCAGGTAATTTTTGGCTGTTTTGACGGCATAACTGGGCGTTTCCTTGAGCAGCGGCAGGTGGCTCAGATCAATCATCAGGCCGAAGTTCGAGTAACGTCGTTTCACTTCTTTGGCTACCTCAACCGCTTCTTCTGTGGGCCCGATGAGGCATTTCTTGTCGTACTCGCGGTCGAAGATTTCCATGGTGATGCCGAGGTCGCCTCTGCTCTGCGCGTAGCTGCAGATCTGGGAAAGTGAATCAACCAGCACTTCTTTGGCCTGGGCGCGCTTCTCCCTGGCTGGTGCCGGGCCGCTGAGCACGGCAAGCTGCTTGGCACCGAGCAAGTATGCCTCATCTATGCCGCCTTTGATTGCAGAGATGGCAGCCTCCCGCTGCTGCGTTACCAGACTGTTGAGGTCAAGCTTGTTGTTCAAAAGCAGCGGCTGACCAACATAGCCGATGACGAGATGGCTTGCTTCGAGTATCAATATTACCTCTCCCTTGATATCTTCTGGAATTGAAGCTATCTCAATAGCGCCGAAAAATGCGTCATCGGCAATCTTTCTGATGGACTCAACCGTATCTGTCTCCGGATAGGCCATCAGCTGCACGATGCCGACCTTCATATAAGAATGCAGGTTATCCTTCATAATGGCGGCTCCTTTCGCAAATTAGTACCGTAGAAAAGGCAATTTGGGGACACACTTTGGCAAAATACGGGGAGCGCTTTATCTGATGTGGAAGTAGGCAGTCTGCTACGGGCAAGCTTCTCGAATTGCTGTGGAACGACGCCGTTGTTTTCTTCAGGATGCCTGAGATACTTGTCGTGCCTGCGTTCTGTGAAGGACACGCCAAGATTTGAGTCATTAGCATCCTGCTCATACCTTACCTCTGGCCAGTTTTTAGAGGGGGTCTCATCTCAAATATAACACAGCGCCCAGATTGCGTCAAGGAAAAGGCTCACTCATCCAGCAGGGGAAGAACCAGCGGGCCTTCCGGAATGACGATGATTTCGGCATCATCGCCCAGAGCGGCAAAGGCTTTCTCCAGACCTTCCTCTACGGTGCTGATTGGCATCATCATCATGTCGCGGACGTCCTGGGCATCCAGGCTTGAGGCCAGATATATGTCCTGCTTTAACTGAGTACGGGCCAGAATCTGGTTCTCCCACTGGACACCGATGGGCTCCTCCCGCTTTATCTTCCGTATCACCTCTTTGGGAGAATCAACCGAGCGGTGTAGTTCCAGAAATGCCTCTGGACCGATGCCAGCGCCGCACAGTGAGGCCACGATTATAATTCCGCCGTCGCGGGTAATCTGCGCTGCCGTGTCAATGCCTTTGCAGGTCTGGTACAGGTCCAGGTCAAGCGGCGCCCCGCTGTTGGTGGTTATGGTGATGTCCGCCCTCTGGGGCACCTTAACGCCGGCAATTTCCCTCTCTATCTCACAGCCTTTCTCATGTGCCTGGAAGGGGTGGCCAGCAACGACGTGCGTTATCTCTCGATTCTTATTGAGCAGCACATTGACGATGAAATTGAGTCTGGCCATCTGCGCCTG
>DUFF01000077.1 GCA_011174815.1 Dehalococcoidia bacterium | reverse complement strand
GATAGATTTACAGTCAGCTTTATACTCCAAAAATTGCGAACATATACAAGCTATAAATACGAAAACTATTCCTGGGATAAACAGGGTGGCAAATGCCTGCATATTAGTAGGGTTCCTTTGTAATAGGAGAACCAGCAGTAGAAACAAAACATAGCATAACGTCAACAAACCACAGCTCAAAGACGCGGCAATGACAGGCATAAGGAAATACGTGTACCAACTGCGCTGATGCGCGGATTCATGTGCGACGACGAAATTTAAAATGTTTGGTGTTCGATAACATCGTTCATCTATTGCTACTGCACCAATGATATTGGTTAAACCTAGCATGCCTCTTTTCTTGCTTGAAAAAACAATGACTTCAATGGATCTTCCATTTGGCAGCGTAACTATCGACGTACGAAGGGCTTTGGCGCTTAACAAGCGTAAATGTATTTTCGTGACAAATAGTCTCACCCGTTTTAGGGAGTGAAGAACCTTTGACGAAATACTCATACGGAAAAGTATAGCATAGCTATTAATAGTAGATTGTTGTTTTAGGACATGGTTGACGAAGAAAGCTTCAAGCTATCGTCAAACTTTACAGACTTTGTCCAGGTTATCTAACATGCCTCAACGATTGTCATCGTAGCTTGCCTAGTGGAACGTCAAAGTGTGGGTAATCATTCCTATATATAAAAATCTTATGATGGCCACACTGTGGGCATTTCCACAACTCTGTTCGGTATCCTTTAAAGTACTCAGCTAAATGCTTGTCTATTATTTCGGATGGTTGTGCAATAAGACAATGAAGGTTTTTATCCATCTCATGGTGGCAACTGTGGCATTTCATATTTGATCTCCTCCCCGATGAAGCTTGAGGCTTGCCTTTCGGATTTCCCGTTAACAGATGCCATGCTTCTCGATATTCTGCTAATTCTTCCCTACGGCTTTTCTCTAACTTCGTTTCTCCTAAGCCTAAGCTCAGCAAGTGAACGGTTCCCTTCTCTCTCACTGTAGCATTTTTGATGAATATCATAGATGGTAATATCCAAGTCTCCGGTTTTTCAAGCCCCATAATAACGCCTACGATAAACAGGTTTTCTCGCTCAACGAGGCCGCTAACATTGAAATACCCGGCCTGTTCCGGCGGCCATGTAGTCTTAATTTGTATCTCAATATAAGTGCCATCTACTTTACGGACAATAGCATCAATGCCCTTGACATCTGCTGTAGGGACAAATGGCATCGCCCCCATCTCAATCAGCTTGCTGAATACATAAAGCTCCCCGAGCTTACCTTTCTCCGTACTTCCTATCCCCATAACGACCTCCTCGCTATTATTAGTTAGAAATATGCTCCTACAGCATATTATTGTCAAGCATATCCACTATCATTTTTCTCGTGGACAAGAAGAACATGGTAGGTGACCGTGTTAAACAGGCACGGAAGACCGCAAAGCCGCCTATTACGCAATCTGATTTAGTGGCACGCCTACAAACCCAAGGGATGAAGATAGATCAGTCTGGCGTATCGAAGATAGAAGCTAGACGAAGACCGGTATTAGACACAGAAGTTATTGCTCTGGCCAAAGCTCTCAAGGTGTCAGTTGCTTGGCTTCTTGAAGAAGACAAGTAAATTTATACGAGGCAGTCATCTTTTTATTACTACTGAAGACCACCATATTCTCTTGACAAATGTTACATTTTCATATATAGTGAATATGTATTACTATTAAAGGATTGGTGATATGGTAACAACAAATGAGTTATTGGCGAAAACTGGCATTACCTATCCTGTTCTTAATAAATATAAAGAGTTAAACCTTATTCCAAAGCCTAATCTAAAGGGATTGGGTCGTGGCAACGGGGTAATTGGAGAATTTAATGATGATGTTATTGATATTATCAATTGGGTCAAGCTACATCAGCAGAGAGGCCTTTCATTATCAGAGATAGCCGAGATAAGAAGAAAAGAATTAGCTGAAATAGAGGTAATAAAACCTATAGAAGAGTACCTGATTCCACTAAAGGCTGACCCGGTTAAATCATACCTTGATGCATATGGCGACCTGTATAACTGGATTCAGGAGGAGATTGAACAACAAAGACCTGGATTTGAGTTGTACGGTGTAGACACTGAGAAAGTCATTCGGAATGGTGAAGATTTTTTAAAGCCAAAGATAATCAAAATAAGACCAAAAACTGGAGAAAAAAGGGGGTGAAAAGGAGATAGAGATGGCACAAATAACTAAAGAAATTGCCGAAGCGTGTGAAGATATTTGCGACTTTCCTGAAGGTGAAACCGTTGTTGTTTTTAGCATACAAGGCCGGAGAACTCCAAGCTGTGGCATAAAATGTGAAGACTGTCCTCGCTATTCAGAGTGTTTCCCGCGAATGCCAGAATGCAATAGAGAAGCGTGGATTGGGTTGATGAACGAATTGATGACAGACGGAGAAGTAGAAGATGAAGGTTAGGCTATTATTACGAGAGTCAAATGAGACTTTAAGAGAGGGTTATGGCTTTGAAAATCAAAGAGACGATTGTTTAATGTTTACAAATGTATGCGAACACGAAGTAGTAAAAGAACATCGATTAGTGGAAAGTTCTAGCACCTGGAACCGTGAAAAGTTTCAGGAAATTATTGACGAAGCCATACAGCAGCAAAAAGATATCCCTGGAATCGTATTCCCTAGAGTTGATAGATTTGCCAGAAACCTAGAAGCGGCTGGTTTATATCTAGGTTTACTGCGCCAAAATGGCCTAACTGTTATGTTCGCTCAGGAGAAGTTAGTAGTGGACAATGAGGCCTCGGTCATGACTGTTTTAATGTTTTTCATTCATAGTTTCAAAGCCGACCAAGATGGAAAACAGATTAAGCATAATTTACTAAGTGGACGAGATAGACTAGCAACAAACGACCAAGAAATACCAAATGGTATGGTGATTTGGCCATTTGATTATCAAGCAAAAAGGAATGTTGGGAAAATGTCCAATGGTAAGCCCACTATAAATATTGAAAGAGTAGCTTGGATAAAAAAGTGGGCTGATTGGATGATGGAGGAAGGAATTGGTATAAATGAGGCTTGCCTAAGAATGAATGAAAAGCAGGTTCTAGCACCACGAGCAAGTAAAGGTTGGAAAGGCACTACCGGAACGTGGTATCCAAAAGCAATAAGAGACATATTAAGAAGCAGACAGCTTATTGGTGAATTTTGGTGGAAGGGGGAATTGTATCTGAAAGACGATAACCTGAGAATTTTATCTGATGAGCAATTCGAGGCCATCCAGAAAAGGTTAGATGAGAACCGAGAAAGAAGCTACTACAATGCAGCCAAATATAACTATCCACCGTTACGAAAAATGGTAGTTCATGGTTGTGGGCAAAGAATGTATAGTGTCCCTCTAAATAAGAAACCCTATTACCGTTGCTCGAAATGTAGAAAATCATATATTAACGCCTCAATATTATGGGATAAAGTACAGCGCGGAATTAAGAACTCTTTGAAAAAGGAGGATTGGCTTATATCACAGCTGCGAGCGCAATTTGATAATAGCCATCTTATAGAAGATGTAGAGCAAGATATTGAAATAAGAAAGAACGATATCCAGAAACTGGAAGAAGCCAAGGATAAAGCTTTTCGAATGGGTATTATGCTTAATAATTATTCAATCGATAGAGTTCAAGAGCAAATAAATAAAGCGGACAAAAACCTGCAGCAGCTATATACAGAAAAGAATAATCTCGAAAATAAGCTGCAAAAACTGAAGGAACAAGTGCTTAATGAAGATGGCCTCAGGAGATTTTGCTACGTTGTAAAAAATAACATTGATAAGCTTACTAAGAATCAATGGCAATTACTAAATGAGCTTATAAAACTTAGGATTATAGTGTATTCTAGGGAACTGATAACGGTTGAGGCGTGCCTACCAACAGCACCAATGACGAGTAGTGAAGTCAAGTTTAATCATTTGTGAATGACTTTTTTACTTTTGTCTTTGACATACACTTCACCAGTATATTTCCACGCTTTTCACTACTCCTAGTGGAGACCAAAACCCTCCTAATTCTTCGCTAAGCTTCTCGAGTTCTTTGACTTTCTGCATTAAATATCTATACTCTGCCTCAGGTACGAATAATCTCCCCCCTAGCATGTTCTCATAGGCTTCGAATTCGCTCTCAAAGTTTCTTATATCATTTTGCCATTTTTCATAATCAGAAAAACTTAGACCATAAGTCGTTCCCACACTAATGAAACCTAAAGGTTTCCCTATCTTTATATATGCTATCTTATCCCAATTATCAACATCTCCGAATGTAACTGCACCAAAAGGGTAGTACAACATAGGTTCATACCCACCGCCAGTACAATCAATAAATATTAATCCCCTGTCAATCGTCTTAAATGCATTGAGAGCATGTCCTACACCAACTTCAAAATCGATTCCAACCCAAGCAGTTCTAATACCTGCTGATTATGCTTTATTGTGTAAATCCTGTGCGAAGCAACCACAATCATATGAAAAATCGTATGTAGACTTATCCGTCTCATCATCTGCCAGAAACGAGAGCAATGAAGACCAAGTTGGATTTCTTGCATTCTCGTTGTTAATTAGGTTCACCTCACTTCCCAACCCCTTTATATATGGTGGCTGAATACCGCTTTGTACTTCTATACCCAACTCCTTATATAGGCTAATCTGCTTTTGCGCTCCTGCAAGTTCCTCTCTATATTTTCTAGCCTCTTCTTCAAAATATTCTACCCTGTTTTGAGTGTTTGCTAGTTTTGCTTCCATATTTGCTAGTTCATACCTCATGTTATGTAGTTCTTTTTGTATATTTACATGCTCACTCATTAATTTTTCATATTCTGCTTTATAATCCGTGCATCCGAGCACTAAGGAAGCAACAGCGAATGCCATAAAACCTAATAAAATTATCTTGTTTGTCCTCATGAACATTCTCCTCAAGGTATTAGTGTAAATATATGACTTTCTCTCCCTCTTTACTCCATTGCTTTCACATTAACTTCCAGTCATTATTTCACTATAAAGCTGAGCCAGAGCTCATTTAAATCGTCCATATCTAACCCGTATACCTTCTGCAAGGCCCCATCGTAGCCGCTGCCTTCACGGAAGGTGTTAAGCAGCTCCAGCATCTGGCTCCGGCCGTAATTATTGATCAGAAAATCAACCAAGCTGTAACTCTGGGCGTAAGCGAGTGCCGATTCTTCCGCGTAGGCAGAAAAGGGGCTGGACAGGCTGCGCACCGTTATCAGAGTGTCTTCATTGATTGCCTTGACCAGCAGGTTGACAAATACCGGCTCCAGCGAGCCCTCGGCATACATGGCCAGACCCTCGTCCAGCCAGGTGGGCAGGTCGTTATAGGGGTTGAAGACAACCTGGTGGATTACCAGGTGCGTCAGTTCGTGGGTCATTGCCCGCTTGCCCCAGTCAAGGGTGTCCGGGTTAATGCCGATGGCAATGGTGCTGAACCTGGTGTAGGCCACGCCTCCCGTCCACTCCTGAGGGAATATCATGGCACCGCGCAGGTCTTCGGATTTGGCGTAAATATATATCTCGGCCGGACTCTCCAGTTCGGCGCCGGTATCGCTGGCCAGCCGCACCAGCGCCTGCTGGGCCGTATCCATGAGCTCCCGGGCAAAGGCCTCATCTCCTTCGTACCAGTACAGGGTCAACAGTCCCTGACTCAAACTGCGCCAAGGATAGCGGTCATCACTAATCTGCACCTCCGTCGGTTCGGTTTCCAGTCTCTCGCCTCCAGCATCCTCCAGCGTCCACCAGTAGCTCAAGCTGCTGCCCGGCGGCAGACCACCAACCTTCCTCATATCCCAGCTCCACTTCGCATCAGGCTGAGCAGCTGGCTCAAACTGCAGGATTACCTCGCTGATAACCTCGGCATGGCTCATCCGGTCGACCGTATAGTGCAGGCGGATATCGGT
The DNA here is from genome assembly GCA_011174815.1 of Dehalococcoidia bacterium. Taxonomy (GTDB): domain Bacteria; phylum Chloroflexota; class Dehalococcoidia; order Dehalococcoidales; family RBG-16-60-22; genus E44-bin89. Next base: position 19,834 of record DUFF01000077.1, on the reverse strand, counting down.
GATGGCCGTATCGCTGGCCGCGGAAAGACCGAAGGTCACCATCATCGGAAAATCGACTTCCACCCGGCTGTCCAGAACCTCCAGCCCGTCAGCGGCTCGAACGGTTGCCGGGCCCAACGGTAACAAGGGTAAAATAGCAATCAGTATTGGGAACAGCACCTTTTTTATCATTCTTCCCTCCCCAGGCCAGAGCGATGATAGGCCTCCAGAAGTCCATCCAGTTCGCCGTCAAGCACAGCATCAGGATTGCTCGCCTGGTAGTCGGTCCGGTGGTCTTTGACCATTTTGTACGGATGCAGGACATAGCTCCGTATCTGGTTTCCCCAGCCCGCGGCGATATGCTTCCCTTTGAGCTTGGCCTTCTCCTCGGCGCGTTTCTCCAGCTCCAGTTCCAGAATACGTGACTGGAGTATCGTCATCGCGATCTCCTTGTTCCGGTACTGAGACCGCTCGCTCTGGCAGGTAACCACCAGCCCCGTGGGCAAATGGGTCAACCTGACGGCGCTGCTCGTCTTCTGCATATGCTGCCCGCCTGGCCCGCTGGAGCGGAACGTCTCCACCTTCAAATCATCGGGGACAATTTCGATATCAACGTCCGCTCTGGCCTCCGGCATCACCTCCACCAGAGCAAACGAGGTATGGCGCGCGTGGTCGGCATCAAACGGGGACAGCCGTACCAGCCGGTGTACACCGTGCTCCGCCTTTAAATACCCGTAGGCATAGTCGCCGGAAATCTCAATGAGCACGCTTTTCATCCCGGCTTCCTCACCCGGTGTGCTTTCCAGTATTTCCGCCCGGTAGCCGTGGCGCTCCACCCAGCGCAGGTACATCCGCATCAGCATTTCCGCCCAGTCCTGGGACTCGGTGCCGCCGGCGCCGGCATGAACCGCCAGAATGGCATTTCTCTCATCATATTCACCGCTGAAAGCAAGCTGGAATTCGAGTCGCTCGAGAGCGGCCGCGACCTGCTCCGTTTCCAATTGTATCTCTGCCTGCAGCGATTCATCTTCCCCAGTCAGATGGGCCAGCTCCGTCAGGTCAGCCACCTTCTTCTCCAGCTCGCGCCACCGTTCTACCACCCGCTTTTGCTCCGCCAGGCGACGCATGGTATCCTGCGCTTTAAGCTGGTCAAGCCAGAAGGCTGGCTTTGCCGATTCTTTCTCCAGCTTGTTGATTTCCGCCTCCCTGCCGGCAATGTCAAAGATGCACCAGCGTCATGGAAATCCGAGACCGCAGGTCTTCCAGCTTGTCCAATAGTTCCTGCATTCTATCTGCCCTTTCCCCCTAAAACAATTTCCCCTGGAAAGTCAGCTCGGGAGAGGGAGTATACTCTTTCTCCTTTATGTTCCCACCGGCCGCCAGATGGGCCAGACGCAGCGGCTCTGGAATGCGGTAGCCGCGGCAGCAGGCTAGCGCCCAGCCAATGGCGGCCTCAAGGTCCACCTTATGGCCGATGGAAATATAGAGCGGGCTGGTATCCTCCTTGGTGCGCAGGACAGCCCCGATTATTTCACCATTGTCCACAAGCTCGGCATAGCTGCCCGGTGTTCTGGCCGGCTCCTGATGCCGACCGCAAAGTCGTGATTTGGCACAGCCAACGGTCGGCGTGTCCAGAAGAAGCCCCAGGTGGGAGGCCAGCCCGAGGCGACGGGGGTGGGCCAGCCCCTGACCGTCCACCAGAATGAGGTCGGGCGTTACCGTCAGCTTCTCACAGGCAGCCAGAACCAGCGGCGATTCACGAAAAGAGAGGAGGCCCGGAATGTAAGGAAAGGGCAGTTTTTCGTTCACCGTTTTCACTTCCACCAAATTTAACGCCGGGTAATCCATGACAACCACAGCCCCGGTAGCCATGCCTTGAGCACGTCCAGCAGATATATCAGCGCCTGCAATAAATCGGGGGTTAGCAACCTCGCTGAGGCGAGAAACATTGGCGGCCAGTTCCCTCTGTATCGCGAAAGCCTGTGGCACGCTAACCTGCCAGCCATGCAGATGATGCACCTTCATATCTCGAATTATAGCTTCAATGCGGTCATCTGGCAACTGATTTCCCCGTTGCCATTGACAGCCACCGTATCAATAGTGCATAATATAATTACTTGGGAAACTAGAAAAACATGGTAAAAATCAGACTACGCCGCACCGGAGCCAAGGGCAAGCCCAACTACAGACTGGTTGTTGCTGACTCCCGCTCACCCCGCGATGGAGCCTTCATCGACATCATCGGTCATTTCAATCCCCTCACCGATCCGGAAACCGTGGTTATCAACGAAGAAAAAGCACGCCACTGGTTAAGCCAAGGTGCCCAACCAACCGATACCGCCGCCAGGCTGCTGAGCAAGGCTGGCATTTTAGAAAAATCCAATACAGTTAAGGAGAGCCCCAAATCATGAGTGAACCTGCTACACAAGGAGAAAGCATGAAAGAACTCGTCGAGTACATCGCCAGATCAATCGTTGATGAACCGGATGAAGTAAAGGTTGAAGAGGAAACTGACGAAGAAGGCCTGACCACACTGAAATTACAGGTCGCCGATGAGGATAAGGGAAGGGTCATTGGCAAGCAGGGCCGGATCGCCGAAGCCATGCGCGCTCTGCTCAGGGTAAAAGCGGCCAAGGCTTCCGCCCGCGTTAGACTAGAAATTGTCTGAGCTCGCTCCATCTGAAAATACAGAACCAACTGATTTGCACTTCATCGCCATCGGGCGTATCATTACCCCTTGGGGCGCCCAGGGCAAAGTAAAGGTCCAGCCGGAAACTGACTTTCCCCAGCGGTTTTCCCCTGGCCAGCAGATATTTGTCAACGGCAAGCCTTTGACCATCCTTGAGGTGTCATGGCACCACGCCCGGCTGATACTGAAGTTAAGCACCATCGACCGCGTGGAAGAGGCCCGGCAGCTACGGGGCAAAGATATAGAGATACCACGAAGCCATGTCCAGCCACTGCCGGAAGACCATTACTACTATTTTCAGCTCATCGGGCTGGAAGTAAGGACGACTGAAGGGGAAAAGCTGGGCGAAATCAAAGAAATCATAACTGGCGAAAGCAATGACGTTTATGTGGTGGATACCGCTCGAGGGCAGGTCCTTATTCCGGCCATTGAAGATGTGGTCAAGTCAGTGGATTTAGAGCGTGGGTATATGGAGATTGAGCCCATCTCAGGGCTTCTGGAATTAAACCGGAAAAAGAGCGGTTAACTTTCGGCTAACGTCTTGCCTTTCTTCTCCGCGCCATCTCCGCCACCTTCAGGCGTGCCAGCGAACGACGGAGCGAAGCCTCGGCCCGGGCACCATCAATGCCAAGCTCACGCTGCTGTGTCAGCCTCTCCTGAGCACGCTTCCTGGCCGCCTCCGCCCTTGACACATCGATTTCCTCAGCCCGCTCCGCAGCGTCGGCCAGAATGACCACCTTGTCGGGGCGCACCTCAAGGAAGCCGCCGGTTATCGCCAGCAACAGTTCCTCGCCGCCCCTTTTTATCCGCAGCTCGCCGGGCAGCAGCGCCGTCATCAACGGCGTATGGTGGGGCAGAATTCCGAGCTGCCCTTCGGAACCGGGCGCCACCACCATGTCCACGTCATCGGAATAGACCATTCGCTCTGCGGTTACAATATCAAGTCTGATACCCGGCATCGCCTACTTCCTCGTCTTTTTGGCCTCCGCTTCCGGCTCTGCTTCAGCTTCTTCGGCCGTGCTCTCTTTCCCCTCGTCTTGTCCGCTTTCCTCCACAGGCTCCTTCTTCTCTTCCTCCTCCTCACCGCTGACCTTTATCGTCTTGGCCTGCTTGGCCACCTCATCAATAGTGCCCACCATATAGAATGCCTGCTCCGGCAGGTCATCGTACTTGCCATCCAGTATCTCCTTGAAACCGCGCACCGTTTCCTGTATCGGCACGTACTTGCCCTCCCGGCCGGTGAATACCTCGGTGACGAACATCGGCTGTGAGAGAAAGCGCTGTATGCGCCGTGCCCGGCCCACGGTAAGCTTGTCTTCATCGCTGAGCTCCTCAATGCCGAGTATGGCAATGATATCCTGAAGGTCCTTGTAACGCTGCAACACCCGCTGCACCTCACGGGCAACCTGATAGTGCTCCTCGCCCACCACCACCGGCGTCAGGATGCGCGAGGTTGAGACCAGAGGGTCAACGGCGGGGTAGAGCCCCTGCTCGGCAATGGACCTCTCCAGCGCAATCACAGCATCAAGGTGCCCAAACGTGGCCACCACTCCCGGGTCGGTATAGTCGTCCGCGGGAACATAGATGGCCTGGAAAGAGGTGATGGAGCCGTTTCTGGTGGAGGTAATCCTCTCCTCCAGCTCGCCCATTTCCGTTGCCAGCGTCGGCTGGTAGCCCACGGCCGAAGGCATACGCCCCAGCAGTGCCGAAACCTCCATCCCGGCCAGGGTATACCGGTAGATATTATCTATGAAAAGCAGCACGTCCTGTTTTTCAACGTCGCGGAAGTATTCCGCCATGGTCAGCCCGGTAAGCCCGACGCGCAGGCGAACGCCCGGAGGCTCGTTCATCTGCCCGAATACCATCACCGTCCTATCAATAACCCCTGACTCCCTCATCTCATGCCACAGGTCGTTGCCTTCACGCGACCGCTCGCCAATGCCGGTGAACACGGAAAAGCCGCCGTGCACGGTGGCGATATTGCGTATCAGCTCCATGATAATCACCGTTTTACCCACCCCGGCACCACCATAAGCCCCGATTTTACCGCCCCTGGTAAACGGCGTTATCAGGTCAATCACCTTGAGCCCTGTTTCCAGCATCTCGGTGCTCGTTGACTGTTCCTCGAGTGACGGTGGCGGACGGTGGATGGGCCAGTGCTCCTTCGCTTTCACAGCGCCGAGGTTGTCCAGAGGCTCGCCCATGACATCAAACAGACGCCCCAGCGTAGCTCTCCCCACAGGTACGCTGAGTGCTGCTCCTGTATCAATCGCCTCAGCGCCACGCTCCAGACCATCGGTAGGTGATAGCGCCAGACATCTGACCCAGTTATTACCCATATGCTCCTGGACTTCAAGCACTACCTTGCTGCCATCGGCATTTATCTCAACCGCGTTAAAAAGCGCTGGCAATTTATCAGGCGGGAATTCGACATCAACCACCGTGCCGATTACCTGAGTCACTTTGCCTTTTGCCATTGTTACCTCCTCGGTCAGGCCAGAGCTTCCACGCCGCCGGCAATGTCCAGAAGCTCCTTGGTAATCGCCTCCTGGCGGGCTTTATTGTAAAGCAGGGTCAACCCATCGATAAGCTCATTGGCGTTATCCGTGGCGTTCTTCATAGCCACCATCCGCGCCGACTGCTCGCTGGCGATGGACTCCAGAATGGCATGATAGACCTCCATCTCAACAAAGCGGGGCAGCAGGCTGCCCAGCACGGCATCAGGTCTTGGCTCATAGATGTATTCCACCTTCTGCGCTGCTGGTATGCTGGCCGGTTCCACCGGGAGCAGCTGCTGCACGCAGGGACGCTGTACCATCGTAGAGATAAATCGGGCATAAACGAGGCAGACCAGGTCAAAGACATCTCTGCTGTAATCATCAATCACAATGTGTGATATGGGCTGGGTGTCCATCAGGCCAGGACGGTCACCGAGGTGAGTGAATTCAGCGGCCATCTCCATATTGCACCGGCGTACAAATTCACAACCCTTCCGCCCCACCGCGATAACCGAAACCGGGACCTTCTGCTCCAGAATGTAGCTGGCAATGGTGCGGTTCAGGCTGCTGGTAAGCCCTCCGCACAGGCCGCGGTCGGGAGTTATGTGAACCAGGGCAATCTTTTTAATCGGGCGCCGCTGCAGGAGCGGATGTAGTGCCTGCCCGGCCTCGGTTAAAGCCGCCAAGTCAGCAATGACCTGCTGGATTTTTTCCGCGTAGGGCCGGCCTGCCAGACCACGCTCCTGCGCCCGCCTCATTCTGGAAGCGGCAATCATCTCCATCGCCCTGGTTATTTTGGCGGTGCTTCTTACGCCACGTATTCGCCGTCGAATGGCGCGGATATTAGCCAATCACTTCCTCCAGTTATTTAAAGAGCCGTCACCTTCAGATTGCAGCTACTCATCAGTCCCTGGCATTTGGAAATAACTCACTGGAACGGAGCTCTTTAAACTCCTTTATCGCTTTGATTAAATTCCTCTCCAGCTTCGAGTTAATCTCCCGGTCTTTGGCAATGGTTGCAACGATTTCCGGATTTTTTTCATCCATGAATTGATAAAACATGCTTTCAAATATGGCGATTTTATCTAGGGCAATATCATCCAGATAACCGTTGACCGCGGCATAAAGAATCATGACCTGCCGTTCCAGTGCTACGGGCACAAACTGAGGCTGTTTCAGGACTTCGGTAAGCCGCTGACCGCGTTCCAACTGGTTCTTGGTAGCTTTATCCAGTTCGCCGGTGCCGAACTGGGCGAAAGCTGCCAGTTCCCGGTACTGAGCCAGTTCCAGACGCAGCTTGCCAGCTACCTGCCTCATTGCCTGGGTCTGCGCCTTACCGCCGACACGCGATACCGATAAACCGACGTTAAGCGCCGGCCTGATGCCAGCATTGAAAAGATCGGCCTCCAGATACATCTGACCGTCGGTAATTGAAATGACGTTGGTTGGAATATAGGCCGAAAGGTCTCCAGCTTGCGTTTCGATGATGGGCAGCGCGGTCAGTGAGCCGCCGCCGTATTCTTTGGCATACTTCGCCGCCCGTTCCAGCAGCCGACTGTGCAGGTAAAAGACATCGCCCGGATAGGCCTCCCTTCCCGGAGGTCGGCGCAGCAGCAATGATAGCTGCCGGTATGCCCAGGCGTGTTTGCTGAGGTCGTCATAGATGACCAGCGCATCCTTGCCCTGTTCCATGAACTCCTCGCCGATGGCGCAACCGGCGTATGGTGCCAGGTACTGAAGAGCAACGGAATCAGAGGCGCTGGCCACCACTATGATGGTATGCTCCATGGCGCCATGGCTTTCCAGTGAGGCCACGAGCTGAGCCACCTTGGACACCTTCTGGCCAATGGCAACGTAAATACAGATAAGGTCTCCGCCTTTCTGGTTTATAATCGTGTCAATGGCGATAGCCGTTTTGCCTGTGGAGCGGTCGCCAATTATCAGCTCCCGCTGCCCTCGACCAAGGGGAATCAGGCTGTCAACTGCTTTGACACCGGTCTGCACTGGAGTATCTACGGACTGGCGCAGCACCACATTGGGTGCTACACGCTCTACGGGCCTGGTGCCTTTGGTTTTAATGGCACCCTTGCCATCCAGCGGGCGACCCAACGGGTCAATGACCCGCCCGAGAATCGCCTGACCCACGGGCACCTCAACGATACGCCCGGTACAGCGCACCTCGTCGCCCTCCTTGACCTTGAGGTAGTCTCCGAGGATTATCGCGGCCACGCTGTCCTCCTCCAGATTCAATGCAATCCCCATAATATCATTGGGGAACTCGAGCAGCTCATTGTACTTTGCCGAAGCCAGCCCATAAATGCGAGCAATGCCATCACCAACCTCAATCACCGTGCCCACATCCACCATGGTGACGGTACTGCCAAACCGCTTGATTTGTTCTTTCAGCACCGATACAATTTCCTGCCCTCTAGTTGCCACCGGAGCTACCTCCTCTCCGAGTTAATTCCCTTGCTTTTTATTTCACTGCCTGCCCTCGACGAGACTTTCCACAACCGACGGGTCGGCCAGGGTGCTGGTATCACCCAGATTGCCGACATCGCCAGCAGCAATCTTTACCAAGATACGGCGCATGATTTTCCCGCTCCTAGTCTTGGGCAGGCCTTCCGCAAACTGGATTTTATCCGGCGTAGCGATGGGCCCTATTTCCTTGCGGACATGGGCCACAAGCTCCTTCTTGAACTCTTCTGTACCCTCCAGCCCCGCCTTCAAAGTAACGTAGGCGTAAATGCCCTGTCCCTTCACCTCATGGGGCATGCCGACCACGGCCGCCTCGGCCACTTTGGCATGGGAAACAAGCGCGCTTTCCACCTCGGCAGTACCGATGCGATGGCCGGAGACGTTTATCACGTCATCGATACGGCCCATCAGCCAGTAGTAGCCGTCCTCATCGATTCGGGCGCCATCGCCGGTGGTGTAAACGCCCGGAAAGCGGACAAAGTAGGTCTCCTTAAACCGCTTGGGGTCACCGTAAACACCGCGCATCAAGCCGGGCCAGGGCTGTTTTATCACCAGATAACCGCCTTCATTCACCCCCACGGTCGAGCCGTCTTCCCGCAGTATCGCCGGCTCCACACCGAAGAAAGGCACACCAGCGGAGCCGGGCTTGGCTGACATGGCGCCGGGCAGAGTGGTAATCAAGATGCCTCCGGTCTCGGTCTGCCACCAGGTATCCACAATGGGGCACCTTTCCTGGCCGATGACATTGTAGTACCACATCCAGGCCTCGGGATTTATCGGTTCCCCCACCGTGCCCAAGAGCCGCAAAGAGCTGAGGTCGTGTTTATTGGGCCACTCCTCACCCTCGCGCATGAGGGCGCGTATGGCGGTGGGGGCGGTGTAGAAAACGTTAACCTGATACTTCTCCACAATGTCCCAGAACCGGTCCGCGTGCGGGTAGGTGGGTATGCCTTCGAACATGATACACGTGGCGCCAAAGGCCAAAGGACCATAAACAATGTAAGAATGACCGGTCACCCAGCCAATGTCCGCCGTGCACCAGAATACGTCTTCTTCTTTGATATCGAAAATCCATTTAAACGTTTGATAGGTGTGCAGCAGATAGCCTGCCTGGGTGTGCATTACCCCCTTTGGCTTGCCGGTACTGCCGCTGGTGTAAAGGACAAAGAGAGGGTCTTCTGAATCCAGTGCAGCCACATCGCAGACGGGCTTTATCTCCACGCCAGCCATGAGGTCATGCCACCACTGGTCGCGCCCCTCCTTCATGGGCACGCCGATATCAGCCCGCTTCACCACAATAACGTTCTTGACATCGGGACAGGACTCAAGCGCCTGGTCGGCATTATCCTTGCTGCGGATAACACGGCCGCCCCGATAGTAGCCATCACAGCAGATAAGCGTTTCCGATTTGCAGTCCAGTATGCGGTCGCGCAGTGCTTCGGCGCTGAAGCCGCCAAAGACGACGCTGTGAATGGCGCCGATGCGAGCACAGGCCAGCATAGCAATGGGTAATTCCAGAACCATAGGAAGGTAAATTGAAACGCGGTCGCCCTTTTTCACCCCCAGCCTCCGCAGCACATTGGCGAACTTGCACACCTCACGATAGAGCTGCTGGTAGGTCATTACCTTGGTATCGCCGATGTCACCTTCCCAGATGAGCGCCGCTTTATTTTTACGCCACGTACCGACGTGACGGTCCAGGCAGTTATAGCTCACGTTAAGTTTACCGCCAACAAACCACTGATGCTTTCCTTCGGCAAAATCAGCTTCCACCACTTTATCCCATTTCCTGAACCAGGTGAGTTGCTCGGCCATCTCCCCCCAGAACCCGTCCGGGTCATTCAGGGAACGCTGGTATAGCTTCTGGTATTCATCCATACTCTTTATATATGCCGACTCGGTAAATTCCTTCGGGGGTTTGAAGCTTCTCTTCTCCCCCATCATCGAAGTAATCCCTTTAACTTCGCTCATCAAATCCTCCGTCTAGTTCTGAACCTTCCTGTATATGCCTCGCTCGCTTCTCCCGATTACTTTGCGTCTCCGCCACTCCCCATGAAAGATATCCAATTCCGCTAGTCCTGCGCGGTCACGCCCATTAACTGAGTGTAGGCACTATTGAGCCTGTTGGCTATGGTCTGAGCAACCGCTCTGTGGACTTTACAGCCAATTGGCGACTCGGTCTGGCATAACTGGGCAAGCTCCTTACCATTAAATGCCAGCACCTTCGTGGTCTCAATGGCTCGCACCGTGCTATACATACGATGAGGAGGCAACATCCCCGACCAGCACACCAGCTCGAAGTTCGATGCCGCCTGTATCTGTCGATGCATCATCGGCCCCAGTTCCAGGTATATACCAACGAGACCGTCCTCAATAATGAATACCTTTTCCTGACTCCTGCCCTGCCTGCCTAAGCTATCACCGACCTCATATACTTCGCTGGTTGCCATATCGGCGATGATTTCCAGTTGTTCACCATCCATCTCACGCAATATTGGGCATCGCTTCAGTACCTCAAGTTTTTCCATTCTCAGACCTCCATAATCTTTTTAAGTTGGTTTTTAAGGTTACCTTTCCGTACCAGCCATTTCCTTCTTCAACATCGCCAGCTTGCTCCGGATACTGCCGTCCAGCAACCGGTCTCCAATTCGGGCGACGAACCCGCCGATTACGTCAGGGTCAACATCTGACCTGATTTCAATCTTCTTGCCCACAATACGGCCGAGATGTCTGGCCAGTTTTTCCTCTTCTTCTCTGGCCAGTGGAACGGCGGTGGTCACCTCAGCCAGCTCTATACCGCGGTAGCTGTTCCATAACCGTTGATACTCATCAGCGATTTCACCGAGCATATCAAGCCGGCCCCGGCTGATGAGCAGAAGAACCAGACTCAGGATTAGCGGATTCACTCCTTTCATCTGGCCGGAGAGCAATTTCGATTTTTCCTCGAAGTGGACCTTGGGGCTTTCCAGAAACGCCTTTAAATCCCTATCAATTACTATTCGGGCAATCTTCTCCAGATCAGACTGCCAGCGTTCTAATTCGCCCGCCTCCAGGGCAATTTCAAAGGTCGCCTGTGCATATCGCTTCGAGTATGCTCTACTCGCCACATCCGCTCCTTGATAATCGTTTATTTCTTTTTCAGGGCATCGCTCTCTTTTATGACTTTGTCAATGAGCTCACGATGGGCCTTCTTATCCAGAGAACGGTCAATGACTTTCTCCGCCGCCGAGATGGTAAGGTCAGCCACTTCCTTTCGCAGTTCGTTTATGGCCTCGTCCCGTTCCCGCTGGATCTCACCGCGCGCCCGGGCAACCAGTGCTTCGGCTTCCTGCCTAGCACTCTGCCTTGCCTTCTCTTTGATTTCCTCGCCGGCTTTCACTGATTGCTCAATGTGTTTCTGTCCTTCCTTGCTAGCCGCTGCCAGCTGCTGCTTCACCTCTTCTTCGGTACGGGCAACCTGTTCCTTGATGGCATCGGCCTGTGCCATACTGTCCCTGACCCTTTTGGAACGCTCGTCAAGCATTCTCATCACCGGCTTGTAGGCGACAAAGTAGAGGACCGCAAGCAGAATCACCACATTCACAATCTGCGCCAGCAATGTCGACACATTGATACCAAGCCCGGCCAGTCCCTCCATAGTTAACTCCTCATTACCTCTCCAGTCCTACGCGGTACACCTAGCACAACTCAGGCGAAAAGGATCGCCATCAGCACCATGCCCAGGACAAAACATGCGCCCAGTATGGCGGCGGCAATGATGATACCTATTGAAATCGGTATGCCATCCTGTCCCATATTGGCCTCCTACACAATCAATGCCAAGATAATGGCGACTATCAGCGCGTAAATGCCGATCGCCTCGCAGAAAGCGGTCACCAGAATCATATTGGTCATTATCGGACCGCTTGCCTCCGGGTTACGGGCTATCCCCTGAAGCGCCGAGTAGCCGATAAGCCCGATGCCCAGTGCCGGCCCCAGTAACCCCAGCCCGGCCGTCAGACCCACGGCCAACATCTTCATCGTTACTGGATCCATGTTTCAACCTCCTTCAGCAATTTGCCCAAGGCATATTCTTTCTATGTCAGGCCGACTCTCCCTCATGGTGGGCTACGGCCAGAGTCAAAAAGACCAGCGTCAGCCCGCCGAAGATGAGCGCCTGCACAAAACCAACCAGCAGCTCGAGGCCGTAGAAAGGCAGGGCGAACACCCACGGTATTAAAAAGGCAGCGATGAGCAGCAGTATTTCGCCGGCGGTCATATTGCCGAAAAGACGAAAGGTGAAGCTGACAACACGCACCATTTCGCTCAGGGCTTCCAGCAGGCCGACAAAGATATGAATGAATCCGGTAAACAGTCCGCCCAGCCCGGCCCGCACCCTGCCCTTGACAATATGCCCGATGCTCTGCAAAAACTGCCCCACGTTGAGAAATTTGCCCAGATAGCGGAGCCCCAGCGACCTCAAGCCGAAATACTCCACAAAGATAAACGACACCAGCGCCAGCGCCAGCGGCATATTGATATCGGTATTGGCTCCGCGCAGCAGATGCACATGCTCACCCTCAGCATTGGTGATGAATATCGAGCCGAAGCCTGGAATCAGGCTCAGCCAAGCATTGAAGGCGACGAAAAGGAAAATGGTGGTCACGATGGGGAAAAATCGCCGACCGTTTTCCTCCCCGGCAACTCTGCGGCAGAGGTCATAGAGCCACCCGAGCAAAAATTCAAAGGCGCTCTGCAGCCTTCCTGGCACGATCTTCATGCGGCGCGTGATTACGTATGACAGGCAGATGAGAAAGGCCATCGTAATCCAGGCACCGATAATGCTGTTGGCAACGGGAAAACCGAAGAGGTGAAATGCCGTTTCCGCGGGAAGCTGGAATTCAGGATGAGGCAAGCTGAGCCATGCTGGAAGCCCAAGGTCGCCGATCATGCTCCTTCCCAGTGGACCGACTAGAAAGCCGACGACGAGCAGAAGGACAAGGATAAAGACCACACCCAGGAAAAGCGTTCGTGGCATTCCCAAGACACTGCGCTTGGCCATCAGCCACCTTCTCCATTTTGTTTATTCTTCATCAGTGGTATGAGCATCCGGTATACTCCGTAAAAAGCAACCGCAATCCCGAGAAACAATCCAACTATCGCCAGGGACGGGCCGGTATTTAACCTGCCGTCCAGCCAGATACCAGCCACCACGCCCAGCACAATTGAGCCACCGATGAAAAACCCCACCCCAACTAGCCGCAAAGCCGCCATCCATCTGCTCATATACGCCTCAGCACCTGCGCCAGTGCGCAACCCAGTATATTGTATCATCCCAAGCTGAAATAAACTACCAGAGTTATAACAAATAAAATAGCCCCAACATTTGTTTGTTAGGGCTATCCATCACCACATATGACTGCTCTTACCATGGAGCTAATCTATCGGTATTTCTCCTGACCAAATAGATTCGAGAAATCGCCATTGAAATTTACCAAGAAATTGTGCATATCAAGCACGTCATCGATTTCAATAGTTTTACTCCGGTATTCAATTACTTCAGCATCGGTGAGGTCGCTTACCTCTTTCGGTGCTTTGCCCTCCTTGACCACCGCCGCCACCAGACATTGGGTATGACATGTCGAGCAGAGCACCCTTAAAAACCACATATCCTCGCGGTGACCGAGGACATCAATATTGCCAAATTCGTAGTTCTGACCGCATGACTCGCATTTCATTGAAGTCATAAGCCTTCTAACCAGTTTCTCTTCCACCGCTCAGGTTCCCTTTACCCTTTCCATTATCCTCAGGATTTGCGCTTGTCAAAGTCGTCCAGGTCAAGCGTATTGATGAAGTCATGGAAAGCCGACAGCTTCCTCATCTCCTCCTCGCTTACTTTTCTATCCTTGGTGTCAACTTCGTCACCTTCCTCCATAATCGGCTTTCCGGTCTCTTCATCAAGCAGAATTCCGGCTTTATCTAATACTGCTTCCTCAGCAAATATGGGCGCATCAGTGCGCACCGCCAGTGCCAGAGCATCGCTGGGACGCGAATCAATCTCCATCTGCTCGCCATCAACATTAAGTATGATCTTGGCGTAGAAGGTATCGCTCTTCAGGTCACTGACGATGATAGAATCTATAGCCGCCCCTAGTGAGTCAATCACCGAGCTGAGCAGGTCATGGGTAAGGGGTCTCGGCACCGTTACGCCCTGAAGTTTCACGGCGATGGCATCGGCTTCCGCCGGACCGATCCAGATAGGTAGATACCGCTTGGCCACTTTTTCCTTCAGGATCACCACCCGCTGGTAATTCATCAAACTCACGCGGATACTGTCAATGCTCATTTCAATCATAACCGTACCTCCCCCAATTAATCACAACCAGCAATTTAATTCTACGGCAGACATCTATGCTTGTCAACCAGATTTGGTATGGATTACTCTTGCATCATTAACCTTATAAAAGCCTGTACTATTATGTCAAGGCAAGGGGAGAATTTCGCTATTCAATGTGCTATAATATTATTGTCGGCTCTTCCGCATTTTGCAGAGAGATTGAAGCCTTTGTGACTAGGCGCCCAGCGATTCGCCAGCTCAGTGAGAGAAGAGAGGAAAGCCTTTCACCTTACGCGGTGAAAAGCAGGCTCTCAAAAGGCAGGCTGAGGGACGAAGAGCCCTGTCCAATAAGAACCGTTTTCCAGCGTGACCGCGACCGGATTATCCACAGCAAGGCTTTCCGCCGCCTCAAGCATAAGACCCAAGTTTTTATCGCACCGCTGGGCGATCATTATGTGACCAGATTGACTCACACCCTGGAGGTCTCCCAGATAGGTCGTACCATAGCCCGGGCGCTTAACCTGAACGAGGACCTGACCGAAGCGATTGCCCTCGGCCATGACCTGGGGCATACCCCTTTCGGCCACGTTGGGGAAGATGTCCTCAACGAACTTTACCGGCCAGGCTTCCGGCACAACGAACAGAGCCTGCGGGTGGTTGACATTCTGGAAAATGACGGCCATGGACTCAACCTTACTTTGGAGGTAAGGGACGGCATCCTGAACCACTCAAAATCAGGAAGCGATGTTCTAGGCGATGGCTGGGGAGAAGTAAACACTCTCGAAGGAGAAATCGTCAAGATGGCGGACATTATCGCCTATATCAACCATGACATCGGCGATGCTATCCGGGCCAGTATTATTACGGAACGCGACCTGCCTCTCGAGGCGGTGAAAACACTGGGTATGTCACATTCACAGCGCATCAATACCATGGTCAGCGACATTATCGATAGCTCATGGGCCGCCAGCGGTTATGATAAAATAGAAATAGAGAAACCCAAGATAACCATGAGCGCCAGCATACTGGAGGCCACCAATGTGCTCCGGGAATTTCTCTTTGAACGGGTGTACCATATGAAGTCCGCTGAAGAGGAAAGCGACAGGGCAAGAGACATGGTCAGCCGCCTTTACCATTACTTTACCAGACATGAAGAAGGACTGCCGTCGGAATACCTCACCTACAGTGATAATGCCGAGAGAAGGGTTGTCGACTATATTGCCGGCATGACGGACCAGTACGCGCAAAGGGTGGCTGCCGGGCTTAAATAATAATTAATAAAGGGAAATAGCTGACCAGATGAGTGTTATCGACGAGGTCAAAGGGAGGACAGACATCGCCGGGGTTGTCAGCCAGTACGTGGCGCTGAAAAAGGCGGGGCGCAACCTGATAGGATTATGTCCGTTTCACAGTGAAAGAAACCCCTCCTTCTTCATCTATCCGGAACAGCAGAGCTGGCATTGCTTTGGCTGCAATACCGGCGGCGATGTTTTCTCCTTCATTATGAAGAAGGAAAATATGGACTTCGGGGAAGCGTTGCGTCTGCTGGCTGATAGAGCCGGCATTGCCATACCCTCGAGAGGGGCAAGGGACGAGGAAAAAGAGGAGAGGGAGCCGCTCTACAAAATCAATGAGGCGGCGGCCCGGTATTTCCACAACCTGCTGCTTAACTCACCGGAAGGAAGGAAAGCCAAAAGTTATATCCAGAGCCGCGGCTTCACCGACAAAACAGCGGCCGAATTTCAACTTGGCTACAGCGCAAATAAATGGGACGACCTGAAGAAGTACCTCCAAGAGCAGGGCTATGCTGAAGAAGAACAGGCAAAAGCGGGGCTGATGGTCGAGTCGGAGGGAGGCCGAATTCATGACCGCTTCCGCAACAAGCTGATGTTCCCCATCTGGGATATCAAAGGGCGTGTCATCGGCTTTGGCGCTAGAGTGCTTGACGATTCGCTGCCCAAATATGTTAATTCGCCACAGACGCCAGCCTTTGACAAGAGCCGCAGCCTCTACGGCATCAACCTGGCCGCACCCAGCATCAGGCAGCAGGATACGGCAGTCATCGTCGAGGGATACGTCGATGTTATCACCGCCCACCAGAACGGCCTCAATAACGTGGTCGCCTCCATGGGTACCTCAGTTACCGAGTCGCAGGTAAGTTCACTGAAAAGGCTTACCAAAATAAATAATATAGTTTTAGCGCTCGATGCTGATGCAGCAGGTGAGGAGGCAATGCTTCGAGTGGTTGGTTATGAAAATACTCTAGAAGCTAACCTTCTGGTGGCAATACTGCCGAAAGGTAAAGACCCCGATGATATGATTAAAGAAAATCCAGAAGCTTGGCAAAAGATGATTGCTGAAGCTATCCCTATAATGAGCTATACCTTAAACATGATTGCTGCTGACCTGGATATGACCCAAGAGAAAAATCGATTTTTAGTTGCTAGTCGTTTTCTGGAAGTTATTGCTGATATTAAGGATTATATAAAAATAGATCATTATTTAGGAAAATTAAGCAAGCTGACAGGACTAAGCTATCGGAAGTTGGAAGAAGTTCTGAGTGAGATAAAGAGCGACCGTCAGACCAGACTACCCAGACGAGAAATTACCAAGCCATCTCCACAAGCCCTTTTTCGCAACCGTTTAGAAGAAGACTACCTTAGTCTATTGCTGCACCACCCGGAGTGCAAGGCTAATACAGAAAAAATCTTGCCCGAGTTCTTTCTCAACAGCGAAAACAGGGAAGTTTTTATCGCCTGGACCAAGGTCAACGACCTGAACAAGCTCAGAGAGACGCTGGCCCCGGCCCTGCATGAGCATCTTGACATCATTGCCAGCCGTGAGTTACCATCTGACCGCCTGGATGACAGGGATGCCGACTATCGCCACCGCCTGGAGGAAAGATTTTACAAGAATATGGCAGCTAGAACAGCAGAAATATTGGCGCTTGAAGTCCAGGAGAAGGGAGCCGGTGCCGACCTGATAAAGCTGCAAGCAGATAAAATTGATTATGATACCCGCTTAAAGGAAATCTATAAGCAAAAAAGTCGGAAGCGGTTGGAGAGCAGGAGGTAAGCTATGAGCAGGGAAGAATTGGAAAATCAGTCGGTTCCTGAAGGCAATCATGATGAAGAGAAAACCGGGGATGAAATAATGAACAAATCCGAAGGTGACTATAAATCCTTCCAGGGCCAGGATGAAGGTGCTGAACCACAGTCACCTAATGAGCGAGATGAATTCTGGCATGAAGAGCCTTTCGATGCTGATAAAGCAGAGCATACTATCGAGCTTGAGTTGGAAGCACCGACGGAAGGCCTGGAAGAGCAGGAAATAGCCGATGACCCGGTCCGCATTTACCTGCATGAGATCGGCAGGGTGCACCTCCTCACCGCCGATGATGAAAAGACTCTGGCCAAAAAGATGGAGGAAGGCAAGCGCATCAACGAGATAAAGCACCGTTATCTGCTGGAGCACGGCAGGTCGCCGTCGGCAGTAGATATAGCGCTGACTATTGTCAGGGAGATTGGTGAAGCATACGAATTGATACAACTCATCCAAGAGCAGCTGGGCTTGCCCAAGACAACCGGCTTCATTGAAACCATCAGCAATGACCGATTACAGGAAAGCATTGACAATTCCATTGATCCGCAGTTGATCTACGACATTTCTTCCCGGTCCGGGTCATCCATGCTGGAAACCGAGCACAGGCTGATTGACCTGTCGCTCAACTTTAAGCTACTGACCAGAGATGTCCGTGAGGCTATCAGCCCAGATGTCTCTTTTTCTGATATTGCTAAACTGGTAAATGATGAAGATTTCATCAGTTCGGTGCGCAAACATGAGCACCGCCTTGAAGCCCACTTCCGAAGCGTTGATTTCGAGGCCAAAAGGGCGGAAAGACACCTGATTGAGGCCAACCTGCGCCTGGTGGTAAGCGTGGCCAAAAAACACATCGGGCGCGGCATGTCCCTCCTCGACCTAATTCAGGAAGGCAATATCGGTCTGATGCGCGCCGTGGAAAAATTTGACTATCGCAAGGGCTACAAATTCAGCACCTATGCCACTTGGTGGATCCGGCAGGCGCTTACCCGGGCTATCGCTGACCAGGCACGCACCATACGTATCCCGGTTCACATGGTGGAAACGATAAACCGATTGCTCAAAACGAGCCGTCGCCTGGCACAGGAATATGGGCGCGAGCCCACCTCCACCGAAATCGCCAAGGAGATGGAGATATCCTCGGACAAGGTCCGGGAGATAGTCAAAGTATCGCAGCTACCCATATCGCTGGAATCGCCCATCGGCGAGGAGGAAGACAGCCCGCTCGGCAACTCGATTGAGGACCGGAACGCCCTGCCGCCGGTGGACGCCGCCTCAAAACAGCTCTTAAAAGAGCAGATTGAAGATGTGCTGGATACGCTCACACCCCGCGAACAGCGCGTCCTGCAGCTCAGGTTCGGCCTGGAGGACGGGCGCAGCCGGACGCTGGAAGAGGTGGGCAGGGAGTTTAACGTTACCCGGGAACGGATTCGTCAGATTGAGGCGAAGGCGCTGCGCAAACTGCGCCACCCAAGCCGCAGCCGCAAACTAAAGGACTACCTGGAATAAGACCTAGCCGAACATACCCATCAGGTTCCGCGGCAGTTTGCCCTTCATCCCCATCTTCATCAGCTTCTGCATCTGGTGGAACTGATTGAGCAGCTGGTTCACATCGTGGGGCTGCACGCCGCTGCCACGGGCGATGCGCCGCCGCCGGCTCCCTCCGATGATTTGCGGATTATGGCGTTCCCCCGGAGTCATGGAGAGTATCATCGCCTCCACTTTCTTCAGCTGCTTCTCCTCGGTACCCTCCGGAAGCTTTGCCGCCAGACGGGACACGCCGGGCAGCATATCCAGCAGCTGCCCCACCGGCCCCATATTTTTTACTGTCCGGAGCTGCGACAGGAAATCCTCCAGGTCAAAGCTGGCCTTTTCCACCTTCTTCCTCAGCTCCTCGGCCTGACGCTGGTCGAATGCCGTCTCCGCTTTTTCGATGAAGGTGAGCACATCACCCATCCCCAGAATGCGCGACGCTAGGCGGTCGGGATAGAAAGGCTCAAGGGCGTCCGTCTTCTCACCGATGCCGATGAACTTGATAGGCACACCGCTGGCCCAACGGATGGAAAGGGCAGCCCCACCCCGGGCATCGCCGTCCATCTTGGTCAGGATGAGACCAGTAAGGTTTACCCGGGCGTGGAAATCCTCGGCGCTGCGCACCGCGTCCTGGCCGGTCATGGCATCGACCACGAGCAGCGTTTCCGATGGGTGCAGTGCCTTTTTCACCTCAGCGAGCTCCTTCATCATCTCCTCATCGATGTGGAGTCGGCCCGCCGTATCTACCACCACCCAGGTTGCCGCCAATGATTTTGCCTTTGCCAGAGCGTGAGCACAGACGTCTTTACTGGAAACATTCGTACCCTCGTTAAACACCGGGATGTCCAGCTGTTCCCCCAGGGTAACCAGCTGCTCGATGGCCGCCGGACGCCGGTTGTCCGCCGCCACCAACAGGGGACGCTGCCCGGAGCGCTTCAGATGAAGCGCCATTTTGGCAGCGGTGGTGGTCTTGCCGCTGCCCTGCAACCCGACCAGCATAGCCACGAAGGGCGGTTGCCCGGAAGGGCTTAATCGACTCGGCTCCTCGCCCAGCGTGGCGATAAGCTCCTCATTAACGATTTTCACCACCTGCTGCCCCGGGGTCAGGCTCTGCAGGACTTCCGCACCGAGGGCTCTCTCCCTCACCCGTTCGATGAAGTCCTTGACCACCCTGAAATTGACGTCGGCTTCCAGCAGGGCCAGGCGCACCTGACGCAGGCCGTCATCGATGTCCTTCTCCGT
>DUFF01000076.1 GCA_011174815.1 Dehalococcoidia bacterium | reverse complement strand
GCTTTGGTGACCAGCGAGAGAAGCTCACCACCCTGTTCTTTTAGACTGAAAACATTGTGTATTTTATCGGCAAATTCAGAGAGCCGCTGACGGTAATCATAGCTCTGTCCCTGCAGAGCTTTGCCCAGCGTGGTGAAAAAGTAGTTGCGTAGTTTGAAGATTAATATAGAGACGACGAGCGCAATGCCGGTGGCTGATGAAGCGGTGACCATATCCAACTTGAGGCCGAGTATTACATTGAGAATAACCAGCAGCATCCCATAGCAGAATATGCCGATAAATCCTAGACTCACCCAGCCCAGACCGCGCCGCAAAACGATTCTGATATCAACCAGTTGGTGTCTGATGACAGCGTAGCTGAAAATGACGGCCATGATAATGCTGCCGAAGTGAGTTACAGCAAATTCTCTTCCCCACGGGAGCAGTGCCGCCAGGGTAAAAAGCACGAATGAGCAGAGACCCAGGAGCAGAGAAAATATCTGGTTGCGAAGCATGGGGTTGTCCAGAATCCTTAGCCTTCTCCAGAAAAGATAGGACGTTCGGCAGGCCAGGGCCATTAGGGGAACCAGCAAAAAGAAAATGCCCTGGCCGTAATCCAGATAGAGTTTATTTCCTTCCGCGTAGACCCCTTCCGGGACAATGCCGGTTAGGATAAGGATGATGGCTATGGCCAGAGATGCGTAAGCTAGGGGCAGCCAGCGCCCTTCCCCCGGAGCATAGAAAGAAGAGACAAAGACGTGGAACTGTACCGCGGTCAAAGTATAAGTGATGAGAATAAGTTTAAGCAGGAATAAATTATGTCCCGGGGAGAAATTGCTGCGCAGGAAAATATCGGTGAGGCTCCAGACCATGGCGGCGATGAGAAACAGGATGAAAAGCTTATGGCGCGTCTGCCAGGGGCGACTGCTCAGAGTGGTGATCAGCAGCGGTATATAGGCAACGACGGCGATCAAGGGGAACAGGGTATATACGTTCATTATGAGGTAATTATTACCTCAATACGCAGGACTGTCAAGCAAGACTAAAGTAGCTTGACCAAAGTGAGGCGGACTAAAGTACTAGCGGACCGCCGCCGTCTCCTCCGGGGTCCCGGAGGTGGCCCTGACCACCTCGGCCGGTTTCTGCGTGAGAAGCTCCAGTACGCGCGAGGACGGGTTCATGTGCGGCGGCTTGAGGTGTGCTAGGTCAGCCCCTTCCGTCCGCCGCTGCTCGGTGAAATGAGCGAAGGCTCCCGGCGCCAGCACGTTCACCTCGACCTTGAAGTCGATCATTTCAGCGAAGTCATTGCGGTACAGTTTTTCCGTGTCTTTATTCTGGCTGTCTGACCGCAAGATATTTTCCCGTATGGCGGCGGCGATCTCCGTTTCGTTACTCTGGTAGCCGTTTTTCAGCTCAATGTACAGGCTGAGCACCGGCTGTCCTTCCTTCTTAAAAGCGGTCCATTCTTCATAGGCCATGCCGGTATTTTCAATCGCCTGCCAGATGGTTCTTTCAGTCAGCCGGACGAAAACGAAGTCTAGCAGGTCATCGGCCCGCCGCTCAAATGCCATCTGCGGGAGGTTTATGCCCAGCTGTTCGTTGCGCAGTGCGGTGATGCGGACCATATCCCCGGGGCGGTATCTGACCAGCGGCCCGCCGTGGAAGTTAGTGAGCACGATTTCGTAATTCTGGCCGGGCACCACTTCATCGAGCAGAACTGTCTGCGGCCGGTATTGGGGGTCAAGACGCCCCTTCAGGTGTTCTTCCTCCGGTATGAACTCAAGGAAGTTGAGGCTGGGAATAAAGGTCATACCGTCATAGTCCCAGGTCTGCGTGGCGATGACGCCGCCTTCGGTGCCGGCGTAGATGTCCAGCGGGTATCTACCCCAGAGTTCCTTTATCTTTTCGCGATAGACGGCGCTGTCAAGCCCACCGCTCAAGATGCCTTTCAGCCTCCATATGTCTTTGGGTAGCATCGGACGCCGTGCCAGCTTGCTCTTGGCCAGTCCTCTGGCCAGGTGAAACAACGCCCGGGGCTGTCTGAGCAGGGGGCGAATGTCAACCCTGTCGGTGGACTGGCTGAACTTGTTTCCCACCACCACCAGAACCATGGACAGCCCGAAAAAGTAATCAAATCCCTCGGAGAGAGCCTCCTTGAAGCCCAGCTTTATTCTATCTTCAAAAGAAAGCTCCTCGGCCTCTTCCAGCGACGGCAGGTAATTGATCGGCGATTGTATTTTGATCATATCCGCCATGGTCCCGGACATGTAGGGCCGTGGCGCCACGGAATAGACAATCTTGGGACAGCCGTTGAGCTGGGAGGTGTCTCCCCAGCCCCGGCAGCTGGCGAGCATTCCCAGGCCGTACATTATCCGGCTCAATTCCTCAGCGAAAGCGTGCGTCATCGGAATCCATTTGCACGGGTAATCGCCGGACCTTCCGGAAGTATGCACCCAGAAGGCAGGGTCGGCAGGTAATGGCGCTTCTCTTTTATCGCTGAGCTCGGGGCAGTAGTCATCGTAGGTCGTCAGGGGCACCTGCTCACGGAATTCCTTCACCGATTTCGGCTGGCCCCCGTTCATGATTTTCCTGCCCAGCGTGCAACCGTTGAGCCGCTTTATCTGTTCCAGGAGCAGCCTATTTTGTATGTCCATAAACTGCTCCAGAGAAAGCTTGAGGTAGCCACAGCACATCTGCCAAAGCTCTTCATTCCTGCCCTGCTGCAAAAGCTCGATCGCTTTTGGCACAAGTCACCTCCCAAGCCAACTTCGCTTTCAGTTGACTATGGCACGTCACAATGTGGTTGGGAAGTGATTGTGTTCTAGAACATAGTTCTATTCAGGTGGGCTTGGGATGAACCGTACAGGGTGAGGAAATTGCAGTGTCGCTAATGGAGAGGAGGGGTGGTTAGAGTTTCTTGCCTTTGTTGCCGGAGCTTTCCAGGTCCTGCAGCTTCTGGCTCAGCTCCTGAAAGGTTTTGTCCTGAGGCTGTTTGCCCAGTTCGAGCCCGTAACTGAGGAAAAACTCAAGGAAATTGCGCAGCAGCTCCTTCATGCCTGCGGCAAACTGGTGGAATTCATCTTTACCAACATAGTTATTGTTGCTGGGCTGCTCCTGTAATTGTCTGTCAATCAGGAACTCCAGGAACTCCGAGTAGCTCATATCGCCGCGGTTCTCGTCGATCCTTCTGGCAATGTCGGCGTCGATGATTAACATTCTTTTGTCTGCCACGCTTATCTCCTTACCGCTTTATTTAAAAAGAGACCTGAAGATACCAGCCGTCCTCAGGTCTCTGTCATAAAAACCGTACAAAGTTTACAAACTGTAATTTTCATCCAGCCCGAGCATTTCCTTGATATTGCTTATCAGTTGCATCAGTTTCAGGCCGCTATCCGTCACTTGGTAGGTTACTGAGGGATTGCCCATCTTCATCTTGTCGATAAAGCCGCTAGCCATCAGATAGCCGAGGTACTTCTGTATCTGACGGTAGCTCATATTGGCGCTGTACATGATCTCCGTCTTGCCCGCGCCGTTCTCGCCTACCTTGAGCATATCGGCAATGATTTCGATGTCAGAGCGCCGCCGATTTACCCTCACCATTAGCCTCCATTACTTATTAGGTAGGACTATTGTACTAATCATTCGGCCATTTGTCAATATGATAAAGGGGCAATTTATTAGAAGAAACTGTATTGGCCCGTTATCTAAGCATACAAACGAACCATTTTACTTCTTTCGGCGGGCAAGGAGGCGGTGTCGGTGGGAAGCTAAAAGTGCAGTAATCCCAGATACCAGTTAAGGACGTCGCTTCCCCAGATAAGGGTAATCATTGTGGCTATGGCCAGGAAGGGGCCGAAGGAGAGGGGCTCTTTCCTCTTTTTCATCTTCAGCGACAGCAGAATTATGCCTGCCACTCCGCCGAGGATGGCGCCCAAAGTCAGCGAGAGGAGCACCAGCCTCGGGCCGGTGGCCAGCCCTATCAGCCCGGCCAGTTTGACGTCGCCGAACCCGATTGCCTCACTCTTATAGATGGCAAGGGTTATGACATAGGCAAACAAAAGGAATAGAAGTCCTATAGCTCCTCCCATTAGGCTGCTAACAATGCCCGCCCAGGGCCAGGCCAGATTCAGGTCAATCAGTGCCGGCGGCGGTTGGAAGACAGCAATAACCAACGCCAGCGCCATCGCGGGATAGGAGATTTTGTTCAGTATGAGCTGGTGTTCCAGGTCAATGACGCCGATAACCAGAAACAGGCTGCCGTAAAAGGCAATGACGGCGAACTGAATACTCAATCCGAAATACCAGTAGCTCAGGGCAAAGAGCAAACCCGTGCCCAGTTCCACCCAGAAGGGTCTCCGGGGGATAGGCGCACCGCAGTAACGGCAGCGACGGCGCAGCCATAAATAGCTGAAGAGGGGCACTAGGTCACGCGGTGCCAGACGGTGCTGGCAGGCGTCGCAGTGTGAAGGCGGGCGAAGTATCGATTTTTCCACGGGCAGGCGGTCGATGCACACATTAAAAAAACTGCCGAAGGCGGTGCCGAACACAGCAAAGATAATAATAAGCACGATGTCCATTTCGCCGTATTTTGAGCGTTTTTTCTCCGTTCGTCAAGGTCAATAAACAGTCCCCTCCCGGGAGAGTAGGAGGGGACATGGTGAGGAGGAGGCGAGTGCCTTGCAAGCACGGCCTTATGCTAGCATTGCTTTTTAGTATATTAGATTGCCTTTGTTGTTACTCCGCTACCACCCGTCCCATTAGCTTGGCCACTTCCTCGCGGTCGTTGCAGAAGGCAAACAGACTATCGCCGCTGATGACGCCGCTCCGGTGGAGGTTTATCAGGGCGTTATCGAGAAGCTTCATGCCAGAGCGGGCCTGCGTCACGATGGCATTGGGCAACTGGTGGATTTTGCCCTCGCGGATGATATTCTTGACTGCCGGGAGGGCCAGCATAACCTCTACCGCGGCTACTCTCCCCGAGGAATCAACCCTGGGGACGAGCGTTTGACATAAAATTCCCAGGAGCAGCGACGCCAGCCGGGTCTGGGCCAGATGTCGCTCATGGGTGGGGAAAAGGTCGATGATGCGCTCCACGGCCTGCGCGGCACTTGTGGCATGTCCGGTGGTCAGTACCAGGTGGCCGGTCTCAGCTACGGTAAGCACGGCCGCGGCTGTTTCCAGGTCCCTCATTTCTCCCACCAGAATGACATCCGGATCCTGGCGCAGTACATGCTTCAGTGCATCGGCAAACGACAGGGTATCATTGCCCAGCTCACGTTGCGTGATAGTGCACTTATTGTTGGTGTAAAGGTATTCAATGGGGTCCTCAAGAGTAATCACACGTTTTCTGTCTTGGGAATTCAGATAATCTATCATTGCCGCCAGCGTGGTGGACTTACCGCTGCCGCTGGGCCCGCTGACCACTACCAGTCCCCTGGGCTTCATGATAAGGTCCTGGCAAATCTGTGGCAATCCCAGCTCGTCAAGCGTGGGAATGACCAGAGGTATAAGTCTGATGGCAAGGCTAAGGCTGCCCCGCTGTTGGGATGCGTTGCAGCGCAACCGGCCAACATCAGGCAGCGTATAGCCGAAGTCAAGTTCCAGGTAGTGTTGAAAATCAGCTCTCTCTTTTTCCGATGTGATCTGTTGGAAGGCCTGCGCTATGTCTTCAGAGGTTAGGTGTGGGTAGCTTGACTCCGGCTGAAGCAGGCCATTGATGCGGAGAACGGGCATGTTATCTACCACCAGGTGCAGATCCGAAGCACTCTTCTCTGCTGCCAACCTAACCAAAGCAAATATATCCATGTGCTTAATCTCCCATGCCGAGAATGATAGTGAAATCGTTACTATCTACAGCCGTTCTCCTGAAGTTGGTTATCGTGATGTGGGAGAAACGTTCGGTGGCTTCAAGCTCCTTCAGGTATGACAGGACATCTTCTTCGCTCGAAGCATTCCCTTTGATGGTAAGGGTGTTATTGCTATAGCTGATACTGGTCAAACTCACCGTTTCCGGCAAGAGGCTAACGGTCACTTCAAGGTCACCGTTTACTTTATGGCTCTGCGTTTCCAGATTTGACACGGCAAGGGCGAAGTTGCCGCCCGAGGTCTCGGCATTGGCGATCTTCTGATTGAGTCCATCAATGGTAGCGGAATAGGTTTGCCTCTGGGCCGTTCTTTGCTGCAGGAGTTGATTGGTGGTATTCACCTGTTCTCTTATTTCAGCGATATCGGCGGATGTGTTCTGAATCATCAAACCCAGTAAAAGGAGTATGCCTACGGCGATAACGGCGCTGGGCACCGCCAGTATCCTGGTAAGGGAAATGGGCTCGGGCTGGTATACCAGAGGCAATATATTGAGTTCGCTTACCAAAAGCCCGCTGCTATTTGTCGGTGCGATTTTCTTGAGAGTCAGGCCCATATTAGCGATGTAGCGACTGGAGTCAAGCCCATCAGGGCTCTCCAGCGGCGGTGGCAAAGGTAAAACCGGCCGGCTCAGTGCATCCGAAAGCACCTGGCACTGTTCGACTTCATTGGCCAGTTCCCCGGAAACCCAAACAGGCAGCGTGGCGGCAAGGGGCATCTCGGGGTTGTTGGTATTGTAGAATTCGATGGTCCTGCTCACGTCATCCTTTATCAATGCGGTTCTTTCCGTCCAGGATGATGCTTTGTTAGGGAAACGTACGGTGCGGATGGGTTGAGGAATACCTTCCGCCATAACGACGACGTCAAATTCGGTCGGCTGAACATCCACGATAATGCCCATGGTGTCCTTTACCATTCTGGCTAGAAGCATCGGTTTCAGGTCCATCAGGTCTGTCTTGAGACCGGTAAGTTGCAGCGTATTGAATAAAGCATCGACGGCGGTACGGGGAACTGCCACCAGGAAGACCTGTATTTTCCCCTCCGGGGCAGGGATAGACTGCCATTTGAGATACAGTTGGTCTGGGGAAACTGGCAGTACCCTCTTTGCTTCACGTACTACCGCCTCTTCCAGCATATCTCTTGGCAGCTGAGGCAAAAGCATGGGACGGGTAAGGCACTGCAACCCGCTTACGCCAAGGACAACCCTATTAGAATTTACCTTGCGGATGTTGAAAAGCTGCCTGATTCTAGCGGCAACCTCCTCCTGTTTCATGACCACGCCGTTTTTCACCAAGCCCGGTTCAAGAGGTAAATCTGCCCATTTCCTGATACGTTTTCCGCTGGTTACCAGGAGCCGGACGCTGGTATCATCGATGTATAGAGTGACCACTTTCTCAGCCATTTTTTAATCTTCCTCGTAGGTGTAGAATACCATCTGGAGATTGATGGAAGGCTTTCTATCTCCGGTAGTGTACGGTATCTGGACGTCCACGGACTTGACCGTGGTGGGGACAAGGTCACCATTGAGCTCGGTGATGAAATCTATCAGATTGTTTAATTCTCCCTCAACCCTGGCGGTGAGGGGGAACGTCAGGCAGGGGACACCATCCAGGTCTGATTCGCCTGCCACTGAGGCGCTTACTTCGGTGATGTTTACGCTGTGGCTCTCGGCCGTGCTGAATAATATGTCATTGATGATGATGCTATTTATCGGCTGGGAGAGCTTTTCCCGGGCAGCTTCAGACTGCACCATTGTTTCGTCCAGCTGCTGCTCGAGTTCTACCATCTTGTCTGCGAGCGGCTCGAGCTGCATCGACCCCAGTCTGGACTTGGCCTGGGTTAGCTCTTCATTCAGCTGATTCTTGATACCGGATTGCTGTGAGTAGACCATCCACAGGCCCACCAGAGCGATAAGAAACATGCCGAGGGCTATGAACAGCCAGCTTTTCTTACTTAATTTCATGTCTTATTCCTTAGAGACAACGGCTAGTTATGGATCTGCCACGATGTAATATATGTATCCTCATCCCATATCATTGCCTTAGTTATAATTTTGGCCGCGGTTCTATTACTCCCGTGTTGAAGGGCGGTCGCCGTAATTTCATAGGCAGTACTGTTGACTTCACCACAGACACCGATATCCTCCCGGCGGGCCAGTACCCAGGCGTAATAGCGCTTTTGTTCCCCCGTGCCATCAATGTAGAACATCTGGGTTCGCTGTGTTTCGTTCTCAGACACTTTGGGATACGGCGGTGACATTATCCAGTTCAGAAGGTAAGCGCCCTGCGGATCCAGGGTTTCTTCCGGTTCATCAGTAGAGATATTTTCTGTGAAATTCGCTGCTGACCATTCCTGATAAGTATAGTTGATGGGAATCCTGGCGCCAATTTCCTCTATATGTATTGTTGGTTCTCCACTGCCCGGTTGCCAGGTGACCGTAATAGTGTATTTATAAGCATCGGCTCCCGGGTCCCAGGTAATATTACTGGTCACGTCAAGGTATTCGACATGGCCGGCCATCTCAATGAGTTCACCAAGATATAAGGTATGGGTCCCCTTGTCTACGGTCTGTATGTTAACCTGCATATCGTTGATATTGTCCGATAGCTGGCTGGGTGGTGGCTCGCCGTTGACCAGCGACCACAAGGTATCTTCGATACCAGCCTCGGCGGCGTAAGTGCCCTTCACACCATCCTGAATTATGTTACTGGTTTTGGCGCTGGAAAAGGTCAGGCCCAGGCTCGGTATAATGGTCAGCCCACCGATTATCAACAGGGCCAGCGTTATCGGAAGGGCCTGCCCCGATTCTCCTTTCAGTACTTTTCGCCAAATCCTGCCCATTGTTTCACATCCGCTAATAAACATTTGGTCGGTTTTTGATGCGGTATTCTCTAATTTCCTTGGTATCCTCAACAACGGAGGTGAGCTGCAACGTCAGCACTGGAGCCTGATAGTCAGCCTTAGTGGTATCATCCGGGTCAGTAGGGGCGTAATAAATATAAGTTGCAATAAGCGTCTCTTCATTTGCGCCGGCGCTGCTCCGATGAGTTCGTTTCAGCTTACCGATACCGTCAGTTAGCCCTTCAAAGGAATAATTTGCCGAGTGATATATCTTTTCATTCTCGTCATCCCATTCCGTCCAGTTGAAGACGAGGAAAACCGGCAGCGTGAGGTTATCCGTATCGATACTCTGTGCCATCCTGGCATCGCGGCAGATCCAGTATCCGGCATTCTGCACCTGGCGCACCGCATTCATATGGGTATTGTTTGCCTCGGTACCTTTTGAAATCTGGAATATGGCTATAGAGGCCGCACCGCTCACCAGCACCATGATGCTGACTGCCACGATTAATTCAATAAGTGTGTACCCTTTCTCTCTACGTCTCATCGGTCTACTTTATATCCTTCAAGGCTAAATACGTTGTTGCCGGAGCGTTTAATTATTACGGTGATTTTCTGTATGCCATCATCCGGAGTGTGGAGTGGTGAAGCGAGCACATTGGCTGAATACTGAAAAAAGTCTTTGCCATCAGGGATCGGCGCTGTCGAATAGGTGGTGGTATCGTATAAATAGACGGAGTTTTTCACCCATTCCATCTGACTTTCCGCCAAGCTCTCTGCGGTGGAGTGCTCATCGGTGATGAAAACGGATTTGGAAGCTGTGGTTAGACCATTGAGAAAGGAAACGGAGACAACGCCGAGAATGGCCAAAGCAATAACCGTTTCCAAAAAGGTTATCCCTTCCTTCTGCCGGACAAAATTCCTGATTAATTGCCGGAACTTCATCATCAAATTCCCCTTAAAATCCCGTTCCGTACATAGAATACATGGCTGAAACCAGGGAAAAGGCAATGAGGGCGATGACCGCGCCGATAAAGAGTGTCATTGTCGGCTGTATCAGTGAAATGAGGGAACGCGTCTTGTCCTCGGCTTCAGTGTCATAGCTTCGGGCAACGGCAAGCAGGGTAACGTCGAGGTTGCCCGTTTCCTCACCTACCCTCACCATCTGAACCATCATGGACAGGAAGAGCTTGTTTTTGGCCATCGGTCGCGAGATTCCCTCGCCTTTGATCATGTCCTGCTGGACCTCAACCAGCGCTTGCGATAAAGCCTGGTTCCGGCTGCTCTGGATGAGCATAGGGAGGATTTCGGTCAGGGGCAGGCCGGCACGGAAAAGCAGTGACATGCTACGGCAGAGGCGGGAAAGTTCGCTCAGGTGGCACACACGCCCGAGCAGTGGCAGACGCAGGATGAGCCTATCCCGTTTAGCCCGGCCACTAGACGTTTTGAAATAGATGTGGGTCAGGCCGAAAAGCACCAGCATGCCCAGCAGGAGATAACTCCAGTAATCATTCAGCTTAGTGGAAACATCAATGAGCAGTCTGGCAGCCATTGGCATCTCAACACCCAGCGAACTGTAGAGGCCTCCGAAGCTGGGCAACACAAAAATTACCAGTACGCCGATAACCCCAATCGTAACCATAAAGGTAATTGCCGGGTACATCAGTGCACTCTTGGTCTCCTTGGCGGTGGTGACTTCCTTCTCCATATAATCGGCCACCTGTCTCAGCACCGTCTCCAGGTCTCCGCTCTGCTCACCCACGCCCAGCAGTTTGCAGTAGATGGGGGAAAAGACCTGGGGATGCTTGCTCAGCGCGTTGGAAAGCTGATGGCCGGCGCGCAGGTCTGATATTACGTCGCCCAGAACCTTTTTCAGGGCACGATTACTTGACTGTTCCTGCAGCAGCTCCAGCGATGCAACGATATCGATGCCGGACTCCAGCAGCATGGCCAGCTGCCGGTACATCAGTATGATATCGCCGGGCTTTACCCGAAACAGGCTGGCCCTCAGCTTATCGACATTAAGGAAGGGAATATATGGCTTGAGGCTGATAGCCTGATAGCCGGCATAGCCGAGCAGGTCATTGGCTGCCTCTTCGTTGGCTGCCGGAACCTTGCCCCTGACTATCTCTCCCTTTTCATTGTAGGCAACGTATTGGAAAACCATCTGTCTCTCCCCAGTGGCACTCCTCCCCTGCCTTATTAACCCGTTGTGTGATCTGGGCCAGTTATAATGTCAGTCTACCGAGTAAGCGTTGCGGAGAACCTCGTCTGCCGTGGTGATATTATCTTTAACCTTCAACATCCCGTCTTTGATCAGAGGTACCATCCCCTCCTTAATCGCCTGATGTCTAAGCTTGGAGGCCGTGGTTCCGTTGAGCAGCATCGCCCGTATTTCATCACTGATCTGCAAAATCTCAAATAGCCCGGACCGGCTGTGGTAGCCGGTTTGGGAACAGGACTTGCAGCCTTTACCGCATATAAACTCCTCTCGCTTTTCTCCTATTTCTTTCTCGTAGCTCATTTGCTCCACAATCGGAATCGAAGTTAGTTGCGCGCAATCGGGGCAGACCCGCCGTACCATACGCTGGGCAATGGCCCCGATGAGTGCAGAGGCGACCAGGAAAGGCTCGATACCGAGGTCGAGGAGGCGGAACACCACGCCCACGGCATCGTTGGCGTGTATTGAAGACAGTACCAGGTGTCCGGTGAGAGCCGATTGCACCGCAATACCAGCGGTTTCGGCATCGCGTATCTCGCCGACTAGCACCACATCCGGGTCAAGGCGTAAAATGGACCTGAGTCCGCTGGCGAAGGTGAGGCCGGCACGCGGGTTAACCTGAATCTGGTTGATGTCCTTGAAACGGTATTCCACGGGGTCCTCAATGGTGATGATGTTTCTGCCAACGCAGTCAAGGCAGTTCACCGAAGCGTAAAGGGTGGTGGTTTTGCCGGCGCCGGTGGGCCCGCTGACCAGGATCATGCCATACGGGACCTTGAGCATCTCTTCAAATTTAGCTAGGCTCTCGGATCGAAAACCTAGGTCAGACAGGCTCATAACGGCTCTGGATTTGTCCAGAAGCCTTAGTGCTGCCATCTCCCCATATACCGTGGCCACCATACCAACGCGGATATCTATGGACTGTCCGCCTTTGGTACGCACCGAAAACTGGCCGTCCTGCGGGCGGTGATGGTCGGCGATATTCATATTGGCCAGGACTTTGATGCGTGATATAAGCGGGCTGGCCGTCATTAAAGGCAGAGTGATCATATTATGCAGAGCACCGTCGATGCGGAATCGTACCTGTAGTTTATCTTCCTGGGGCTGAAAGTGGATATCGGAAGCGCGGGCCTTGACTGCTTCATCGATAATGAGAGCCAGTGCCCGGGCCACCGGAGCATCGGTGACTGTACTCAGTCCGGCACCTGCCTCCGGTGCATCTACGTCCAGAGGGAGACTTGAAATTTGCTCTTCTATTTCTTCATATGATTGATAGTTGAAGTCGATAGCTTCAACGATTTCCTCGGCGCTGGCTTCTTCGGTCACAATGTGCATCTGACTAAGGGTTGCGAGAGCTTCCAGTGCAATAATGTCTGAAGGATTGGCCATGGCAACATGGAGCACGTTGCCAACTGCCTCCAGCGGAATAGCGTTGTATTTTCTGGACAATGATTCCGGGATAAGTTTCAGCAACTCGGGGTCAATGGCATTTTTCCGTAATCTGCCCGCGGTTTTCTTGGTCTCATTTTCCTCCATTGGTGAACTAGACATCGCCTTTTCTCTCGCTCTCTTTATTTTGATATCATTACCGATGCTATCTCTCTTGACTTAAATATTAACCGGACATCAGTTTGATTTCTCTTTTTAAATACCGTGTCTTTTTGATAAACATGTTGCCGCTACTTTCGTTAAAACATAGAAATGGCAAAATCACTGAGCATCTGGATCATTATTGTGATTGATAAAGCTATATAACTCTTCTGTCCTGAACCTGATTACCTTTTTGGGTCCAAGCCGGTATGACTTCAGCTGCCTTTCCTTTTCCCAGCGTCTAACCGTAGCCGGATGCACGTTTAATAGACGCGCCACTTCATTTACAGTAAACATTCTGCCAATATAATCTTCTACGGTTGACATAGATTCCATGGTTCCTTTTCTTTAACATTGGTAAACTTATTTAATTACCAGTGAACTTTAGTATGCACATGTTATATTACCTAAGTCCTATTACAAACGTCTTAAGAACGGCCATGAAAAAATAACAAAAGCATTACAGAATCATTACAGTCAATTAATATGCTGTCTTCCGTGGCCATGATATGAAGCTTGAAACCCAGATATGTGTCTTGGCTTTGAGCTCCACACCAGGCCTACGGCGTGGCAGGTTCACCTTCATCGTTAATATATTTATTGACAATTGCGCCGTTTGAAATAAGAATTAGATAAATGGTGGAATTAATTATAGAAGTCAAATCTGGAGGTATGAGATGGGACGAAAAGTAGGCATGGTCCACGCCGGGTGTTTCAACGTCAGCTTATTTGGCAAATTGACGGCTGAAATCATGCCCGATGTAGAAGTAGTCCACCTTGTTGATGAAGGACTGCCATCTTTATCGGGCGAGCAGTTCCGGGACCTTGTCCTCCGGCGGTTAAGATGGCTTTCCTTTTTTGCTGAGGAGTCCGGGGCAGAGGTAGTGATGCTCACCTGCGCCGCCTTCGGTCGCCTAGTCGAGGACGTGAAAGACGCGGTCAGCATTCCCGTTCTGGCCGTGCTGGAGATTATTATCGATGAGGCGATGGACCTTGGTGCGCGTATCGGTATCCTCGGCACCCATCCCGGCACACTGGCATCTGCTCCTAAAATGATTCAGGTGCAGGCAGCACTGAGAAAAAAGAGGGTGGAAGTAAAGACATCGCTATGCCCAGGGGCCTTCGATGCCCTGAGACGCGAAGACCTAGCCACCCACGACAGAATCGTCCTGAAGCATCTAGCCGAGCTCATGGATGAGGTAGAGGTAATCATAATGCCTCAACCTTCCATTGAAAGGGTTTTAGAACAGATCCCCGAGGCTAACCGAAAGGTACCCATTCTGTCCAGCGCTCACCTTTCGGTACGGCGCTTGAAAGAAAAGCTGGAGAGCATATAGCCCGGTCAGCTGATGCTGACCATTTCTCTCAGGGTGAAAGCGCAGGTAGATAGCTTCTTACCCATTCCTCGGACTATCTGCTCAATCCCTGATGCCAATGGACTACCCTTTCAATATTTCCTTCAGCACCTCGTCTTTCATATGATAGGTGTGCTCCGGCCCGGGAAAGACACCGGTTTCCACTTCCTGTTTGTACTGCTGCAATGCCTGCACTATTACTTCAGCAAGATTGGCATACTTCTTGACATATTTAGGGGTAAATTTCTCGAAGAGCCCTAGAATGTCGTACATATTTATGGTCTGCCCGTCAGTGTTCGGCCCGCTGCCGATTGTGGTTACAGGGATAGTAAGTTCTTTGCATATAATTTCGGCCAGGCGGTCCGGGGCGCCTTCCAGTGTCAGCATGAACGCTCCAGCGGATTCCAGTGCCTTAGCATCCGCGATCAACTTGCGAGCGCTGGCGACATCGGCACCCTGCACTTTATACCCGCCCAGCATCGAAATACTCTGCGGCGTAATGCCGATGTGACCCGTGACCGGTATACCGGACTGGACTATTGCCTTAATGGTCGGGGCAAACTCCTCCCCTCCCTCCAGCTTGACCGCATCCACGCCTCCCTCCTTCATCAGTAAGCCAGCATTGTACACCGCGTCTCGAATGCCCGGCTGGTAGGACAAAAAGGGAAGGTCACCGATTACCAGGGCGTACTTGGCCGCTCGCGATACCGCCTTACAGTGATGTATCATGTCTTCCATCGTCACCGGTATGGTATTTTGCATTCCCAGCACCACCATTCCCACTGAGTCTCCTACCAGAATGCTATCCACTCCGGCACGGTCTGCCAGTAACGCCATCGGATAGTCGTAACATACCACCCGCACGATTTTCTTACCCTGCTGTTTCTTAGCTATTAAGTCCCTAGGCGTTATTTTTTTCCTTTCCAATTTTTCGCTATCGCTTGACATCGTCCTAATTGGTACCTCCTTCTTATTTTGACTATTTCAGATTCAACCATTCGGCCCCGTCGAATTCCTGACCGGGGTAATGGTGAAGGTCGAAATTACGGCCACGATAGCCAGTCCGGCCAGCAGCAACCAAATCTTCTGATAACTGCCCCAGTTATCATAGGCCCAACCGGCGATGACCGGGCCCATCATATTTCCTACTGTGCCAATGCCTTCTATCACACCGTAAATGCTCCCGAATTTAGTTCTACCAAAGTGCTCTCTCCCCAGTGACGGCAGAAGCGCGTTGCTGCTCCCGTAACCGATGCCCATCAGAATGATAAAAGGAAACAGTAACCAGATACTCGCCGCCGAAGTATAAGCGAAACAGAGTACACCGGAACCTATCATAACGAAACTCGCGGTGGCCACCAGTCTTTTATTGGATCTGTCCCCGAGCCAGCCAAACCCAAGACGGCCGAAAACGCTCATCAACGGAACTGCCGTGGCCACCAGGCTGGCGAGCGACCGGCTGATACCGCTAGTGCTGAGATAAGGCATGACATGGGTAATTATGGCCGCAGTTGCTATCATGTGATACCATCGTGATAATGCCAAACGCCAGAATACCCCGCTCTTAAGGGCCTGCTTTACTTTCATCTCAACCTCGACGGTTTGCTGGAGACCTTCCTGGCTGGGGTAGGCTACCTCGCTCTGTTTCCGGCCATCGGTAAGATAACCATATTGCTCCGGACGGTGCCGAAACAAGAGAGATAAGGGTAAAATCAGGATCAGCATACCCAGGGCAAGGATGTTTACCGCGGTGCGCCAATCATAAAAGGCAATGAGCCTGACGATTGCCGGTACCATCAGGCCGCTGAAGCCATAACCACAGATGGCTATGCCGATGGCCAGCCCCATCTTCCTCTGAAACCAGTTGGCGATGGTCGTCAGCAGCACGATAACGGTGCAAGCGCTCACCCCTATGGCAATTAAAGCGAAGGCGCCATAAAACATGAGCAAAGAACGAGCGGAACCAAGGAAAAGTAAACCGACTATGGTAATAAGCACTCCACTGAATATAAGCCTCCGAGGACCCCAGCGGTCCACAAGTATGCCCACCAAAGGGGAAAGAAGGCCTAACTCCAGGCCACGGAGAGATGCGCCCAGTGAGATTTGCGTGTAGCTCCAGCCCATCTCGTTCTGTATCGGCTCGAAGAAGGCGGTGAAGCCGTAGAATACCGCTCCACCTACGTATAAGCTGGTAAGAAAAGAGGCGCCAACTATCCACCAGCCGTAGAATATTTTAAATCGATTCTCTTTCCATATCATCGGATATTTAAGTCATCCTAAAAATCCCGAAGTCCGAGCACTTTTCCTAAAGATTTTTCAAACGCAATCCTTCTAAATGATAGGTAAATGCTAGCACTTTGTTTGTGTTGTGCGCAATTTTTCCGGGCTTCCAGCGGTCAACTTTATCCGCTACCTGCAATCGATAAGTATCTCTTCTTTTATGCTAGAATGTAAATCGTGGACGTGAATGCACATATAAAATCGCCCCCATCGCGCCATAAGCTGACACATTCAAGTCTGCTACCGCCCCCACACCGATATTCTATCGTTCTCTTCTGTATCGCCAATTTTTTATTCTGGGCTAGCCTGTATCTTTATGTTCCAATTTTCCCGGTATATATACAGTCACTGGGTGCCAGCTTATCGATAGTCGGTGTGGTGGTCTCGGCGTATGCGATACCCCAGGTACTGCTGCGCATTCCGATTGGTATCTGGTCAGATAATCTGGGGCGGCGGAAACCGCTGGTGGTCGCAGGCATCATCGTCACCTCTCTAGGGGCATTGGGCTTGGGCCTGGCCGCCAACCCCTGGCAACTGTTCCTGGCACGTTTAACTACTGGCATTGGAGCTGCAACCTGGGTGGTATTTACCATTTACTTTACCGCCTATTACCGGCCGGAAAGCAGCGGGCGAGCAATAGGTTTAATTAATTTTGTGCAGGGCGGAGCTCTGGTGGTGGCTACGGCAGGTGGCGGAGCCCTGGCTCAGACGCTCGGCTCACGCCAGACCTTTTTGGCGGCGGCGGTACTCGCCGTTGCCGGACTGGCAGCTTTAGCCTTTACCAGAGAACAACCTGCAGAGCCAAGGGACGTTTTTACCTGGCGTGGCTTTTCATCGGTGGCAACTCGCCCCCTCCTCCTAACGGTATCCGTTATGGGAATCCTGTTCCAGTTCACAGTACATGCAGGGGTTTTTGGTTTTATTCCGGTATATGCGGCCAAAATCGGTGGCTCCAGCGCCGACCTCGGCTTCATCACCATGCTGACTCTGGGTTCTTCAATGATAGGGAACCTGACGGCAGTATGGGTTTGGGATAGGTTAGGCCACCGCGCCGCCATTCTCGGTGGTGCTCTGCTGATCGGTGCCAGCACTTTGACAATTCCCTTCATCCAGAAAATACCGGCACTGATGGCGGTACAGGTCGGCTACGGGCTCGGGCGGGGCATCCTGACCACCTCGCTTATGGCACTCAGCATCCGCGATGTATCACCCGGGCACCGGGCAACTGCCATGGGGGTATATCAGGCGATTTACGCGGTGGGCATGCTTAGCGGGCCTCTCGTCTCCGGATTTTTGGGTGACAGACTGGGGCTGGCCAGCATATTCTTCCTCGCCGCCGCACTCAGCTTATTGATTGCCGCTCTGGCTTTTTCGCCGGTATTTGCCAAGAGATGAAAATGGACAAACCAGATATGGAGCAAATCCTTTACCTGTTAATCAGCGAATATGGCGAGCGCGACTGGCGGCCACATGATAGCCCGCTGAACGTGCTGGTCCAGACCATTCTATCCCAGAATACCTCTGATGCTAACTCCAGAAGGGCATTTCACTCTCTGCTGGCTTCTTTCCCCAGCTGGGAGGATGTGGCCTCGGCCGATGTTTACCGGATTGCCAGCGCCATAAAGGGCGGTGGTCTTTCGGAAGTTAAGGCGCGCTACATCAAGCAGGCGCTCGGGGAAATCTGGCAAAAGCGAGGTAGACTTGAGCTCGATTTTTTAAATGAGTTCCCTCTGGACGAGGCCAGGGACTGGCTCAAAGCTTTGCCGGGAGTGGGCACCAAAACGGCCAACTGCGTCTTTCTGTTTTCTCTGGGCCGACCAGCCCTGCCGGTAGATACCCATGTATATCGCGTGGCCAAGAGGCTCGGGCTTATCGATGCTAGAGCCACGGTGGAGAAAGCCCATAAAATGCTGGAGAGTTTAGTGCCCGCCGCTAAAGTTTACGCCTTTCACGTGCTGATGATAGAGCACGGCCGAAAGGTTTGCCAAGCACAACGTCCCCGGTGCCTAGATTGCGTTTTAAACAGGCTTTGCCAATACTTCCAGCAAGGCCAGCGAACGAAATAAAACTTCTTGACAAGGAAAAGGCGATGTAATAAGCTTGTCAGCGGGTTTTAAATCAGAGTTTTCCTGAATTTCAAATACAATGGGGGTACGTACATGGACAAAATTGCGCAGGCCATGGAAAAGGCGGGGTTTCCCAGCGGTGACCGTTATGACCTGCCAAGCTCGACCAAAACGTTTCCCGACGGCGCGCACTATCGCGTGGAGATTTCCGGCGTTGAGACGCCCAAGGTCCTAGCAGCAACGTGCGATGAAGCTAAAAAACAGGGAGTTCCATTTCACCGCTCCATTTCCGTGGTGCGGGGGGCCTCCATGCTCACCCGCGAACAGCTAACCGAATTTGCCAAAATCGCCCACGATAACCAGGTGGAGGTTATCATCACGCCGGGGCCGAGGCCTACCTGGTACATTGGCCGCCAGATCGCCACTCCGGAAGGCGCCATTTCCGGCCTGAGGATGCGGGGAATGGACTCTATCCGGCACTACCTGATGGAGCTGGAACGCTGCATCGAGCTTGGCTTCCGCGGCTTCCTGGTCTGGGATGAGGGGGTCCTTTCCCTGCTCAACACCATGAAGCAAAACGGCGACCTGCCCGAAGACATCGTCTTCAAGGTCTCCATCTTCGCCGGGCACGCCAATGCAACGGGGGTGAGGCTGGTAGAGTCACTCGGGGCGGGAAGCTGCAATCCGGTGGCCGACCTGACGCTGCCGGAACTGGCCTCTATCAGGAGCGTGGTGAATATTCCTCTCGATGTTCACATTCAGCTCTGGGCCTCAATGGGCGGCTACAACCGCATCTTTGAGACGCCGGAAATCGCTCGGGTGGCTTCGCCGTGCTATTTTAAGATGGAGCCGGGGCCGGGGCTGGCAATGTACATGCCCTGGGGCATGTCCGATGATATGCTGGCGGAGCTGGGCCGGGAGAAAATCCGCTCTATCAAGAACATCATTGAACTGGTAGGCCAGGTTCATCCTGAACTCAAGGTATCAAAGCAGGGGCCGGAAGACTTAAGAGTGCCCATGCCAAAGTAAAAAAGGAGGATTAATAAAAGATATGCCAAAGAAAACCGTTCTCGATTTTGCGGAGATGAAAAAGAAGGGTGATAAAATCACCTTCCTCACTGCCTATGATTTTCCCATGGCCAGCTTCTGCGACAAAGCAGGCATCGACATGATACTGGTTGGTGACAGCGCCGCCATGGTAGTGCACGGTCTGCCCGGAACAGTGCCAATGACCATGGACCAGATGATTCAACATTCCCAGATAGTCAGGAGAGGCGCTCCCAATACCTTCGTCATCGGCGATATGCCTTTCCTCTCCTACCAGGTTTCAAGGGAGGACGCCATCTACAATGCTGGCCGGTTCTTCAAGGAGGCGAGCGTCGACGCCATCAAGCTGGAGGGTGGCCGCAGGGTCATCAAGCAGATTGAGGGCATCATTGAGGGCGGCATGTCCGTGATGGGTCACATCGGCCTGACGCCGCAGAGCTCCGGACAGTTGGGCGGCTTCAAGGCCCAGGGACGCACCGCCGATACTGCCATGGAGCTGATTAAGGACGCGCTGGCCATTGAAAAGGCGGGCGCTTTTTCCATCCTGCTGGAGGCCATTCCGCCGGAAGTGGGCAAAATCATCACCGACATGCTTAAAATACCGGTACTGGGCATCGGTGCCGGCATGTATACGGACGGCCAAGCGCTCATCATCGGTGATATGCTCGGCTACTTTGAAGCGTTTACGCCGAAGTTCGTCAAGAAATACGCCAATATCGCCGAGGTCATCGACAAAGGGCTTCACGAGTATATCGACGACGTAAAGACCAGCAAGTTCCCCGAGGAGAAGCACTGCTACCGCATGGTCGAGGGCGAGCTTGACAAGCTGGAAAGCATGCTCAAGAACCTGCCGCCACAGTAAAAATCATACCGGCGGAAGGTAAGACAAAAAATGCTAGGGCGGCGTGGCATGAGGCCACGCCGCTCATTTATTGTCGAACGACAGGCAACGGAGAAAGGTTTCCTCGAAGTCCGGCCTCCCCGACAGCTCGATATGATGTACCCTAGCGACTATCTTCTCTGCCTGACTCCTTTCCTCCATATCGAGCAGGGCCAGTAATGCACCATCCATGGCCCCGTTGCCAATGAAATGAATTTTCTCCAGAGGGAAAACCGGAATCAGCCCCAGGACGACCGCCCTCTCCCGGTTGATATAATTGCCGAACACGCCAGCGAGAAGGACCTCCTGAATATCATCGGCGCTGATGCCGGCCTCTTTCATGAGCAGCTCCACCCCGGCGCGTATTGCTCCCTTGGCAAGTTGCAGTTCGCGGATGTCCTGCTGGGTCAGCGTTACCTCCCGGTCTTCGTCTCTGAAGATAACGAATTCCCGCGCCTCCTTACGAATTCTGACCTTCGGCGCCAGCTCCTCTGCCCATCGGGTGCTTATCTCCGCAGGTCTGAGAATGCGCCCCTTGTAGTCGAGAACGCCGGTCCGGTAAAGCTCCGCCGCCAAGTCAATCAGACCGGAACCGCAAATGCCTCTGGGTGCGCCGCCGCCGATGACCGAGTAATTCATAACCGGCGTTGCCTGAAAAGAGCTTATGGCACCTTTTACCGCCCTCATGCCGTACTTTATCCGGCCGCCCTCAAAGGCGGGGCCGGCCGCGGTGGAGGCGGTGAGGACTTCCTTTCTGGTGGCCAGCATCACTTCACCATTGGTGCCGATGTCAATGGCAAGCATGGGAACACGGCTCTGATGCATTCTTGTCGCCAGGATGACGGCCACGGTATCGGCGCCGACGAAGCTGGCAATTGACGGCATAATATGCACCTTACCCCTGGGATGAATCTGCAAGCCGAGTTCGGTGGCTGGCAGGTCAAACGGCCGGTTCAGCCCCCCAACGTACGGCGCCAGCGCAATATACCTGGCCTCGAGCCCCAGCAGCGTGTGCAGCATGGTGGTATTGCCCACCACCGTAGCCTCGAAAATCCTCTCCCTTTCTCGCCGGGCACTGCGGCACAGCCGCAGGAGCAGCTGGTTGAGCCCTTTCACCAGTTCTTTCTGCAGCTTCTCCCGCTTTGCGGCACCGTCCTGCGCGTACATAATCCGGGAAACAACATCGGCACCAAAGGTAATCTGAGGGTTAAGCTCCGCATCGAGAGAGACTACCTTGCCCGTATCCAGATCGACCAGCGCTGCGGCGAGGGTGGTGGTGCCGATATCTATGGCCACGCCCAGTACATCGCTACCTGAACCGGGCGGGTCAAGCGCCACCACCTCATTTCCAACCACTACCGCCTGGCCGCTGAAATTACCCTCGCGGAGCCGGAAAGACAGCTCGCGCAGCAGAGACAGGGCAGTGCTCACCGGCCTCTTTGTCGACCGTTCCAAGTATTCAGCGAGGCGGTTCCAGTCCGCCCGCTGGTCTTTTATCGAAGGTTGGCTTAATTCAAAAGGAAAGCGGCGCACGTTGGGCCGCAGCGAGATTTCCTCGCCAAGGAGCCCGAAGCTTGCTTTGGCCCGTGAAACTTCAACTTCAGGAAGGCGGACCTCACCCGGCTCCTCCACCGTAACCTGGCAGGCAAGATGCCAGCCTCCGTCCAGTTCCTCGCGGGAAAGTTTCTCCTGCTCCAAGTCCGTATATTTCCGGCTGACCCCGGCGAGCTGCACCTTGCACTTCAAACATGTACCCTGTCCACCGCAGGGCGAATCGAGGGGAATACCAGCCTCAATGAGCGCGGAGCGCAGGTTATCGCCTGCCTTCAACTCCAGTTCTTTGTCGGGAGGAATAACCCTAACGCTAACCTTCATCTATGACAGCTTCCCCTGCCGGTAGGCAGTGATGTACCCGGTGCAGAACTTGTCCCGGTCCAGAATCGCTTCCGCCGCTACCAGACCGGCCATTAATTCGCGGTCAGTGGGGTCGATTATGGCCGCATCCAGTCCCTGTGACATGGCGGCGACCAGGAAGGTGCGGTTGATGAGCCGCCGCACCGGCAGCCCGTAGGATACGTTGGTCAGGCCGCAGATGGTGTGCACCTCCGGCATCTGCCGGGTGATTTCCCTGATGGCACCGAGCGCGGCGACTGCCGACTGCGTATCGGTGGCGATGGGGTAGATGAGCGAGTCAATGAAGATATCCCCTGGCGCCACGCCCTCTTTGGTCAGGATGCCGACCATCTGTTTGGCTATATCAAGTTTCTCCTCAACGGTGCGGGCCATGCCAGCATCGCTCTGGCACAGCACCACGATTCTCGTCCCGTACTGCTTTATCAGCGGCAGCATCCCTTCCAGGCGCTGCTTTTCCATGGTGATGGAGTTTACCATGCAAGGCTTTTTCACCAGTTTCAGGGCAGCGGCGATGGCCGCCGGGTCCGGGCTGTCCAGACAGAGCGGCAAATCGGTGGCACCCTGTACCACCTCCACCAGCCAGCACAGGAATTCCGCTTCCTGCCCGACGAAGCTGCCGGCGTTCACATCTATATAGTTTGCCCCGGCTTCGGTCTGAGCTCTGGCCTCCTTGCGGATGAAGTCGGCGTCTTTGGCTTTGATGGCCTCGCTGATTGACTTGCGGGATGAATTGATTCTCTCGGCAACGATTAGCATAAGAATTCCTCCTCAAGCAGGAATACAGCCATTTCTTTTTCAGTATAGTACCTTTCTACAGGTTGCACAAACTCACCGCTAGCTCTGCGATGTACCGGCGGTTTTCCAGCCTTTCCTGCCAGCGCTGCGGAATGGCATCCACACCGAGATATGCCCCGGAAATAGCGCCGGCCATCGCCCCGATGGTATCCGTATCCCCGCCGAGGCCGATTGCCCCGAACACGGCACCAGGGAATGAATTGAGCTGGGACAGGAAGCAGCAAATGGCGGTGGGGACGGAATTGAAGGCTTCAATGCCGTTTCCCAACTCTAGCACCATCTTTTCCGGGTCCGGCCGGAGCATCAGGTCGCCTATTTTGTTCAGCTTGTCCCGGTACACTTCTTCTGCCGTAAAGTTAATCAGCTCGCACAGAAAGTCCGCCCGGTCAAGTTCCGGTGACGGGTCCCGATTGGCCGCCAAAGCGATGGCATACGCCTGCAATGCGCCTCCCTCTTTCCCCAGCGGGTGGGCATGGGTAATCTGGGCCGACGCCTGGGAAACTTCGCGCAGCATCTCTGGGTTATCGCGGTAAAACACACCGAGCGGTGCCGCCCTCATCGCCGCGCCGTTGCCGAAGGAACCGCCGCGGTACAATAACCCCGCCGCTTCATCCCAGGGGACACCATCGCGAATCATGCGGAAAATGCGCGGCGGCCCGGGCCCGTAGCCACGATAAGGCTCCTGTTCATAATTGCGCACAAAGGTGTGCGCCATATCCTCGCCGTCAAATCCCTGGCACCGCAGCAGCGATTCGGCAACGCCGAGCATCATGTGGGTATCGTCGGTGTAGGTCAGTTCGGGCAGCCTCTCCGCCACCGCTTCGATTTCCGGTCGGTCCACCTGATAGTAACCTTCAAACGGCGCGCCCAGCGCGTCCCCCACAGCGGTGCCGATAAAGGCACCCAGGAATTTTGTTCTGAGCAAGGCACTATTAAGTCTAATGCCGGACACTTCCCTACATGAAACTAGCGAAATTCCTTCTCGAATTCGGTGAAGGCGGCATCCAGTCGGTCGAAAGCCTCGTCTATCACCGGCTCGGTGATGATGAATGGCGGCGAGACCAGCAGGGCATCCCCGCTGACGCCATTCTTGATGCCAGCGGTGGGGTAGCCCATAACGCCGTGTTTCATGGCGATGCGCTGGAGGGTGTTGGCCGCCCTTTTCTTAAGGTCGAAAGGCTCCCTTTTCTCTTTGTCCTGCACCAGCTCGATGCCCATGAGCAGGCCCCTGCCCCGTATATCCCCCACCGCCGGGTGCTGGGCC
Organism: Dehalococcoidia bacterium; assembly: GCA_011174815.1. Classification (GTDB taxonomy): domain Bacteria; phylum Chloroflexota; class Dehalococcoidia; order Dehalococcoidales; family RBG-16-60-22; genus E44-bin89. Next base: position 2,118 of record DUFF01000076.1, on the reverse strand, counting down.
AGCTTTTTCCTCCCCTCCTCGAAAAAGTACTCGCCGAGCCGGGCACAGTGTTCCACCAGCCCCTCTTTCTCCAGGACATCGATAACCGCCAGGGAGGTGGCCGCCGAGACGGGATTGCCCTCCATGGTGAAGCCGTGCATGAAGCTGGCGCCTGTTTCTGAAAATACCTTGCCGATTTTCTCATCGATAATCACCACCGCCATCGGCGTATAGCCTCCGGTCATCCCCTTGGCCGAGGTGATGATATCTGGGTTGACGTTCCAGTGATTGATGCCGAACCATTTGCCCGTCCGGCCGAAGCCGCAGATGACCTCATCATCGATGAGCAGCACATCGTACCTATCGCAAATCTCACGGACCATGGGGTAATATTCCGGCACCGGCACCATGCAAGCGGTACCGGCACCGCCTATTGACTCCACGAAGAAGGCGGAGATGTACTGAGCGCCGACCTGATTGATGATCTCCTCCAGTGCCCGGGCACATTTGATGCCGCAGTCGGGATAGGTGAGCTCATAGGCACAGTGGTAGCACAGCGGGGCCGGTATCTTGGGCCACTGGTGCAGTATTGGCTCGAATTTCTGCCGTCTCATGGTGTGCCCGGAAACGGAAAGCGCGCCCAGCGTCATGCCGTGATAGCTCTGCCAGCGGGATACCACCATGTACTTCTCGGGCTTGCCCCTCTCCACGTGATACTGGCGGGCAATCTTGATGGCCGTCTCATTGGCCTCGGAGCCGCTGTTGCAGAACTGGCACAGCTTCAAGTTGGGCGGGGCAACTCTGGCAATACGCTCCGCCAGCTCCAGCAGTGGCTCATTCAGCCAGAAGGCGCGGAAGAAGAAAGACACTTTATCAATCTGCTTTTTGGTGGCCTCATTTACCCTCCGGTTGCCATGCCCCAGGGAGACCACGTGCGGCCCGCCGCTGAAGTCAATATACTTCCGGTTGTTCTGATCATACAGATACACGCCATCGCCGCGCTCGCAAATGACCTCCGGCGGAAGCGTCCCGTGCAATGTCCCGAAAAGATAATTGTTACGTTTCTGCGCGGCTTCCAATCGATTTTCCATATACTCCCCCTCTGTGCTTTGACTGATTATTCTCTGTAAGCTACTTTATACAGCTCTATTATCTCCTCTCTGGTTGCCTGACGCGGGTTATTCGCCGGGCTTCCGCTAGCAATGGCATCATCGCTCATTTTCGGCGCCAGCTGGTCGAGCTTTGCCTTATCCACGCCAAGCTCCCGCAGCGACGGTATCCTGATGTCTTTGATGAGCTTCCTGACCGCCTCCGCGCCCCGCCTGGCCGCTTCCATTTCCGGCAATCCATTTATATCCGCTCCCATCGCCTGCGCAATGCGGGCGTACCGAACCGGATTTCCCTCCAGGCTGAATTCCATCACCGTGCCCAGGAGGGCAGCATTAGATGCGCCGTGACGCACATGGAAGTAGGCACCGATGGGCCGGGCCATGCCGTGCACCAGCGCCACGGAAGAATTGCTGAAGGCTATTCCGGCCATTAGTGCGCCCATCATGGTCTGCTCTCTCGCCTCCAGGTTTTTGCCGTCGGCCCACGCCTGCCGCAGGTTGCCGGCGATGTGCTCTATGGCGGATATACAGAAAATATCGCTCATCGCCTGGGCTTTTACCGAAACGTAAGCTTCGATGGCGTGGGTCAGCGCATCGATTCCGGTGGCGGCGGTGATATCCGGGGGCAGGAGTATGGTCAACTGCGGGTCAACGATGGCGATTTCGGGCATGAGGAAGGGACTTCCGATGAGCATTTTGACGTCCTTTTTCGTATCGGTGATGATGGTAAATGGAGTAACCTCGCTGCCCGTCCCCGCCGTTGTGGGCACAGCGATGACCGGTATCCCCTTTTTGGGAATCTTGGCCAGCCCCATGTAGTCCTCTATCGAACCTGAATTGGTGGCCATGACCGATATGGCTTTGGCGGTATCCATCGGGCTGCCCCCGCCGACGGCAATGAGACAGTCGCAACCGTTCCCCCGAAGTGCCGCCAGACCTTCCTGAACGTATTCGGCGATGGGTTCCATTTCGACGCCGTCATAGATGACATATCCCACCCCGCTCTGCTGTAAGGATTCCACAACACCAT
>DUFF01000075.1 GCA_011174815.1 Dehalococcoidia bacterium | reverse complement strand
TCAAACACGTTGCCGGTCAGCACCACCGGTCGCAGCGCCTCGGCAATTTGGCCATTGCGAATCATATACGCCTCGCCGGCGGAGAAGGTGAACATCTCCATGCTGGTGGTGCCACCATACCAGTTCTTGACATAGATTCCCTCTTTGATATCGCTTATCATGTCGGCAAAGGACACTTCGCCCGGCTCAATAAAGGTATTGGTCATACGGACGATGGGAGGGTAGCGGTAGCTTACGGCGCGGGCATTGCCGGTGGGCGGTTCCTTCATCTTGGCCGCCGTCTCCCTTGAGTGAAGCCGCCCCACCAGTTTGCCCTCCCGGATGAGGTACGTTCTGGTAGCGGGCACGCCTTCATCATCGTACTTGTAGCTGCCGCGCAGTCCGGGCAGCGTGGCCGTGTCCACGATGTTGAGCTCCCGGCGGCCGAACTGTTTACCCAGCGTCATGAGTTCCCGCAGGCGCTCGTTCTCATAGACGAAATCTGATTCAGAAAGATGTCCGAAAGCCTCGTGGACAAAGACACCAGCCAGCACCGGGTCCAGGACCACCGTGTATTCCCCACCTTTGGCCTTTGGCGCTGAGAGCAGCGCCACGACATGACGCGACAGGCGCTCCACCTCCCGATGGAGCTGACGGATTGGCTTAAGGTCTCCACGGCTACCCACACTTAGCCCTGCCTGCTGTACGTCGCCATCGCGGGCGGCCACCGCGGCGACGCGCAGCGTAATATCGAGCCTTTCCTGTTCGATATGGCTGCCAAGCGAACTCAGGAAGATAGTCCTTTTGCGGCTGTCCCCGTAGCCGATGGTGGCGGTCTGTATTTCGGGATTACGCCAGATAATTTCATTGTACTCGTCCAGCATCACCTTCTTCTCGGCGAGGGGTATGGCCACGGGGTTTCCTTCTACTCCGGCCAGTACCCGGTCAACGACCGGCGGCACCGCCGCCAGCTGGCTCTTCTCGCGGCCAACCAGTCCGGCCTGCCTGATGGCCATCTCAACTCTGCCCGGCAAATCTTTCAGGCTGTTGAAGCTGACAAAACCCCAGCCCCCCTTGACCATGGCGCGTACATTTCCCCCTACCGCCTCTGACCTGCCAATCGATTCCAGTTCTTTTCCCCGGTAGGTAATATGGCTGGTCTGGCTCTCCTCAAGGCGCACCTCAATATAATCAGCTGCGCCTTGTTTGAGCCTTTCGGCCAGTTCATGAGCGATGTTTTCCAATGCCATGGTTGTATTACTCCCTATGGAAAGTGCCGACGGGTTATGCTTGGACGAAGTCAGTTTACAAAAGGAGTTACCACGATGTCAATTGAAACGAACGCAGGCGCTCACACTTATTTCCTGTTCAGCTACTGTTGACATAGTATGAAATGCGTTTTATACTTCGTTTACGCTCTCATTGGGAAACGGACATGGCGGATGAGGCTAAAGATACGGGAAATATCCTGCTGAAAGTAATACTTTATGTCTTCTTCATCTCCGCTTTTCTAACGATTATCACATTTATGGTCGGTCAAGGCTGGTTTAATTTCCTTATAGAGCGTCTGAACTGGCCCTACGAGACACTTGAGATGATCAGAAATATTCTGGTGCAGGTCTTTACCGGCTCCGCCATCGCCTCCTTCATCAGCTCCATTACGGCCGTGGCTCTCTTAATCTTCCGCAGTTAGCCATAAAACCCTTCTGGAAGTAACTTGCCTTGAAAAAACGATTATGATATACTACGACGATATATTTTTTGCTTAGCGAGGCAGGTAGTTGCTCACGAACTACGGCTACATTGGACTGTTTCTCATCGCAGCTGTTCTTTTCACTCTTTTCATGGTAGTTATTCCCATCGCCCTCAGATTTCTTAAAATCGTTCCCCATAACCCCAACCCCATCAAGAATTCCATCTTTGAATGCGGCATGGAAACCATCGGCAAAACATGGATCCAGTTCAACTTTCACTATTATTTTTATGCCCTGATATTTCTGGCCCTCGATGTGCTGGTGGTCTTCCTGTATCCCTGGGCGGTCAATCTGAGAGCCCTGGGTATGGCCAGCTTCATCGCCATATTGATCCTAGTGGCCATTATTCTGGTCGGCTACCTTTATGCCTGGAAGAAGAAGGTTCTGGAATGGAAATAAAGCCTGCCGGGAAATATATCTATTCCGATATCGAGCTGGACCGCGAAGAGGGTCAGGTTATTGAAGACCTTAAGGCGAACAGCCAGGAACCGATTCCTGACCCTGACCGCTGGCTTGACGAAAAGCTGGAGCAGAATATCCTGCTGACCACAGTAGATGCGCTGATTAACTGGGGACGGCGCTCATCGCTCTGGACGGCGATATGCTTTCCCGCCTGCTGTGCCTTCGAGATGATTGCCGCCAATGGCCCGCGCTTTGACCTGGCGCGTTTCGGCATGGAGATACTGCGAGCCTCGCCCCGCCAGGCCGATCTGATGATTACCGCCGGCACCCTGACCTGGAAGATGGCACCGAATGTGAGGCGCATCTACAACCAGATGGCGGAGCCAAAATGGGTCATCGCCATGGGCGCCTGCGCTATCAGCGGCGGCATCTTCGCCTCGGCGGAGTACGCGGTGGTGCCCGGCTATAACCGCATCATCCCGGTGGACGTATATGTCCCGGGCTGCCCTCCCCGCCCCGAAGCCCTGATATACGGGATACAGATGTTGCAGCAGAAAATCGCGCGACGTAAAAACATCGATGTGAGAAAGTTGCTCGAAAGATGACGATTCCCCTTTCCGGTAAGGACGTCGCCAGTAAAATAGAAGAGAAGTTCCCTGGTAGCGTGGTCGAGTCCAGCCAGGATAACCTGGTGGTAAAGGGGAACTTTCTTCTTGATGCAGCCCGTTTCCTCAGAGATACCGAAGGCCTGGACCTGGATTTCCTAAATTTCGTCACCGCCGTCGATTATTATGACCACTTTGAGGTCGTCTACTGGCTCAGTTCCCTAGAGCACAACCACAGCCTGACCATCAAAGCCCGATGTTACGACCGGGAGAACCCCGTTTTGCCCTCGGTAGTGGGGCTGTGGCAGGGGGCTGACCTTCAGGAGAGAGAAATATTTGACCTTTTCGGCATCAAGTTCGAAGACCATCCCAACATGAAGCGTATCTTCCTCTGGGAGGGCTTTGCGGGACATCCCCTGCGGAAGGATTTTATATAAATGGCAGTACGAACCGAACCCTTTGTGCTTAATATGGGCCCGGTGCACCCCAGCACCCACGGCGTGTTCCGCATGCGGGCGACGCTCGACGGCGAGGTGGTGATCGATATTGAGCCGGTGTTCGGCTACCTGCACCGTGGCATAGAGAAGCTGGCCGAACAGAGGACCTACACCGGCATCACCCCACTCACTGACCGGCTCGACTATATCTCATCGATGAGCAACAACCTCGCCTACTGCCTGGCCGTGGAGAAGCTGGCAGGCATCAAGGTACCGGAGCGCGCCGAGTACATACGGGTGATTATGGCGGAACTACAGCGCATTGCGGCTCTATTGATTGCCGTCGGTGCCTTTTTGAACGATTGCGGTGCTTATTTCACCCCATTCCTTTATATGTTCCGGGAGCGTGAGAGAATCGTTGACCTCTTCGAAATGGTCAGCGGCCAGCGGCTCACCTACAACTATATGCGGGCGGGCGGTGTCAGTCAGGACCTGCCCGAGGAGTTCATGCCCGCTCTGCGCAAGTTCATGGACATGATGCCACGCTTTATGGATGAGTATGACCGTTTACTGATGCAGAACGAAATATTGATTGCCCGCGCCAAGGGCGTCGGCATTCTGACTGGAGAGCAGGCGATAAATTGCTCCGTCAGCGGCCCGGTACTGCGCGCCAGCGGTGTGAACTGGGATATCCGCAAAGCTGACCCCTACTCCATCTACGACCGATTTGATTTCGATATCCCGACACAGGCAACCGGCGACTGCTACGACCGCTACCGCCAGAGGGTGGAGGAGATGCGGCAGAGCCTGCGCATCATCCGGCAGGCAATGGAGCAGCTCCCGTCCGGCCCCGTTCGGGCTGAGCTGCCCCAGCTTATCCGGCCACCAACCGGGGAAGCCTACGCCCGCATTGAGGCGCCGAAAGGCGAACTAGGCTTCTATCTGGTCTCCGATAATTCCATCGCTCCCTACCGCTGCCATATCCGTCCGCCGAGCCTGATAAACCTGACGGCGCTACGCGATATGGTGCGCGGCTGGAAGGTGGCCGATTTGATTATTATCTTCGGCAGCATCGATATCACCGTGGGTGAGATTGACCGATAATGGCAACAGGAGAGCTTAGCATCTATAACCTGGTCAAATTTCAGGCCATCCCTCCGGACTGGCCCGGAGGGTTCTGGTGGCACTGGCTCTTCTTCACCGTGGTCGTCATCGGCTTTGTCCTGACCATGGTGATGGGCGTCATCTATATAGAACGCAGGGGGATGGGCCGGATGCAGTCCCGCCTCGGGCCCAACCGCACCGGTCCTTTCGGCCTCCTGCAGCCCGTGGCCGACGCCATCAAAGTGCTGCTGAAAGAAAACATTGTCCCGGTTGCTGCCGATAAAATTGTTCACTGGCTGGCGCCGGTTATCGCCTTTGCCCCGGCGCTGATGATATTCGCCGTGATACCGTTTGAAAACGGCGCCCTGCTCGCCGACCTCAACATCGGCATCCTCTACGTGGTGGCCATCAGCTCGGTGTCCACGGTGGGCATCTTTATGGCCGGGTGGGGGTCAAGCAACAAGTACTCCCTGCTCGGCGCCATGCGCAACGTGGCCGCCGTCGTCAGCTATGAAATCCCGCTGGTGCTGGCCATCGTCGGCGTGGTATTGATTGCCGGCTCGCTATCGCTGAACCAGATGGTGGTGGCGCAGGACATCCCGTTCATCCTGCTCCAGCCGCTCGGCTTCCTGCTCTTCTTCACCGCCGGCTGCGCCGAGATCAACCGCAGCCCGTTCGACCTCATGGAAGCCGATTCCGAAATCGTCGCCGGCTTCCACACCGAGTACTCGGGCATGAAGTTCGCCATGTTCTATCTGGTGGAGTACGCCGAGGCGGTGGCCATCTCCGCCATCATCACCACCCTCTTCCTCGGCGGCTGGAGAGGTCCGCTGCTGCCGCCGTGGCTCTGGTTTATCGTCAAGGTGATGCTCGTCTTCTTCGCCATGGTCTGGACGCGTACCACGCTGCCCAGAATCAGAATCGACCAATTAATGGCCTTCGCCTGGAAATTCCTCTTACCCATGTCACTGCTCAACCTGTTTATCACCGCCCTGCAGGTGCTGGCCGACTGGCCCACGCAATTGATATGGGCAATGATTATCGTCAACTTCGCCGTCATGGCGATCATTATCCTCATATGGTCAAGATTTTTCTTCCGGTTAGGATGGGGCAGAATTGAAGTTTGAACGGTATGGCATTGGCATCGCCAAGGGCCTGACGGTAACCATCAGGCACCTGCTCCGCCACCCCACGGTCAACCAGTACCCGGAGCAGCGGCTCAACATCTCACGGCGGTTCCGGGGCAATGAGCTTGTCTGGAACCGGGAAAAATGTACCGGCTGCGGCACCTGCGCCAAGACCTGCCCGCAGGGCGCCATTGAAATCGTCACCTCGACCGATATGACCGAGAACAAATACGTTGTGGATAAATACCAGGTGGATACCGGCTACTGCATCCAGTGCGGCCTGTGCGTAGAAGCCTGCCCGTATGAAGCGCTTTACTTCAGCCACGCGTATGAATGTGCCAAGTACCGCCGTGGCGAACTGGTGCAGGGTAAAGAGGACATGCTGGATAGGCCGGAGAGAAAGGTCAGCGGCTATTTCTACCCGGATAAAGCGAAAGAACTGCCCGAGCAGACCATGCTCGTGGAGAAGGTAACGGAGAAACGCTGATGGCACTGGCTATCGCTTTCTGGCTCCTGGCGGCGGTGGCGGTCATCGCGGCGCTGGGCGTGGTACTGCTGCGCAATGTCTTCCGGGCGGCGCTCTCACTGATACTGTGCTTCCTCATGGTGGCCGGGCTCTACATCACCCTCAGCGCCGATTTTCTGGCCGCCGTCCAGATACTGGTCTACGTAGGTGCCATTTCGGTGCTTATAATCCTGGCCATCATGATGACCCGAGAAGTACAGCGGGGCAGCCCGAACAGCCGTTTTCAGATACCGGCGGCCATTGTCGCCGTCCTGTTTCTGGAAGTGCTGATACTGACGTTGATCAACACGCCGTGGCAGATATCAGGCACACCACCAACGGCACCGACCACCTCCGCGCTGGCCAACAGTCTCTTTGGCGAGGGCGGCTATCTTCTGCCGGTGGAAATCGCCGCGGTATTATTACTTTCCGCCATTCTGGGCGCGATTGTTCTGGCGAGGGAGAAGTAAGCTAATGGTGATAGGCCTGCAGCATTATCTAATACTGTCCGCCGTCCTGTTCTCCATCGGGCTTTACGGCGTGCTGGCAAAGCGCAACGCGGTCATCATCCTGATGTGCGTCGAGCTGATGCTCAACGCAGTCAACATCACCCTAGTGGCCTTCTCCCGCTACGTGGTGCCGGCCATGCTCACCGGACAGGTCTTCGCCATCTTCGTCATCGTGGTAGCTGCGGCCGAGGTGGCCGTGGGACTGGCCATTATCTTCGCCATCTACCGCGGCCTGGAAGATATAGACGTGAGTAAAATAAATTTGCTGAAGTGGTAACGATATGTGGGTTGAAGTAAAGAAAGCCAGGAGCCTGATGGTCGCCGAGATGTGGAAGGAACTATTTGAGGGAGAGGGAGTTCCTGCCCGCATTCTACCGGTTTCTGGCCTGCCGATAGGCCAGGAGTCCGCCGAGTACTCCATCCTGGTGCCGAAGGACAAAGAACACGTGATTCGGGACGTATTGAGGAAGCTATAATGCCACACCAGTTTATCTGGCTGATATTCCTGCTCCCGCTCTTCTCCTTTATCATCATCGGCTTTTTCGTCCGCCCCTTCGTCCGGGCGGAATCGAAATTGGCCGGCTACATCACCATTTTATCCATCGGCGGCTCGCTGGCCCTCTCCGTCTGGGCGCTCTTTGCCGTGATGGCGGCACCCCACCACGAGATACCCGTCCCCGACGTAACCTGGGCCGTCATCGAGGACGGGGTGACCATTCACCTCGGCCTGATAATGGACTCGCTGACGGCGGTGATGCTCATCGTGGTCACGGTGGTCAGCCTGATGGTGCAGATTTACTCGCAGGGCTATATGCAAGGCGACCCCGGCTACCACCGCTACTATGCCTGGATGTCGCTCTTCACCGCCTCGATGATAGGCCTGGTGATGGCCGACAATCTGCTCTTCCTGTTCGTCTTCTGGGAGATGGTGGGGCTGTGTTCGTATCTCCTAATAGGCTTCTGGTTCCACAAGCCATCCGCCGCCGATGCCGCCAAAAAGGCTTTCATCGTCACCCGGCTGGGCGACTTCGGCTTCCTGGCCGGCATACTGCTGCTCTACCTGAACACGGGCACCTTTGATATTTATGAGCTGCACGAGCTGGCCATCGCCGGGGCACTGGCGGGCACCACACTCACCTGGGCTGCCATCGGCATCTTCGCTGGCGCGGTGGGCAAGTCCGCCCAGTTCCCGCTGCACGTCTGGCTGCCCGATGCTATGGAAGGCCCGACGCCGGTCAGCGCCTTAATTCATGCCGCCACTATGGTGGCCGCCGGCGTCTTTTTAGTCGCCCGCATGTTCCCCCTCTTCGAGCACTCCACGGAAGCCCTGACCACAGTGGCCATCATCGGGGGTATAACCGCCATCTTCGCTGCCTCGATGGGGCTGGTGATGAACGATATCAAACGCGTGCTGGCCTACTCCACCATCAGCCAGCTAGGCTACATGATGCTGGGGCTGGGCGCGGGCGGAGTGGCCATCGGCATATGGCACCTGTTCAACCACGCCTTTTTCAAGGCGCTGCTCTTTCTAGGCGCAGGCAGCGTGAACCACGCCACCGGCACCTTTGACATGCGCCTGATGGGCGGCCTACGCAAATATATGCCCTGGACATATCTCACCTTCGTCATCGCCTCGCTGAGCATTTCCGGCATTTGGCCGCTCTCCGGTTTCTGGAGCAAGGACGAAATCTTAATCAATACCTTTGCTCACCAGCCTGTGCTCTTCTATCTGGCGATGATTACCGTGTTCATGACCGCCTTCTACATGTTCCGTGCCGTCTTCATGACCTTCGGCGGGGAGTACCGGGGCGGCGAACCAAGTGCACACGGGCATGAGGGCCATCACGGACAGCCCCACGAGTCGCCCAGGGTGATGACCATACCCCTGATGATTCTGGCGGCGCTGTCAATATTATCCGGGCTCTGGAACGTGACCGGGCATTTCGGCGCCTTCATGGGGCACGGGGAGACCCACGGTTTCTTCACCGGCCTTTTCCATCCCTTCACCCAGCCATTGCCCTGGATATCGCTGATACTGGCGGGGTCTGGAATTCTGCTCGCCTACGCCATGTACCGTAAGTCGTGGATTTCACCGGAGCGCATCGGAAGCATGTTCAAGCCGCTTTATACGCTGTTCTATCGTAAATACTGGTTCGACGAGCTATATGAGAATATCATCGTGAGAAATGCCCTGCTCAAAGGACTTTTCGCCGGCTTTGAGCAGTTCGATAACCATGTCGTGGACGGAGCGGTCAACGGTGTGGCTGGCGGCGCCATCGTCAGTGGCCGGGCCATCAGGCACGCCCAGACCGGACAGCTGCAACTTTACGGCCTGTTCATTGGCATCGGTATACTGGCGATTATCTTCGTCATTTACTTCTTTGGTTAGAAAGAGGAGTTAGCATTGCTGGGTTCGGGCTATCTGACAACGATACTCTTCCTGCCCGCGGTGGGTGCGGTGCTTGTTGCCTTCGTGCTGAGCAACCGGGACAGAGTAATCAAGTGGACGGCGGCGCTTTTCACCTTCGTGCCGCTGGCCCTGTCCCTCATCCTCTTCGCCCTGTTTGACCGTTCGCCGGAAGCCGCCGGTTTAATTCAGTTCCAGGAAAGGGCGCTGTGGATTGCCCCCATTAACGCCTATTATCACCTAGGAGTGGACGGCCTGAGCCTGCCTTTAATGGTGCTCACCGCCTTCCTCGGTTTCCTGGCGGTGCTCATCTCCTGGAAGATTCATTTGAGGGTACGCGAGTACTTCGCCTGGCTGCTGCTTCTGGAAACGAGCATCCTCGGCGTCTTCCTCTCCCTCGACCTGCTGCTCTTCTTCATCATGTGGGAGATAGAGGTCATCCCGATGTACTTCCTGATAAATATCTGGGGGGCAGGACGCAAAGAATACTCAGCCATCAAGTACGTGGTATATACGCTCTTCGGCAGCGCCTTCATGCTGGCCGGCATCCTGAGCCTTTACTTCAGCACCGGCAGCCTGAATATGGTGGAGATAGGCCAGAGAGGGCTGGGGCTGGTGCAATCGATAATGCCCGCAGCGCCTATCTTCTGGCTGCTACTCATCGGCTTTGCCGTCAAGCTGCCCGTGTTCCCGTTCCACACCTGGCTGCCCGATGCCCACACCGACGCGCCGACGGCGGTCAGCGTCATGCTGGCCGGAGTGCTCATCAAGATGGGTGGCTACGGCATGATCCGACTCTGCGTCACCATGTTTCCGCCAGTGGCTCAGCAATATGCCGTTATCCTGGTCATACTGGCGATTATCGGCGTGCTCTACGGGGCCGCGGTTACCATGCGCCAGACCGACTTCAAGCGGCTCATCGCATACAGCAGCATCAGCCACATGGGCTATGTCCTGCTGGGCATCTTCGCCCTAGGCAAGGTGAGCCTGGTCGGCGCCGCCCTCCAGATGTTCAGCCACGGCCTGGTCACCGGGCTGCTCTTTGCCATGGTGGGTCTGGTGATGCACAACGCCCATGAGCGCGACTTGAGAAAGCTGGGCGGCCTGGCACGGCAGGTGCCCATAATCACCGTGGTCTTCTCCATCGCCGGGCTGGCCTCCCTGGGACTTCCCAGCACCAGCGGCTTCGCCGCCGAGTTCCTAGTATTCGTCGGCAGCTTTTCGTCCTCTCTTGTGCCTGGAATCCAAGTCTACACCATACTCGGTGTGTTCGGCGTGGTGGTTACCGCCGGCTACATACTATGGATGCTGCAGCGCGTTTTCTACGGCCCGCCGCTGGAGCAGTATGACGGCACGGCTGACGCCGATGTTCTAGAGAGAGTATATATGTTCGCTTTCGTGGCGGTGATAATGCTGGTCGGTATCTATCCGGCCATCATCACCGACATTATAAAGCTGGGGATTTCACCGATTGCGGGAATGCTGGGCGGTTAGAATGATGACAAGGAGCGAAGATTGAACCTGGCCCTGTTCATACCGGAGATAGCCCTGCTGGCCACCGCGGCCATCGTCATCCTGCTCGATTTATTCATCGAGCAGAAGCGGTGGCTGGCGCAGGTCAGCATCTCCGGGCTGGTGATTTCGGGCGGCGTGGCCATCGCAATGTGGGGCGGCAGCTACCCGGCTATCTTCAACAACATGCTGGCCGTGGACAATTTTGCCCTCTTCTTCAAGATGCTCTTTCTGGGCGTTGCTTTTCTGGTGATTCTCTCCTCCACCGACTACGTGAGCAAGTTCTCTCGCTTTCAGGGCGAATATTACGCCCTGGTGCTCCTGGCCACGCTGGGCATGATGCTGATGGCCGCCACCACCAACCTGATTGCCATCTACATCGCCCTCGAGCTGACCAGCATCTCCCTCTACGCGCTAGTCGGCTTCCTGAAAGACAGCAAGTCCACCGAGGCATCACTGAAGTACCTGCTGCTCGGGGCAATTGCCTCGGCGGTGCTGCTCTACGGCATGGCGCTGGTCTTTGGCTTCACCGGCAAAACGCAGCTTTCAGAAATTGCCCAGGTCCTGCAGGCACTGCCCCAGACGACGCTTCTGGCCAGCCCTGGACTGCTGCTGGGCGTGGTGCTGCTGGTGGCGGGGTTTGGTTTCAAAATCGCCGCCGTTCCCTTCCAGATGTGGGTGCCCGATGTCTATGAGGGAGCCCCGACCCCCATCACCGCCTACCTGTCCGTGGCCAGCAAAGCGGCCGGCTTCGCCATCATACTGCGCGTCTTCTTCTCCGCCTTCGGCATTCCCGTCTGGCTGAGCCAGAACTGGGGGTTAATCTTCGCCTCGCTGGCCGTCATCAGCATGACCATCGGCAACATCACCGCCATACCGCAGACCAATATCAAGCGTATGCTCGGGTACTCCAGCATCGCCCAGGCCGGCTACCTCATGGTCGGACTGGCCGCCATGGGCATGGCATCGGGGATAAGCATCCTCGGGCAGAGCGGAGTTCTCTTCTTCCTCACCAGCTACGCTTTCACCAACCTGGGCGCATTCATCGCCGTCATCGCCATCTCCAACAAGCTGGACAGCGACCTCATCGCCGACTACTCGGGTATGGGGAAACGGGCACCGCTGCTGGCGCTGGCGCTGACACTCTGCCTTGTCTCGCTGATTGGTATGCCGCCGGCAGCCGGCTTCATGGCCAAGTTCTATATCTTCAATGCCGCGGTGCAGCATGGGCTTCTCTGGCTGGTGATAATCGCCGTCATCAACAGCGTCATCTCCGCTTACTACTACTTGCGCGTGGTAAAGGTAATGTGGCTGGGCGAGACCGCCTCCGCAGAGAAGGTGCCTTCCTCCGGAGCCCTGCGACTGGCGCTGTTGCTGTGTTGCCTGGGCGTGCTGCTGCTGGGTATCATTCCCGGCTATGCGATGGGACTGGCCCAGTTCGCAGCCAATATCTTCGTTTATTAACGATACCCCTCAATTGCTGCCCGCGGTTCTCCCGTTTCCCGCCGGATAAATACGATGAGCACAGTGGTCACCAACAGCAACCCCACCCCTAGCAGGAACGACAGAAAGTAGCTCTGTTTGAGATCAAAGATAACGCCGCCGAGGACCGGACCCACCGCTGCCCCGGTGTTAAAACCTACATCGAGCAGCCCCAGAATGGCGCCTAGCTGGCCGAGGCCAAAGGTGTCCCCGATAATTGCCGCCATGGTCGGGCCCGTACCTCCCCAGGCAAGCCCAAAAACGAGCGCAAAAAGGTAGAACATCCACATCTCCTGTGACCAGAGCAGCCACAGCAAAGCGATGATATGAAGCAGGGTGCAGAGTATCGCCGTCTTTTTCTTCCCCAGCCTATCAGACGCCATGCCGAACAACACTCTGCCGGCAAGAGTTGCCCCGCCAGCCACGCTGAGAACGGTAGCCGCTTCCACCGCAGCAAAACCGAGGTCGGTTACATGGGGTACCAGATGCGTCAGGATAATAAATATATACGTGGCATATAGGAAAAAAATGCCAGCCACCAGCCAGAAGCTCCTGGTCCGTAACGCCTGCCACGGGGAGAGATAGTCGGCCACTAATACCGGCTTCTGTTCCAGCGCCGTACCTGCGGAGTGCTCCGCTCCATCAGGCAGCATGCCTATCTCCTGTGGGTCTCGCTTGAGAATCTGGGATAACGGAATTACCACCACCCAGGCGATGATACCCATGATGGTGAACGCCATCCGCCAGTCGAAGGCAGCAATCAGATAGGTGGCAAGTGGCGCCACTACCAGTGGACCCATTCCGGCCCCCATGCTGGCAATGCCCAGCGCCATGCCACGCTTCTGTTGAAACCACCGGGAGACGGTTGACATTACCGCGACGTAGATGGCGCTGGTACCCATCGCCAGCAGCAGGCTGTAGGTGAAGAAGATCTGCCAGAGGGCGCTGGTCTGTCCGGTAAGCACCAAGCTGAGGCCGGTGCAAACCCCCATCAGGAGGAAGACTATCCTGGGACCGAACCGGTCCAGGGCCCAGCCGCCCAGAATGGCGAATATGCCGCCCAGCACCATCTGCGTGGAGAAGATAGCTGATGTCGCCGCCCGGCTCAAGACGAACTCGCTTTCCAGCGATTTAAAGAAAACGCCGAAGGAAAAGCGTATCCCCCATATGGCTGTTCCAGCAACACAGAAGGTGGCTACCAGCACCCAACCGTAGAATATCTTATCCCTGTATTTTCCCAAAAACACCACTATCTCTTCCGACTGTCATATTTGAATTTGACCTGTGGTCACCTGTCTTTTTGCTTCGGTGTTTCACGCTTCACCATAGCGACGAGCAAGGTGGCCACCAGCATAGCCAGTGTGGCGATTAAAAAGGCTACCGTATAATTGCCGTTGACATCGTAGATGTATCCCCCGACTGCTGGCCCGGTCGCCGCACCGATGCCAAAGGCGATTTCCACCAATCCCAGCACGGCACCGATATTCTTCACGCCAAAAGTGTCGCTGACCAGTGCTGCCCCACTGCAACCGAAACCGCTGTAAAAAAATCCATAGACCAGCGCAAATACATACAGGCTCCACAGACTCTGTGCCTGGAGCAGCCATGTTATAGCTACCGCCTGCAGCAGAGTGCTGACCATGAACGCCAGCTTTCTCCCCATCCTGTCGGATGCTATTCCCATCACTAACCGTCCCGGAACGGAAGCAGCGCCAAGAACGCTGAGCACGCCGGCGGCCTCTATTGGCGAAAAGCCAATGTCAGTGATGTGAGGCACAAGATGGGTGAATATGAGAAACAGACAGGCGGCAAAGAGGAACCAGATACAGGCAAAAGTCCAGAAGTTCCGATTCTGAACTATGGTTAGGAAAGGGTGCTGAACCGAAGTTGAAGTCCCGGTTTCCAGAGGTTGCGCTGCATCTTCGATTTTCGCCCCATCGAGCAGAGCGCCAATTTCACGCGGGTCCCGCTTCAATAATCTGGTTAATGGTACCGCTATTACCCAGGCAATCAGACCAATTACCAGATAGGCAGTATGCCAGCTGTAATTGGTGATGAGATAGGTGGCAAACGGGGCCATGATCATCGTCCCCAGTCCTATTCCCATACTGGAGAGACCCAGCGCCAGTCCCCTTTTCCGGTCAAACCAGCGCGAGACAACCGACATCGGCACCACGTAGAGGGGACCGGTGCCCATAGCCAGCAGAAGGCTGTAAGTGATAAATAGCTGCCAGAGAGCATTGGTCTGGCTGGTCAACACCAGGCTCAGGCCGGTAAAAATCGCCATCAGCAGAACAACCAGCCTCGGTCCATAACGGTCCAGAGCCCAGCCGAAAAAGAAAGAGAACAGACCGGCCAGCAATAAGTTGGCCGAGAGTATGGCTGAGGTCGCGGCACGGGTGAGGTGGAATTCAGCTTCAATCGATTTGAAAAAAACGCCGAAGGAAAAATGTATGCCGTAGAGGGTGATGCCGATCACCATAAAAACGGCCACCACCACCCAGCCATAGTAAACCCTGTCAGTTAATCGCCAAGGAAATCGCAATGCTTAATCCTTCTGCTGGTCAGAGAGCGGTTTTCTAAACCTGACCGTGTAGTTCCAGAAGTTGCCCTCGCTTTCATCGAGCGCGAACCCGGCGCGCATACCCAGTTTGATTACTGTGGAACGGCAGGGGTAATCCGGGTCGGGGAAAAATTCAGTTACCGCCAGAATCCCGCCTGGCTTGAGCACCCTCTTCACCTCACGCAAAGACCGCCCTTTATCCGGAATCTCCATGAGCACGGTAACCATATATGCCAGGTCAAAAGACTCGTCGGCAAAGGGCAGCTCATAGGCATTCGTTTCTCTCAACTCGATATTTTTGATATCCTTGTTTTCCTCTCTACTCAATTTGCGTTCCAGCTGACGCAGCATCGCCGACTGGATATCAACCGCAAATAATTTCCCCTCTTCGCCGATAGCCCGGGCTATGTAGGTAGTGTAGGCCCCGCTGCCGCAGCCGAGTTCCATAACGGTCATCCCTGAAGCGACGCCGCTGCGCTCTACCACCGTTCTCGGCGGCTGGAAAAAGTGCCGGAAGCCACTATCGAGAAGCCGCCCGATATAAGCCGGCGCCGGTAAACTGGTGGACTTCCTTAGCACCCGAAGCAGTACCAAGACAAAGACAGCCGTGCCAATAATTACCAGTATGGTTTCCATGGCCATTTTTTGCCTCGAATCGACTAATTATAGTTTATATTATTCCTTATGAGCAACGTTCACGCTGGCACCGCGGACAAGTAAAAAGCCAGAGGGCAGAGGCCGGATAAGCAATATGGCCAGCCTCCAGAGTTATTTTTCCCTGTGACGCTCAAATTCACCCCTTTTTCGCCCTTGTGGCTATTGACAACAGGCGGGGAATAGTTTATTCTTGCTACTAATCCTAGTAAAGTAAAAGGAGGTAAATTATGCAGGCATATTGTGTGAAGTGCCGCGCCAAGAGGGACATGAAAGACCCGAAGTCCATCACCATGAAGAATGGCAAGCCAGCCACACAGGGTACATGCCCAGTATGCGGCACCAAGATGTTCCGAATTGGAAAAGCTTAAATAAATCTTAATTTTCGACGTCGAAAATATTAAGAGAGACTGGATAGCTAGCTAGCGCCCAGTCTCTCTGTTTTTTACGCCCCAGACCGAGCCCAGGCCGGCTTATTGACGAGCTTCGGTCAATTGAGCTAGACTTATGTAGTGAACTATAAGGAAGGGAAGCGCTTTGAGAGGGGTTCATACCCCTCTTTTCGCAATATCCCTTCTTTGCTTCATCTATTGCCTATTCAAGCGGTTGATAGCGTTCTGGCGACGGAGGATACATGATAGACAGGTACGACCCTCAGGAAATCGAGAAGAAATGGCAGCAACGCTGGGAAAAAGACGGGCTCTACCAAGTCAGCGAGGATGACACGAGGCCCAAATATTACGCGCTGACCATGTTCCCCTATACATCTGGAGACCTTCACATCGGTCACTGGTATGCCATGGCGCCGTCAGACGTCCACGCCCGATTCAAGCGGATGCAGGGTTATAACGTGCTGCACCCGATGGGCTTTGATGCCTTCGGTCTGCCTGCCGAGAATGCCGCCATCCAGCGTGGTATTCACCCTTTCATCTGGACGATGCAGAACGTCCAGAACATGCGCCGCCAGCTCAGGAGCATCGGTGCCATCTACGATTGGAGCCGGGAGGTGGTTTCCTGCCTTCCCGAATACTACAAATGGACGGAGTGGTTTTTTCTGAAGCTGTACGAAGCAGGTCTGGCCTATCGCGGCAAGGCGCCCGTGAACTGGTGCCCCCAGTGCCAGACCGTGCTCGCCAACGAGCAGGTGCTGGGCGGCGGCTTCTGCGAGCGATGCGGCACTGCCGTAATCCGTCGTGACCTTGAGCAATGGTTCTTCCGCATCACCAGATACGCCGACGAACTGATGAACTTCGACGGCATCGACTGGCCGGAGCGCATCCAGATAATGCAGCGTAACTGGATAGGCCGGAGCGAGGGCACGGAGATATCCTTTACCCTGGACCACCCGGGCGTGCCAGAAAAAGAGATACGGGTCTTTACCACCCGTCCCGACACCACTTTCGGCGTTACCTTCATGGTGTTCGCCCCGGAGCACCCGCTGGTTTCCGTGCTGACTACACCGGATAGCAGGGCAGAGGTCGATGCCTATATTGAGAAATCAAGGCGTTTGAGCGAGATAGAGAGACTGTCCACCGAGAAGGAAAAGGACGGGGTCTTTACCGGGTCATACTGCACCAACCGCCTGAACGGTAAGAAAGTTCCCATCTGGATAGCTGATTATGTGCTTTTAAGCTACGGCACAGGAGCGGTGATGGGCGTGCCGGCACACGACGAACGCGATTTCCTCTTCGCCAAAAAATATGGCATCCCCATACCCGTGGTGATCGCACCGCCGGGCTGGCAGGGCGAGGAGCTGGAAGAGGCTTACATTGAGGAGGGAACTCTAGTGAATTCCGGCCAGTTCGACGGCCTCCCCAGCAAACAGGGCATCGAGGCTATCTCCGATTTCCTTGAGGAGAAAGGCTGGGGCAAGCGGACTGTCAGCTACCGGCTTCGGGACTGGCTCATCTCGCGCCAGCGTTACTGGGGAGCGCCCATCCCCATGGTCTACTGCGATAAATGCGGGATTGTCCCCATCCCCGAGGCAGACCTGCCGGTACTGCTACCCGAAGACGCTGAGTTCCGACCAACCGGTGAATCGCCCTTAAAATACCATGAACAGTTCGTCAATACCGCCTGCCCGCGCTGTGGCGGGCCCGGCAAGCGCGAGACAGATACCATGGATACGTTTATGTGTTCCTCGTGGTATTTCCTGCGCTATACCAGCCCAAACAGCGACGATGCCCCCTTTGACGACGATAAGATAAATTACTGGATGCCGGTTGACCTATATACCGGCGGCGCGGAACATGCCGTGATGCATCTCCTCTACTCTCGCTTTTTCATCAAGGCGCTGCGCGATATCGGACTGGTAGACTTTGACGAACCATTCACCCGCCTGTTCAACCAGGGGATTATCATCGCTGAAAAGCAGAAGATGAGCAAATCGCGCGGCAACGTGATTACCCCGGACGAGTACGTAGCCGAACTGGGAGCGGACACGGTCCGGGCGTACCTCATGTTCCTGGCACCCTGGGAGCAGGGTGGCGAGTGGAATGACAGCAGCATCAGCGGCATCAGCCGCTGGCTCAACCGGATATGGCAGCTGGCCCTCGGCGGCTACCAGCCGAACGAAAAAGCAACACCCGGTGACACCAGTAAAGCGGATAGAGAACTATCCCGTTTTGCTCACCAGACCATCAGGCGGGTAACACAGGATATGGAAAAGCTACGCTTCAATACCATGCTCTCCGCGCTGATGGAGTTCACCAACTACCTGACCAAGATAAAGGATGTCGGCTCTGTCAGCACCCGGGCGTGGCAGGAGTCAATTGATATCCTGATATGGCTCCTAGCGCCCACCGCTCCCCACCTCACCGAGGAACTCTGGGAGAGAATGGGATGCCAGTACAGCATCCATAATCAGTCCTGGCCGAAGTGGGACGAGGAACTGGCCAAAGATGAGGAGATAACGCTTGTGGTTCAGGTCAATGGCAAGCTCCGCGACCGCATTACCGTGCCGGTTTCTCTAACTGAAGACGAGCTGCCCCGGCTGCTGCAGGAGCAGGCTACCAAAGCCAATGCCTACCTGGAAGGCAAAAAAATTCTGAAAAGAGTATACGTGCCCGGCAGACTGATAAATTTCGTCGTGCAGTGAACATAGATATCGGTGGTTACCATGAAGATAGCTTTTGTCGGCGGCGGGGCGATGGGGGAGGCCATTCTGGCCGCAGTGCTGAACCGCAGATTGAGCACTCCGCAGACCATCTGGGTCAGTGACGTCAAGGATGAACGCCGCCAGCACCTGAAGCAGACCTATGGAATTTCCGTAACTGATAACAATGCTGAGGCGGCTGCTCATGGCGATATCATCGTTCTGGCTATCAAGCCGCAGAACCTGCCCGAGATAATGCCTGACCTGAGCGGCCAGATAAAACCGGGCCAGCTCGTTCTTTCCATCATCGCTGGTGCCAGAATTGATACATTATGTAAAGGTTTGAATCATCGCCAGGTCGTCCGGGTTATGCCCAACACGCCCGCCCAGATCGGCGAAGGGATCAGCGTCTGGACCGCCACGCCGGAGGTAACAGAAGCACAGCAAGAACAGGCCAGGACCATCTTGAGCACCATGGGCCGGGAAATCTTCGTGGCAGATGAGGGATACCTGGACATGGCCACAGCGGTAAGCGGCAGCGGTCCGGCTTACTTCTTCCTTTTTGTGGAATGCCTGATTGAGGCGGCGGTCCGAATCGGGTTTTCCGAAGATGTGGCACAGGAACTGGTGTTACAGACCATGCTAGGTTCCGGACAACTGCTTAAGAAGGCCGGAAAATCACCAACGGAATTGCGCCGTATGGTAACCTCTCCCGGCGGCACCACTGCTGCTGCTCTAGAGCAGTTTGAAAACGAGAATTTCAGAGAACTGGTGTACCAGGCAGTTGCCGCCGCCCACCGCAGGGCACAAGAACTCGGCAAGTAGTCTGTGGCAATCCCCTGTCCCATACTGCTCACATATCAAATTTTACCATTTTTGAAAATTTAGTATGTTCAGTCTTGACAAAACGTTCTATACGCATTATAATATAGGCAATAAATAAAACGGCGGAGGAAGGTCGTATGGAGGATCAGCCTAAGACGCAGGAAAAACAGTTTGCCGAGGAAGTCGGTATCGTTTTCGAGCAGACCGGGATGCCGCGGATGGCCGGCCGCATTCTGGGTTGGCTTCTCATCGCCGATCCGCCTCATCAGTCCACGGAACAGATTACCGAAGCTTTGCTGGCCAGCAAGGGGTCTATCAGTACCATGACCCGCCTTCTCATCCAGTTCGGCCTTATCGAGCGCCTCAGTTTGCCCGGTGTCAGGCATGACTATTTCCGACTGCGCTCCGACGCCTGGCAGCATATGATAGGTCGTGGTCTTACCGGCGAAATCACCATGGTCCGGCATCTTGCCGAACGCGGGCTGGAACTGCTCGGCGATAAGACTCCCGCTACCAGGAAATGGCTGGAGGAGATGCTTGATGTCTATACCTTTCTGGAACAGGAGTTCCCTGCCCTGCTGGAAAGATGGGAAAAAGAACACCAGAAGGGCAGCCAGATAGTAAAACAAGGTCGTTAGCGAAGTGCAACCTATTTTTTCTGGAGGTATAGAATGAAAAAATTACAAATCATCACCGCTTTTCTGCTCCTCATTGCCTTAAGCACAGTTACCGCATGCAGTCCCCTGGGAGAAGAGGAAAAGGAGGTGGAGCGGTATGTTGAGGTAGAAAAGGGAGACCTGCTGGTTACCGTCAGCGGCAGCGGTAATATTGAGACAGCAGAGGACGCAAACCTGAGCTTTGGCAGCGGGGGACGCATCGCCAGAATACATGTTGAAAAGGGCGACCGTGTTACCAAAGGTGAAATTCTGGCTGAGCTTGACATCGATTCTCTGGAACTGGCCAAGCAACAGGCCGAATACACACTCACCCAGGCCGAGGTTGCACTCACCCAGGCGGAGCTGAATCAGAAAGCCGCTGAATATGAACTCGATAACGCTCTGGACCAGAAAGATGTGCTGGAGCTTGCCCTGCTTAAGACACAGATAGACGTGAGGTCGGCTGAGCATTACCTCGATGAAACCCGCGATATATACACCTGGCCGGATATTGAAACCGCCCAGAAAGACGTGGACAACGCCGAGGCGTTTTTGCAGTACGCATTAGAGCGGAATCTGTCAGACGAAACGATAGCCTATGCACAGGCAAGGCTGGATGCAGCGGAGGCAGTACTAGACGCAAAAAGGAATGCCTATGATACCGAGGAGGTAGCCATCGCCAGGCTGCAACTGGAGGCCGCACAAATGGCCGAGACCCAGGCCCAGAAAAACCTTGACCAACTGAGCGAAAATATTGCCCTAAAAGAACTGTCGGTAGAGGCAGCGAAAGCGGCTGTTGAGCAATCCAAGCAGTCAGCAGCGCTGGCCAGAAAGTCCGTGGAACAGGCGGAGAAAGACCTGAAAGAGGCGGTCATCAAAGCTCCGTTCGATGGCTTAGTGGCCAGCGTCACCGCCGAAGAAGGTGATATGATACCATCTCCAACGATGTCACCCAAACAGATCATAAGCCTGATTAATCCCACCAGTATGGAACTGGAAGTGGAAGTGGATGAAATCGATATCCCGGAAGTGGAGGTAGGTCAGGAGGCCATTATCACTCTTGACGCCCTGCCTGACAGGGAATTTACCGGCGTGGTCACCATCATCTATCCGCTCGCGACCGAGGTCGGCGGCGTTATCGTTTACAACGTTAAAATTGAGCTAAACGTCCCCGAGGACTCAGGCGTCAGGGTTGGCATGAGCGCTGAGGCCGACATCGTTCTGGTCCGCCGCACTGATGTCCTGCTGGTGCCGGACCACGCCATCAATGAGGACAACGAGGGTAATCCAGTGGTCTATGTGGTGGTTGATGATGACCTGGAAGCAAGGCCGGTTGAAATAGGCATCAGCGATGGTTTCGATACGGAAATCATCAGCGGCTTAAACGCCGGAGAAACGGTCCTCGTCGACTGAAAACGCTGGTAACTAAACGGGAGGTTATGCCAAATACGTCACAGGATTAACAAGACAGGAGCATCAGATGATTGAGCTTGATAATATCACCAAAATCTACCGTATGGGCAAAGTTGAGGTCCCAGCTCTCCGGGGGGTAGACCTGACCATCAAGCAGGGGGAGATGGTGGCCATCGTCGGTGTCTCCGGTTCCGGCAAATCAACACTGATGAACATCATCGGCTTTCTGGACAAGCCTACGGCGGGCAAATATACGCTAGAAGGCATGGACGTCAGCCGCCTCAATGATAACAAGCTCGCCGAGCTGAGAAACAAGAAAATCGGCTTTGTTTTTCAGACGTTCAACCTCCTGCCACGTGCCTCAGCCATTTCCAATGTGGAGCTGCCCCTCCTCTACAGCGGCGGCGGACAGCGGCACAAGCGCAGCCTAGAGGCGCTGGAAAGGGTCGGCCTGGGAGCACGAGCTTCCCATAAACCCACCGAACTGTCCGGCGGCGAGCAGCAGCGCGTAGCTATCGCCCGTGCTCTGGTAAACCAGCCGTCACTGATACTGGCAGACGAACCAACAGGTAACCTGGATAGCTCTGCCACCACAGAAATAATACGCATTTTTGGTGAGCTTCATAAGGAAGGGATTACCGTAATTCTGGTCACGCACGAACCGGACGTAGCCATGCAGACGCAGCGTATAATACGCCTGCTAGACGGCCGGATTATCAGCGATGAAAAAGTTAAAAACAATAATACCTCCGTAAGCAAGCGAAAGGGTGTCGAGAACTGACGACAAATGAATAGTAGGAGACATAGTTGAAATTTTTTGATTCCATAGTAATTGCCATCAGGTCGTTATTCGCCAACAAGCTGCGCTCTTCGCTGACCATGCTCGGCATCATCATCGGGGTGGGGTCAGTCATCACCCTCATGTCAGTGGCCAGGGGCGCCGAGGCATCCATCACCGAGGCTTACGAGGAACTGGGCACAAATGTGCTCAGCATAATCCCCAGCAACCCCGAGGCGGAAGGTGGATTTATGGCCATGTCCCCAGGATATGCCCTGCCGACGCTTACCATGGATGATGTCCGGGCACTGGAGAGTGTCCGTGGTATCAGCGATATTGTGCCCATAAACGAGAATTTTATCACACTTACGGCTGGTGGCGAAACCCACAGCGCACTGCTCCACGGAGCCACTCCCGCGTACCTGGACGTTTTGCAGTATTCCATAGCATCTGGCCAGTTTTTTACCGACCACCATGTAGCGCAGCGGGCCAACGTGGTGGTGCTGGGCAGCGAGGTAGCCGAAGACCTGTTCGGCGATGATGACGCAGTGGGAAAACAGGTGAAGATGAAGAAACAGCGCTTCACCGTGATAGGGGTGCTGGAACCCAAAGGCGGCGCCATGATGGGTTTCAGCCTCGATGATTTGGTAGTTGTGCCCGTCACCACCTATCAGGCACGTTTATTTCCCCAGCAGACCGCCACTGGGCAGGATGCTGTGGCTTCAATAAGCTTTCAGCTGACCGACCTAGAAAACAGTGAAGCGGTAACCGAAGAAATTGAGTCCATTCTGCGACGGCGACATAACCTGAAGGACGATGATAAGAATGATTTCGCCGTGGTTACTCAGGAACAGGTTTTGGAAATCGTCGGTCAGGTGACGGGGATATTCTCCATCGTCCTAGGTTCCATTGCCAGCATATCGCTTCTGGTGGGAAGCATCGGCATCATGAACATCATGCTGGTATCGGTAACAGAAAGGACGCGGGAGATAGGCATCCGCAAGGCGGTGGGCGCCAAACGCCGCGATATCCTGCTCCAATTCCTCGTGGAAGCGGCCACGCTGGGTTTTATCGGCGGCGGTATTGGCATAACCAGTGGCTGGCTCCTGTCCTGGGCGATTTCTCAGATAGACATCGGTGGCTTTCGCCTGGGGGCGACTGTCTCTATTGATATAATTTTGCTGGCCTTCATGGTCTCGCTGTTCATTGGACTGGCCTCCGGGCTATGGCCGGCAATGCGGGCTGCCCGCCTCAACCCCATTGACGCGCTGCACTACGAATGATATTAATAATAAGAATTAAAACCGGGTAACGGATTGAGAATTTAGAACGGCAGGGATAAAGGTTTTATTAAATTATGAGCTGGCTTGATATTGCGCTTCTGGTGGTAATCGGCATCACGGCGCTGGTCGGCCTGAAAATCGGCATCATCAAGGCGGTGCTGACGCTAATTGGAGTGGTTGTGGGTGTTATCCTGGCCGGGCGTTTCTACGTCGCTCTGGCAGGTAGTCTCACCTTCATCCCTCAGGAGACGCTGGCCCGGGTGGTCGCCTTCGCCATAATACTCATCGGCGTGGTTCTGCTCACCAGCATACTCGCCGGTGTCCTGAAGTGGCTGACCTCAATCATACTCCTTGGCTGGGTAAACCGACTGGGTGGGGCACTCTTAGGCCTGATAATGGGAGCCATATTCTGCGGGGCCCTGCTGGCCATCTGGACCAAATTCCTGGGCATAGCCGAGCCAATTGCGGAATCAGCCCTGGCTACCTTTCTACTGGATGGTTTCCCTATGGTGCTGGCGCTATTGCCTGATGAATTCGACTCGGTGCGCTCTTTTTTCCAGTAAGAGAAGATTATTAACCGCTGAAACCGGAAGTTTAGATATGGGGGCTACGCTATAGGGGATAAACAGGAACGCAGCCCCCATTTTTTTCTCAATTACCGGTATAAGGTTTTACCTCAAGTTACCATCAGGTAACTGACGGCGTTTCTCCCGGATGCAGCTTCTTCCACCTTTCCAGAAGCTGCTCGCGGCTTTCCTTGTGCGCCGGATCAGCCACGCAGGCATCAACCGGGCAGACCTCAGCGCATCGCGAAGATTCATAGGAGCCGACGCATTCAGTGCATTTGTTGGGGTCAATCACATAGATGGTCTCCCCTTCGCTGATGGCCTGGTTCGGACACTCCGGTTCACATGCCCCGCAGCTTATGCACTCCTCCGTAATCTTGTACGCCATTCATCTACCTCCTTTTCTACTTAAAATGTCGGATTTGGGTAAAAAGCACGTTA
Organism: Dehalococcoidia bacterium; assembly: GCA_011174815.1. Lineage (GTDB taxonomy): Bacteria > Chloroflexota > Dehalococcoidia > Dehalococcoidales > RBG-16-60-22 > E44-bin89. Next base: position 14,292 of record DUFF01000075.1, on the reverse strand, counting down.
GCAAATTTTCAATTATATTGTATCGTTAACCTTTCTCTTTAAAGCTTCAGCCACATACTCCGGGACAAGGTCGTTGATATTGCCATCCAGACGGGCTACTTCTTTCAGCAGGCTGGAACTGAGAAACTGATACTCCTGACTTGCCATCAGGCAGAGCAGGTCCAGGTCCGGAGCCAGTTTGCGGTTCATCATCGCCATCTCAAACTCTTTTTCGAAATCGGCATTCATTCGCAGACCACGGATCATAACCTGAGCTTTTTCATTTCTGGCAAAATCAACCGTTAACCCGTGGAACGATTTTACCTCAACATTCGGTATATTGGCTACTGCCCTCTTGGCCAGCTCTACCCGTTCCTTCGTGCTGAAGACAAGGTGCTTGTTCGATTTCTCATACACCCCGATTATTATTCTGTCAAATAACCGGGCTGCCCGCTGCACGATATCGAGGTGACCATTGGTAATCGGGTCAAAAGTCCCTGGATAAATAGCTACGGTCACAATGCCCCTCCTTTGCGGAACACAGCGATACAGCTATCACCGTGACGATGCTCTTTGACCAGATTCAGGGCACCATACACGGCATTAAATGGAAGCAGAGATGAGTGTGTTACCACAACCACTGAACTATCGCCGACCAGACTGGTTTCGGCTAACTGCGTTATCAGTTTTCCAATTGATGAATCAGAATAAGGAGGGTCCATCAGGATTATATCGTACTCCTTGTCCAAGAAGGAAAGTGCTTTGACGACGCTGCAGCAATAAACATGCGCCTGACTAAAAAACCCCGTCTTTTCCAGATTTTGTTTTATTATAGCACAACATCGCGGTTCCCTTTCAACAAAGTCAACCCAGCCAGCCCCGCGGCTCAAGGCTTCTATACCGAGTTGGCCGCTACCGGAAAAAAGGTCAAGCACCTGTGACCAATCCTCAGTCACGTTTTCCAAAATGGAAAAAATCGCCCCTTTAACCAAATCGGTCGCCGGACGGGTGACGGTTCCTCCGGGAAATTTGAGCTGGTGCCCTTTCGCTTTACCGGCAATGACTCGCATACCAAATATGAAATAACTTTGGATTCAACGCACCTTGAATGAACGGCGTCATGTAATTAGGATAAATATTGTGGAAATAATTGTCAAACAAAACGCAATACTATCCTCCGGTTTATTGGCCGGCGGTCAGTCCTATTCCCAAAAAGCCAGATAATCAGAAGTCCTGCCCTGGCAATAGTACCCGGTGTAATCCGCAACACCGGCAACGCTCATATCTGCGGGCCACCTTGTAAAGTCCCTTTTTATTGCAGTAGGGACAGTAAGCAAACTTAAGCCCGTTGCCGCTGCGGTTCTGGTTTTTTCCATTGTGGCAACCCGTAATTTCGTTTGAAGCCACGTTTCGTTTGCTCCTGTATAATGTACCATATACCCACCAGCGCTTCAACAACGGCGAGGCCCCACACCGTCGTTTCTTGCCGGGAGTACTTATCTCTTCCGACCTATATGACGCCGACCATTCCGGTTTACTTAGAATCGCGTGATGAAGTCATCAGCGGCGGTTGCACCGATTTCATTGCCGGAGTTATTGCCTGGCGCCGGTGGCTGACCATAGGACGGCGCAGGAACGAAGGAACGTCCAGCTCATCCTCGCTCTTGATGCCTCTAAGAAGCTGGGTCAGTTCATCCTCCTGACCCGCTCCAGTCAGCCCGAGCTTGGACACGAAGCCGGTGGCGATCAGGGTAATGCGGACATCATTGTCCATTTCCGGGTCATGGGCAACGCCGAAAATGATATTTGCCTCCGGGTCCACGGCCTGCCGTATAACGTCAGCTGCCTCGTTTACCTCAAACAGGGTGAGGCTGTTGCTGCCGACCACATTGAAGAGCACCGCCTTTGAGCCATTGATGGAGACATCCAGCAGCGGGCTGGCCAACGCCTGTTTGGCCGCCTCCACGGCACGATTCTGACCCGAGCCCCGACCAATGGACATCCAGGCAGGTCCCGCATCTTTCATGATCGCTTTAACATCTGCGAAGTCCAAATTGATCAGCCCGGGAGTGGTGATAACCTCAGCGATGGCCTGCACGCCGTGCCTGAGAACGTCGTCGGCCAGCTTGAAGGCACTATCTACACCAGTCTTCTGGTCGCAGAGTGTAAGCAGCTTGTCGTTGGGAATAATTATCAGGGTATCAACTTTGCCCATCAGCCTAGTGATACCTTCGTTGGCTACCTGCATGCGATTGACACCTTCAAAACCGAACGGTTTGGTGACCACGGCGATGGTCAGAGCACCACTCTGTTTGGCTATCTCGGCTACGATAGGCGCGGCGCCGGTGCCGGTACCGCCACCCATACCACAGGTAACGAACACCATATCGGCACCATCAACAAGGTCACTAAGCTCGTCACGGCTTTCTTCGGCAGCTTTCTGGCCCAGGTTATGGTCACCACCAACACCCAGCCCTCTGGTCAGTTTCTCGCCAAGCTGAACTCTTATGGGAGCTTCGGTAACCGCCAAGGCCTGGGCATCGGTATTCATGGCAATGAATTCCACACCCTGTATTTCTTCCCTGACCATGCGGGTTATTGCATTACTGCCGCCACCGCCCAAGCCGACAACTTTGATTTTGGCTGGATTAGCCACAAAACTTGACTTTGCCATTTCCCCCTCCTTATTGCATTAAACTGAAAACGTTCTGGTTTCAATTGCTAGCTGAAGAGGCTCTTCAGCCGGTGAGCCAACCGCCGGACCGCCGAGCCAAAATTCCAGCGCGACCAGCCCTGTCTTCCCTCATGTTTGATTCCCCACATGAGCAGACCAACGCTCGTCGCGTATGCCGGATTGCAGAGGACATCAGCGATACCTTCAATATTGGATGGAGCACCTATCCTGACCGGAAGCTGCAGTATTTCACGGCCCAGCGTGGCCGTGCCTGCCAGATTGGAGCTGCCGCCGGTGAGCACCAGCCCTGCCGGCACCAGCGTTTCGTATTCGGAGTTGGGCAGTTCCAGCAGGATGAGCTTCAGAATCTCCTCAACGCGAGCGCGGATAATGTCGCACAGGTCCTGATATGAGACGCCATGTCCGTCCTGAGATATCGCCGTGGTATCATCAGTCCGGCCTTCATAGACGGGCATCACGCTGCCGTACCGCTTCTTCATCTCCTCGGCGACGTCAAATGGCAGGCCCAGGCCAATAGATATATCCCTGGTGAGCTGATAGCCGGCGACGGGCAGTATTGAGGTATGCCAGATGCTGCCTTCTTTGAAAACCGCGATATCGGTCGTTCCACCGCCGATGTCAGCCAGGATAACGCCGACTTCCTTCTCATCCGGAGTCAGTATCGCCTCGCTGCTGGCGAGAGGCTCGAGAACAAGGTCATCAATATCAATGCCTATGCTGCGGATGCACTTCACCAGGTTCTGTATTGAGGTTACAGCCGCGGTGATAACGTGAGTTTCTACATCAAGCCTGAATCCATGCATGCCGACCGGGTTCTTAACTCCGGCTTGACCATCAACGGCATAAGCCCTCGGGATAACGTGGAGGAGTTTGCGGTCGCTGGGTACCTTTATGCTCTGTGCCGAGGCAAGAACACGTCTCAGGTCATCCGTGCGCACTACACGGTCGTTCCGAGTTATTGCCACCACGCCGCGGTTGTTCAGCGAGGTAACATGGCGCCCGGTCACGCCGACATAGGCTGACTCCACCCTGTAATTGCTCGACTGTTCCGCTTTCCTTACTGATTCTCTGATTGATTCTCTGGCCTCATTGATGTTTACCACCAGGCCTTTATGCAGGCCCACTGATGGAGCAATGCCAACACCGACGATACGCGGCGTGCCGCCTTCATTGAGGTCAGCCACAACCGTGCATACCTTGGTGGTACCAACATCAATTGCCGCTACAGTTCGATTTCTCATCTAGCCCTCCCTTTTCATAGCTTTTAATCATTAGAGTTCTGTTATCCTTCACATTTCCAGAACCTCCTTGACCGCATTACTTAATTTGTCCGGCGGCATCAGGCCATGGCAAATACCATTTGCAGCTTGCGCAAAAGCGCCGGCCTTCTCCAGGCCCTGGCTTTGGTCTCCGCCAGGAGTACTTCCATCTCCTCTGTGGCCAGGCAGTCATTCTGCGTTATCAGGCGCGCTGCCCTCAGCTTGGCGCTGCGACTGCGCGGATTGGCCCGCATCTCGTCCTCGGAAGGCGCAACCACATGCCGGTGAATGAGCTTCAGACGTGGTTTATGCCCGCAGACGCACACCGGCGTACCAGGCGGACAGACGCATTTTCTGGCTTCCCGTTGCATGAAACACTTCACGATGCGGTCTTCCAAGGAATGGTAGCTTATCACCACCAGCCTGCCTTCAAAGCCGAGGAGCTCAATTGCCTGTTTCAGTGCTATCTCCAGGTTTTCCAGTTCCAGGTTCACCGCAATTCGGAGTGCCTGGAATGTTTTCGTGGCCGGGTGAATTTTACTTCCTTTTCGACTTACTGCCTTCTCCACGATGCGGGCCAGATGAAGGGTGGAGGTGACGGGACGTTCACGTACGATATACCGTGCTACCTGACGGCTGTGGCCTTCCTCGCCATAGGTTCGGATAATGCGTGCCAGCTCAGCTTCAGGTGAACTATTGACAATATCAGCGGCCGTTATTTCCTGGCCGGGATTGAAACGCATATCGAGGGGAGCATCATACTGAAAGCTGAAGCCACGCCCGCTGCCGTTCAATTGCATTGAGGAAAGACCGAGGTCGAACAGGATGCCATGTACCGGAAAGAAATCATATCTGATGCAGGTTGCCTGCAGATTTACGAAGTTATCATTAACCAGCAGGACAGAACTCCGATGTGCCTCAAGTCTTTTGTGGGCAGCATCTATCGCTTCGGGGTCGGCATCAATGCCGAGCAACTGTCCTCCGGGGAAGCTGCGTTCCAGAATTGCCCGGGCATGTCCGCCACCACCCACCGTGCAATCAACGTAGCGACCTCCGGGCTGGACCGCCAGTGCCTCCATTGTTTCTCCCAGCAGAACGGGGACGTGGTATGAGCTATGTTTACTTGGACTCATCACGCCGCTCCAGGCTTTCTATAATCTGCCAGGCCTGCTCCAGGCTGACCGTTTTTTCTTCTTCCCAGAGAGCCTGATCCCAGATTTCCAAGTAGTTGTTGGCTCCGGTAACGACGACGTCTTCCTGAATTTCCGCGTGCTCTCGCAGTGGTATCGGCAGGGCTACCCGGCCTTGCCCATCAATGGCAACGTTGAAGGCGGTGGCAAATATGGCCCTCTTTAGCCGGCGCATCTTGCTGGGTGTCAGCGGATCACTGGTAAGAGAAGTAGCCAGTTTGCGCCATTCCGACAGCGGATAAACGTTAATGCATTTTTCTGTCCCTGGAGACAGAATCACGCCGTCTTTCAGTTCCCTGCGGAACCGGGGCGGTATCGCTACCCGACCCTTTTCATCTATCTTGTAGCTGTATTCCCCGTAAAACACCCTGACGCCTCAACTAGTCACCATTATTTACCACAATTCCCCACTTCTCACCATTTTATAACACTTTTTATAACACGATAGTCCACTTTTGTCAAGGCTTTTGGGCTAAATTTATTGAATTTTCCATAAAATTTTTTTCATTTTGTTATTCGCTTCATCTGTGGTAAAATGAAGTTTGTTTTGGTAATGGGCAATGTTTAGCGTCGGTATACTGACCATCAGCGATAAAGGGGCGCGCGGCCAGCGCTATGATAAAAGCGGCCAGACCATCAGGGATGTATTTTCCGACCTGGGCAGTGAGACCGTCCACTACGAGGTCGTCCCTGATGAACTTGATGTTATCCGCCGGAAGCTATCAGAATGGGCGGATAGCGGCCAGACGGATGTCATCATCACCACCGGCGGCACCGGGCTTGGCGAGCGTGATGTTACCCCGGAAGCTACCGTAGCCATTGTCGACCGCCTTGTTCCGGGTCTAGTGGAAGCAATGAGAGCCAAATCGCTGGACAAGACACCGATGGCGATGCTGAGCCGGGCCACTGCTGGAGTTCGCGGCCGGAGCCTGATAATCAACCTGCCCGGCAGCCCAAGGGCGGTCAGGGAATGCCTCGAGGTGGTGCTGCCGGCGATACCGCACGCCGTTGATATTATCAAAGGGGTGGTCACCGAGCACTCTTAGCCAGGGACAGGGATTTTCGATGCGTATTGATGTGCTGACCATATTTCCACAGATGTTTGACGTGCCGTTCAGCTTCGGCATATTCAAGCGGGCCATTGACCAGAATCTGGTCAGCATCAACGTACATAACATACGTGATTACACCCATGATAGACACCATACCGTTGATGATTATCCCTATGGCGGCGGTTCAGGCATGGTGTTCAAGCCCGAGCCTATCTTTGAAGCGGTGGAATCGGTGAAGACACAGGTTGACCGAGAACCTGGAGCCGCGGAACCACCGATCATCCTGCTCACGCCGCAGGGGCGGCTCTTCCACCAGCAAATCGCCGTAGAGCTGTCAAAGCACCGCCATCTAATTTTTATCTGCGGCCACTATGAGGGCATTGACGAGCGCGTGGTGGAGCACCTAGTTACCGATGAAATCAGCATCGGTGATTACGTGCTGACCGGCGGCGAACTGCCGGCGCTGGTGGTCATTGACGCCGTCATACGTTTGCTTCCGGGCGTGCTCGGCTCGGAACATTCTGCTCAAGAGGATTCATACACCAACGGCCTGCTGGAATACCCTCAGTACACCCGTCCGGCTGATTTCCAAGGCTGGTCCGTGCCGGAAGTGCTGCTCTCCGGCGACCACGCTCAGATTGCCCGATGGCGCCGGGAACAGGTCATCCGACGCACTCTGGAGCGACGGCCGGACCTCATCAAAAAGACTAAACTCGGTCGAGAAGAAGAGCAATTGGTGGAGAAATTCACCGCTTCAGATAAAACCAAGTCAAGTTCAAGCAAGGAGCCCGAAGAATGAATATCGATTCGCTGATAGATGTCAAACGCAACCCCAGAATTCCAGAACTTTCCCCGGGTGATACGGTACGCGTTTTCACCAAAGTGATCGAAGGCGGTAAGGAACGCCTCCAGCCATTCCAGGGAGTGGTCATAAAGTTGCAGGGTGGCGGGATAGGCAGCACCTTTACCGTCAGGCGCATCGCTTACGGTGTCGGCGTGGAGCGCACTTTCCCGCTGCACTCGCCGCGGGTGGAGCGCGTGGAAGTAATACGCCACGGAAAGGTACGCCGCGCCAAACTATTCTACCTGCGCGGGCGCAGCGGTAAGGCAGCCCGAATCAAAGAGCGCCGTTTGGACCGGGAAAAAGAGCTGGCCCAAATGCAGGGGCTTGCCGCTGAGGTCGAAGAAGAAACAATGGGTGCAGTCGAATCGGCGGAAGAGGAACTGCCGACCGAACCGGAAGAAGCGTTGCCGGAAATCGAAGAAGCCGTATCCGAGGCTACGGAAGAGCCGTCTGTAGAGGAGAAAGCTCCTAACGAAGTGGAGGAGGCGGAGCCAGAGGCGATTCAGGCTCAGGGTGAGCTAGGCTCTGAAGAGCCGGAAGCGGCACCAGCAGAAGAAGCAACCAAAGAAGAAAAGCCTGAAGAGTAACCTTTCCGTAGCGTCCAGCAACAGAAGTTTGGGGCAATCGCTCGAGGACAGGATGAAATATGCCGAGGTCAGCGTCAATTCCCCGGTTGCCCAGCGCCGCGCTTTCAGCTACGCCATACCACCGCATCTGAATGTCGAGGTAGGGCAGGCGGTATGGGTTCCCTTCGGCGAACGCACCCTACAGGGCATTGTCATGGCGCTGACCCCCCACCCGGCGGTGGAAGAGACCAGAGATATTATCGATGTAATCGAGTCCCGCCCGTTGCTCTCCCCAATCCAGCTTCAACTGGCCCGATGGATAAGCGATTACTATCTATCTCCCCTTTTCGATGCCGTGGCCCTCATGCTGCCGCCGGGATTCGAGCGGAGAACGCTGACCTTTGTCTCGGCGGTGCTGGACTCTGATGAACAGTCCCTGTCTTCCCTCACCCCACCGCAGCGCCAGGCCCTGGCGCTTTTGCAGAATCAGGAAAAGGTGAACACCAGGGAACTGGAGAAAAAGCTCGGTATAAAGAAGGCACAGGCCATCATCTCACAGCTGGTGAGAAAAGGCCTAGCGACGAGAAGCTATGAAATTGAGCCGATAAAGATGCGGCCCAAGACGGTGCCCTTTCTGCGCCTCAACGTGCCTTTAGCCACTGCCCGGGAGATATCCGCAGAGCTTAAAGGGAGAAGAGCTTTAAAGCAGGCAGGCCTTCTTGATTTCTTGAGCGAGTCAACCGGGTCGATTCCCTGGACGGAATTGAGGCAAAAACTGGGTATAGAACGGGCCACCGCCGACGCCTTGGTCCGCCGGGGGTTGATTGCTTTCGAGACTGTGGAAGTCAAACGGGAGCCGATTTCCTATCAGGACATTGCGCCAACGTCGTCGCCGCAAATGACCCGGGCCCAGGAAGTAGCGTTCTCACGCATCGGTGAAGCGATGCACGGTGATAAGACACAACCCGGGGTTTTTCTGCTACACGGCGTTACCGGCAGCGGCAAGACCGAGATATACCTGCGGGCACTGGCGGAAACGGTGAAGTCGGGGCGGAGAGGCATTGTCCTGGTGCCAGAAATCGCCCTCACCCTGCAGACCATAGAGCGCTTTGCCTCCCGCTTCCCGCGCCGGGTAGCTGTGCTGCACAGCAAACTTTCACCTGGTGAGCAGTATGACGAATGGCGGAGGATAAGGGACGGCGAATTCGACGTCGTAATTGGCCCCCGGAGCGCCCTCTTTTCCCCCCAGCCTGACCTTGGGCTTATCGTGCTCGACGAAGAACATGAATGGACTTACAAGCAGGAGAACCCACCTCGCTACCACGCCCGCGATGTGGCCATGAAGCTGGCCGAGCTGACGGGGGCGGTCGTTATTCTGGGCAGCGCCACTCCCGATGTAAACACCTATTTCCGTGCCCGACAGGGAAGCTATGAACTCCTCCAGCTTCCGCAACGGGTAGTCCCGGTGGAAAGCGCACCGCTACCGCATGTTGATATCGTGGACATGAGGGAAGAACTGAAGGCCGGCAACCGCAGCATATTCAGTCGCGCCCTATCACAGGCAATGACACAGGCCATAAACGGCGGGGAGCAGGCGATTTTATTCCTCAACCGTCGGGGCGGGGCCACGTTCATCCAGTGCCGACGCTGTGGCTTCGTGCTGCGCTGCCATCGCTGTGAGGTACCCCTGACCCACCATTATACCGAAGATGTACTTGTCTGCCACCAGTGCAATTACAGGACGGCGGTGCCCGACCGCTGCCCCCGGTGTTTCAGCCGGCAAATGAAATACCTTGGCCTGGGCACACAGAAGGTGGAACAGGAAGTCAGCTATGCCCTGCCCGGAGCACGACTGCTCCGCTGGGACAGTGATATGACCCGCAGCAAAGAATCGCACGAGAAAATACTGCGCCAGTTTCGCGACCACAAAGCGGATATCCTCATCGGCACGCAGATGGTGGCCAAGGGGCTGGACCTGCCGCGGGTAACGCTGGTGGGCGTGGTGAGCGCGGACACTAGCCTGAATCTACCCGACTTCCGCGCCGGCGAGCGGACTTTCCAACTGCTGAGCCAGGTAGCCGGTAGGGCCGGTCGAGGGCCTCTGGGCGGACAGGTAATCATTCAGACCTTCTCGCCGGAACATTATGCCATCCGGGCAGCAGCGAATCATGATTACCTCGCTTTCTACGAAAGGGAAATCGACTATCGGCGTCAGCTGCATAATCCACCATTTTCCCGGCTGGCTACGTTAACTTACAGCCATATCAATAATGCCATCTGCCAGCGAGAGGCAGAAAAAATGAGAAACATATTAACGCTGGAAAGAGACGCCAGAGGCATCAGCGCTCTCAACTTGATTGGCCCGGCTCCAGCATTTATCCACCGACTCAGAGGCCGCTACCGATGGCAGATCATACTGCGCGGCACTGAACTATCATCTTTCCTCTCTCAAATAACCTTCCCGCAGGGCTGGGCGATTGACATTGACCCGGTGAGTCTGCTCTAGTAAACTGTAATCGATTTTATCAACCGGGTAACTACGATGGCAGTTCTTCCGATTCGTAGCCTTCCTGATTCGGTACTCAAACGGAAGGCCAGGAAAGTACAAACTGTTGACGGCTCAATCAAAAAGCTGATCCGGGACATGCTGGAGACGATGCATGCCGAGCCGGGCCGTGTCGGGCTGGCGGCGCCGCAGGTAGGCATCCCGCTGCGCGTTATCGTCATAGGGATACCCGAAGAGGAAGACATCGTTTTGATAAACCCGGAGATAGTGCGCCGGCGCGGGGAACGGATTGTCGATGAGGGTTGCCTCAGCATCCCCGGTTATTTCGGACAGATCAAACGCGCTGAGTCAGTAACCGCCAAAGGCCGCGACCAGAATGGCAGAGAGGTGAGGATTAAAGCTGAAGGCCTGCTCGCCCAGGCGCTGGAGCATGAGATCGACCACCTTAACGGGACGCTGTATATCGACCACCCTGAGGTAAGGGAAACGCTGCATAAAGTACAACCAGAGGAAACCGGGCTTTAAAATCGGGGACCAAATTGAAGTACTCCCATCTGCAATTTATCACTATCTCCCTTCCATATTCATTATTCATTACTGTTCTCGCCGGTTTTTCCGCTTATACTCTGCGAGCAAATCCAGTCTTCCGTTAATTAATGCTTCGATAATTCCTTGTGCCACTTGTCCCCACGGCAAAATCACTTAGCCGGTCATTATCGAGATAAAAGAGGTCATCAAGTCCGTAATCGGGAAAGGCTTTCTTTGCCCCGATGATGAATTTCTGGTTGATGCTTCGTTTTCCTTCGCGGACTCGGTAAACCTGGCTCACGGATAGCCCCATGGCATGTGCCAGTTCTGACAGGTTACGGTAGCGCCCATCACACAGCTCAAACACTCTGGTTCTGATTATCATGTCCATACTTTTTGCTATGACTTTTGGCGCATATTATAGCCTCTAAAATGCCATTTGTCAATATAATTATCCTCTAAATAAAATTTGACAGCCATCTATTAGGGGCATAAAATAGCACAATGCACTGATAAAAATGGCTAGTTAGCAAACATATAATATGCAAAATTCTCGGCAACCTAAACCTGGTGATAGATTTTTTCGCCCCCGAAGAATCAAACAATTCCGCTTGCGGCGAGTACTCGGCATTCCTGCGGTATTCAGTGCCGGCTATGGCAATGTCGGCTCCTCCATCTATTATGCCTTGGGCATTGTTGCTCTGGTAGCCATGGGGGCAACACCCGTGGCACTGGGCATTGCCGGTGTCCTTTTTATCTTTACCGCGCTCACCTATGCGGAAGGCACCGCCGCACTACCGGAAGCTGGCGGCTCGGCCAGTTTCGCCCGGCATGGCTTTAATGACCTGGCTGGCTTTATCGCCGGCTGGGCGCTTATGCTAAGCTACATCGTCACCATATCCATCTCCGCCTTCACCATTCCTCCTTACCTTGGCTTCTTCTGGGAGCCTTTCAAAGACTCAGCGATCATAGGTACTCTGGCTTCCGTGGCAATTGTCTTCTTCCTCATGACCCTGAATGTCATCGGCATCAAGGAAACGTCGTTTGTTAATATCAGCGCGGCGGTGCTTGACCTGGCAACGCAGATTTCACTGGTAGTTATCGGCTTCATACTTTTATTCAACCCGACCGTCATTATCAGACGCATCGTTGATAACTGGCCAGCGCCAGAGAACCTGATTATCGGCATTGCGCTTGCCGCCATCGCCTATACCGGAATTGAAACCATGTCTCAGATGGCGGAAGAGACCAAGCAGCCGCAGAAAAGGGTGCCAAGGGCCCTGGTGATGATGATTGTGGCCGTCCTGGTCATCTTTGCCGGTATCTCGCTGGTATCGCTATCGGCAATGACGCCACAGGAGCTGGCCTCTGACTGGTCTAGAGACCCGGTCGCCGGCATTGCGGCTAACCTGCCACTGGTGCTGCTGCAGGATGTGCTCAAGCCGCTGATCGCCATCCTGGCTGGTACCATACTGCTTATCGCCACCAATGCCGGGCTCATCGGCATTTCCCGCCTCGCTTTTTCGCTGGGCAACCACCGTCTGGTGCCGCCGGCGCTGAGCCGGATTCATCCCCGATTTAAAACGCCCTACATATCCATAATTCTGTTCAGCGTTATTGCTATCCTCATCCTGCTGCCCGGCTTCTTTGAAGCCGATGTCTTCAAAAACATGGGCGCGCTATACGCGGTTGGTTCCCTGCTGGCCTTCATGTTCGCCCACGCGTCCATCATCAGCCTGCGCATCAGGCGACCGGAATTGCCACGCCCTTTCAAGCTTGGCGGCAATATAAAGATAAAGGGACGTGAGCTGCCAATAAGCGCCCTTCTCGGCATTTGTGCGCTTGCTTTGATCTGGATTATCATTTTGATAACTCAGCCCTACAGCCGGTGGGTAGGGCTTGGCTGGATGGTGCTTGGCATCATCATTTACTATATCTATCGAAAAAGGGAAAACCTGCCTCTGACGCATACACCAAAGGACCAGGAGAAAAATAAAAAAAGTGATACCCCATTGTAGATTTTTATGGAGAGGATTATAATACCCCTGTATTAAATATTGTAAAAGGATATGGAATTCCAGAAAATCCTAGTTCCGGTGGTCGGTAGCGAGGCTGATGTTGAGGCTATAAGGCTCGCCATCAGGCTAGCCAAGAAAGAAAAAGGGAAAATCTGGTCGGTTTACGTTGTCACCATCAAGCGTGCCCTGCCCCTTGATGCGGAAATCGGACCCGAAATCGATAAAGCCGAAAGCATCCTCGACCATATGGAAATCCTCGCTGAAGAAGAAGACTACGAGGTGGAGACGGACGTCCTCCAGGCCCGCGATGTGGGCCCAGCGATAATCGATGAGGCGGTGGAACGGGAGGTAGACATCATTCTGATGGGCGTCAAGTATAAGAGACGCTTTGGCCAGTTCAGTCTGGGCAGTGTGGTTCCTTACGTACTGAAGAATTCACCCTGCCCGGTGATACTTTACCAGCATTAAAATCCATTTATTGAGGTCAATGATGAAAATCGTCATTATGGGCTGTGGTCGAGTTGGCGCCCAGCTCGCCGGAATACTGGAACAAGACGGCCATGAAATCACTGTCCTCGATATTGACGCCTACAGTTTCCGGAGGTTGCCGCCTGACTTCAGGGGCACGGCCCTGCTCGGCAACGGCATGGATGAGGAGGTACTGAGGAGAGCCGGCATTGAAGAGGCAGACGTCTTCGTCGCCATGACACAGGGGGACAATCGGAATGTAATGGCCGCCCAGATTGCCAAGCATATTTTCAATGTGCCGCGTGTTTTATCCCGAATATATGACCCTTTGCGCCAGGAGATGTATGAAACCCTTGGTCTGGAGGCCTTCAGCCCGACCACAATCTTTGCCGAACTGGTGAAAGAAAAAATAGAGGAATAAGAGGAAAGCGATGTACATCGTCATTGTCGGCGGTGGTAGAGTAGGTTATTATCTGGCAAGGGCCTTGCTTAATGAAGGGCATGAGATAGTCCTTCTGGAAAAGAATGCCCGTTTTTGCGATATCATTAATGAGGAACTGGGGAGCATTTGCTTGCAAGGCGACGGCTGCGAGGCAGCCACTCTGGCTGAGGTGGGCACCGGAAGAGCAGACATGCTGGTGGCCGTCACCGGCGATGATGAAGATAATCTGGTCGCCTGCCAAGTAGCCAAGCACAAATTCAACGTGCCCCGCACTATCGCCCGAATCCGAAACCCCCAGAACGAGGCCATCTTCAAGAAACTGGGCATCGATGTTACCGTAAGTGCCACCAATATCATCCTGGAAGCCATAGAGAAAGAGGTGCCCACCCATCCGTTGACTCACTTGTTGATGCGAAGTGATAAGGGACTGGAGATTGTAGAGGTAAGAATCACTTCGGACGCAAAGACCATTGGCAAACCAGTCAAGGCAGTCTCATTACCGGAAGGAACCAAGCTGGCACTGGTAATTCCTATGAACCGCAAGCCGGTTATTCCTAACCCCAATACCATTATCCGCGAAGGAGACCAAATAGTTGCCCTGACCTCTCTGGAACTGGAGGAGGAACTTCGCGCCAAGCTGACCGGCCTTTAACAATCAGAATGTTTCAATAAAGGCAGCAAAGGATTGAGCTCGGTAAGCCAGCAAGCGTATTCAACTCGAAATCGCGCTTGTTAACATTATGTA
>DUFF01000074.1 GCA_011174815.1 Dehalococcoidia bacterium | reverse complement strand
GTCTGGTCGGTCTGGGCCAGCGCGTGGGGGCTCAGGATGACGTTGTCCATTTTGAGCAGCGGATTGTCATTCTGCACCGGTTCCTGTTCGAAGACGTCCAGCCCGGCACCGCGTATCCAGCCTTCATTCAAGGCTTTAATCAGCACTTGTTCGTCAACAATCGGCCCGCGGGCGGCATTTATCAGGAAGGCAGACTTCTTCATCATTTTCAACTGTTTTTCGCCAATCATGTGGCGTGTCTCGTCATTCAACGGGCAGATAATGCACAGGATGTCCGATTCTTTCAACACGGTCTCAAGGTCAACTAGCTGCACTCCGACGTCGGCGACGGCTTCCGGCTTGAGGTACGGGTCATAGGCGATGTGCTTCATCTCAAAGGGCAGGGCCAGTTTGAACATCTCATGGCCGATGTTGCCGACGCCTATCGCTCCCAGTGTCCTCCCCACCAGCCCCCAGCCCTGGTAATGCGATTGCTCAGTCCAGCGCCCTTCGCGGATTAATTTATCTTTGGTGAGAAGACGCATATTCAGAGCGAGGATAAAGGTCATATACACTACCGCCATCGGCCTTCTTACCGCATCCGGTGTGATGAACAGCATGATGCCGGCTTCGGTGACGGCGGGTACGTCCAGCCTTTCGTAGCCCACTCCGCCCCGGTGTATGGAGATGAGCCGCTCATTTCCGGCCAGACTCTGCTTCGTCCACAGCGGCCGGAAAGTGGCAACCATGTCAAAGCTCTCTATCTGGTCCGGCGTTATCTCTTTCTTGAATTCCGATATCATTTCATATTCGACATCGGACATATCGTCGAGCAATTTCAGGCCCGATCCGGGCATCCATAATTTTCCTTCCTCGTCAAAGAAATCCCTGGTCAAGCCGATTCTGGCTTTTCTTCCCAAGATAATTATCCCCCCTTTATGTAAAATACTTCCCTGCTACATTTTCTTGACTAACTGGCTTAAGCCAAGTTCCTGTAACTTTTTGGCACTTGGTCCGGTCATGGTCAGGTCCCAGTCCATCGCCCTCAGATAATCCTGTATCATGGTATCATCGTCAATGGTTACGTTGGCCAGAGGTCCCTCTTTCAGCGGCGGCTTGCCTACCGCCCTCGGATTCATGAAGTATTGCAGCGGGTTCAGCCCCTCGCGCAGATTGAACAGGTGACGCAGGGTGCCGATGCGTTCGCCGATGTCCAGGCAGCTATCCAGCGTGTATTCCTGGCCGGTAACCGCGGTCAGAAAGTCGGGAATGAATTGTGTTGGATAGGAAACATAGGCAAACAGGCAAATACCAGCAGCATTGACGATGTGAAGCATGTTGGTGGCTTTCTTCTGAATGTCTCCGGTATTGGTAAAATCATATCTATCTTCCCGCGGGTCGGTGAGGAAATCGATGCCCATAAGCCAGGAGCGCCCGCCCTGCGTATGCCGCCCCGGAGTAGCATCCATGCGGTACGTTACCGACAGGGCAGGGATAAGTCGCGGGTCGTGGGCCGGTAGCTCCTGTCCCTGAATATGAACCGCGTACCGTTCCGCCCCTTTGCCGATTTTCTCGGCGGCACGCTTGATGCCATCGGCCAGCAGCGCACCGATTCCCTCTCGCCTGGCAATTTTCTCCATCATGGCCACGATGGCATCGCCATCACCCCAGCGCAGCTCCATGCCAGTATCGTTCTTGGTCAGCAAGCCGCTTTCGTAGCACTCAATGGCGAAGCCAACGGCCACGCCGGCGGAAATGGTATCGATGCCGTAGGCATTGCAGATATCATTGAAGCGGATGATGGACTCTAGGTCGTCATTGAGGCACAGGGTTCCCGCCATGCACAGCGTCTCGTACTCCGGCTTGTGGCATACCTCAGCCCGTCCCGCTTTGGGTTTCATATGTCCGCCACATCTGATGGGACACTGCCAGCAACCGTATTTTCTCTCCTGCTCGGCGATAACCGCATCATCGCTGATGCGCTTGACGCTGGGAAAATCGACCTCGCAGGCACCGGTCCAGTTCTTCACCGGCGAGTCACCGCTCATGCCGCTGCCTTCGGTAGTCCCGGCGGTGCCATACTTGGTTAAGATATCTCCCAGCCCTTTGAGCTGTTTTACCCACGAGCGTCTGAGCTGAAGGGCTTTAGCCTCATCGGCCATGGGCACTTTCTGATTGCCCTTAACGGCGATTGCCTTGAGCTTTTTCGAACCCATGACCGCGCCAACACCCGACCTTCCGGCAGCCCGCCCTTTCTCATTTATTATGGCGGAGATAAGGCTCAGCTGCTCGCCGGCCGGGCCGATGCAGGCCACGCTCGTTTCCTTGCCGTGGGTGCTTTTCAATGCATCCTCTGTCTCCAGACAATCCTTGCCCCAGAGATGGCTGGCCTCTTTCAATTCCGGCTTGCCATTTTCAATGTAGAGATAGACTGGTTTGGCTGATACGCCGCTGAAAAAAACGCCATCAAAGCCGGCGAATTTCAAATGCGGACCGAAATCACCGCCACAGTTGGCATCACCCCAGGTACCGGTGAGAGGTGATTTGCAGACCACCGCAAAGCGACCGCTGGACATTGTTGGGGTGCCGGTCAACGGACCGGTCAGGAGACCCAGCATATTATCGGGGCCGAGCGGGTCGACCCGCGGTTTCATGCGTTCGTAAAGAATCCTGGCGCCGATGCCATAGCCGCCCATGAAATCACGACGAAGCTCTTCCCCGAGTTCCTCCTCATTGCACTTCCCGCTCGCCAAATCCACAAAAAGCAATTTGCCCATGTAACCGTTAGCCATGAGTCTCTCCTTTTCAAATTAGAATTTCTACAAAGAATAATTCTACGGCCGCTTTTTGTCAAATTGTGGCGTTTTTGCTTGAGAGGTTAGAGAGCAAAGGGTATGATATAGGCAGGGGGAAGATAGCGTGGGTATTGAAAAGGTTAAATTATTTTTTGAGCCTAGCAGTGTCGCTCTGGTTGGGGCAACCGATAGGGAGGGCGTGGTAGGCAGGATAGTACTGGATAATCTATTGCTGGCTAAGGATAGACGTAGAGTATATGCGGTAAATCCCAATCGAGAAAAGATTTTCGATCTAAAATGCTATCCTGATCTAAGCTCTTTGCCGGAAACCGTTGACCTGGCCGTTATTGCTACAGATGCCAAAATAGTTCCTGATATTATCGAAGAAAGTGGGAAGACTGGGATTAAGGCTGCCATCATCATTTCCGCCGGTTTTAAGGAGGCGGGAGATGAGGGAAAAGCGCGTGAAAACAGGATAGTTGGCATTGCCAGCGAATATGGAATCAGGATAGTCGGGCCCAATTGTCTGGGCGTCATCAAACCGGCTGCTAATTTAAATGCAACCTTTGCCACCAAGATGTCCAAACCGGGACGCATCGCCTTCTTATCCCAGAGTGGCGCCCTGGGTTCGGCGGTGCTTGATTGGGCTGTCAGTCGAGATATCGGTTTCAGTGCTTTTGTTTCCCTGGGTTCCATGCTCGATGTGGACTTTGGCGACCTGATCGACTATTTCGGCGAAGACCCTGAGACCAGGAGTATCATCATTTACTTAGAATCTCTGGGCAACTCTTTGCAAAATACCAGGAAATTTATAAGCGCAGCACGAGGGTTTGCCAGAACCAAGCCGATAATCGTCATAAAGCCAGGAAAGTTTCAAGAGAGCATCAAGGCAGCCAGATCCCATACCGGAGCTATGGTTGGGGAGGATTTGTATTATCAGGCTGTCTTTGACCGGGCTGGTGCCGTAAGGGTGGAGGAAATTGAAGACCTCTTTAATTGTGCCTCCATATTGAATACTTCTCAACTACCTAAAGAACGGAATTTAGCCATAATAACTAATGCCGGTGGACCGGCAGTACTGGCCACCGATGCTCTGATAAGCCGAGGGGGCAAACTGGCGCAACTCAGCAAGGAGACCCTGGCTACTTTAAATGAGTTCTTACCTCCATACTGGAGTAAATCTAATCCTCTTGATGTCCTCGGAGATGCCGGACCGGAAAGATATGTCAAAACCATTGAGATTGCCCTCCAAGACCCCGGAGTTGATGGCGCCGTAATCATATATACTCCCCAGGGTACAGCAAGTTCGGTTGATATCGCCAGGGCGGTCACCAATTATGCCAAGAAAGCCAAAAAACCCATTTTGACCTCGATGATGGGAAGCGGGGAGGTAGCTGAAGCAAGGCAGTTATTCTATGAGAATAATATCCCCACCTATGAGTTCCCTGAAGAGGCAATCAAGACTTATTTATACATGTATCAATACGCTCGTAATCTGGAAGAGCTCTACGAAACCCCGGAAGATTTGCCACTGGACGCTGGCGCTCCCAAAAACTATCTTAAGATACTCACCCGCAATCAATTGAGGGAGGGTAAGGCGCTTCTGAGTGAAGGGGACTCGAAAAAGCTATTAACGACCTACGGAATCGCGGCGACCACACCACATTTCGCCGCAAATCCTGAGGATGCCGTTTCAGCAGCGTCAAGTATCGGATATCCTGTGGTGATGAAAGTATCCTCTCCTGATATATCGCATAAGTCGGATGTCGGCGGGGTAAAGCTAAATATTGGCTCGGCTGATGAACTGAAAAAGGCATTCGCTGAAATGATGCAAAACGTCAAGGAGAACCAGCCCGATGCCAGAATCGAAGGCGTTACCATCCAGAATATGATTACCAATTACGATTATGAACTTATTATTGGCAGTAAAAAAGACCCGGTTCTTGGTCCGGTGTTGATGTTTGGTGCTGGTGGGACAGAGGCAGAGTTCTTCAAGGATGTGGCAGTGGGTTTACCGCCACTAAATCAGATATTGGCTCGAAGAATGTTGGAACGAACCAGGACTTATAAATTATTATCACAGGGATTTAGGAAAAAACCACCGGTCAACTTGCTGTTACTGGACGAAATACTGGTTAGAGTTTCCAACTTAATTGTTGATTTCCCGGAAATTAAAGAGTTCGATATCAATCCGCTGGTGATATGTGATAACAGGGCCATTGCCCTGGATGCCAGGATAATCCTGGATGAAGAAGTAAAGCCAAAGGAATTAGAGGAACATGCACATCTAATCATATCCCCTTATCCAACCAAGTACGTTCAGCCGTGGCGATGCCAGGATGGGAGACCGGTGCTATTACGACCTATCCGGCCCGAAGATGAACCATTGGAGAGGGAACTCATTGCCGGTCTATCTTCAGAATCATCCAGGTTTAGATTTTTCTACATAATTAAAGAAATAACTCACGAAATGCTGAGTCGATTTTGCAACATTGACTATGACCGGGAGATGGCGATTATTGCTGAATATACCTCGAACGGCAAACAGAGAAACGTTGGCGTTGGCCGGCTAATTATTGAGCCGGGTTGGGAAACCGGGGAATTTGCCCTCGTCGTGGCCGACGATTTTCAGGGAAGTGGGCTGGGTCTCAAACTCCTCGATAATATGATAGGTATTGCCCAGGATAAAGGGCTGAGGAGTATCTATGGAATCGTGCTGAATGATAATTGGAAAATGATTGGCCTAGCGAAAAAGCTTGGTTTTACCTTACAGAGCCTTTCGGATGAGGAAAGCAGAGTAACTCTGGAACTATGACCAGAGCTTACCGTTTGGCTTAGCTCGAATTATAGCTTCTTTGCAGGCGCCGTCCAAAACAGAATCCGGTAACGTTGTTTCTATTTGCCCACGTCTAGCTATCATTTTTCTTGGGATAATTTAGCTATCAACCACTGCTTTAATCTATTGTCCAGTTTACCCGTCCAGGACTCGATCTTACGAATATCACCGCTTATAATAGCAGCTTTCTCTTCTTCGGATAACTGATATTCCTTCAACGCCTCTGCGGGGTTTTCCGCCAATTTAGCCAGAAACTCATTATCCTGTGACGCCCGGTCCAATACCGACAGCATCGCCCTCACCGCAGAGACTTTGAATTCTGGAATTTTGGCCACCGGGTCTAACGCTGGATTTGTCAGCGCATTTGCTGGAGACTCCCGCCAGTGAAAGGCCAGGAAAGCTAGGCCGGGAGAGGATTTATCGGTGACACGAACCGGTGCTTCTATTTTCCCGCGCTCGGAGGCTATGGTCACCAGGTCGCCATCGGAGATGCTGAGCTTGAAAGCGTCATCAGGATGTATATCCACCACACCACTGGGATTGAGCTTATCCAGGACCTCAGACCTGCGGCTCATGGTTCCGGTATGCCAGTGCTCCAGAACACGACCGGTAGTCAGAATCAGGGGATACGATTCGGAAACTGATTCTGCCGGAGGCCGGTATTCTACAGCATGAAATTTGCCGAGGCCACGGGTAAATGTGCCCATATGAAGCATGGGGGTACCAGGGTCAAGCTCATCGTAACAGGGCCATTGTAATCCGTACTCTTCCAATCTACGGTGACGAATCCCACCATATATGGGGGTGAGCGAAGCTATCTCTTCCATTATATCTGCCGTGTTTTCGTAACCAAACGGATGTCCCATTTTTTCCGCAAGTTCAGATACAATTTGCCAGTCTGGCTTGGCTTCTCCCGGCGGGTCAACGGCTTTGTTCAGTTTTTGTACTCGTCTCTCGGTATTGGTGTAAGTTCCATCTTTTTCGGCAAAAGCAGCCGCGGGGAGAATAACATCGGCGAGGAATGCGGTCTCGCTGGGGAATATGTCCTGAACCACCAGAAACTCAAGCTGCTGCAACGCCTGTTTTACATGGCTCATGTATGGCTCGCTCATTATCGGGTTCTCACCAATGACATACATGACCTTGATTTTACCCTGATGCGCCGCATCTATCATTTCCGTAACCGTCAGCCCCGGCGTTTCGCTTAAAGTGGTGCCCCAGGCAGACTCAAACTTGAGCCTGTTCTCCTCGACATTCACCCTTTGATATCCGGGATAAACGTTGGGCAGAGCCCCCATGTCGCAGGCGCCCTGAACGTTGTTCTGGCCCCGCAAAGGACTGAAGCCGGTGCCTTCGCGTCCCATGTTGCCCGTGAGCATCAGCAGATTGGCCAGGCTCTTAACATTGTCGGTGCCGGTGGTGTGTTGTGTTATACCCATGCCATAAAGAACAGCCGCCCGGTCAGCTTTGGCGAAGAGATGGGCTGCTCTCACGATATCGGCCTTTGAAACTCCGGTTATTTCCTCTGCCATCTCTGGCGTGTAACGCTCGACGGTTGCCGCCAGTTCATCGAACCCCTCAGTGCGCCCCCGGATGAATTCTTTGTCCTGCAGACCCTCTTCAATGATGACGTGCATTATGGCGTTCAGAAGGGCAACATCCGTGCCGGGCTTATGCCTCAGGTGAACCGTAGCCCGTCTGGCGAGGTCAATATTGCGAGGGTCAGCCACAATCAGCTTAATCTCTCCGGATTCCATCCTCTGACGGATGATTCGCCCGATGATAGGGTGACATTCCGTGGTATTGGAACCGATGACGAAGAGGAGGTCAGCTTTGGCGAAGTCGGCTATTGAGTTGCTCATCGCCCCATCTCCGAAGGCAGCCAGGGCGGCCACCACCGTGGAGGCGTGGCAGAGACGTGCACAGTGGTCTACATTATTGGTGCCCAGGACAGCCCGGGCAAACTTCTGTACCACAAAGTTCTCTTCATTGGTGAATTTGGCTGAACTAAGCACACCGAGGCTATCCGGGCCGTATTTCTCTTTTATGTGAGTGAGTTTGTCGGCCACCAGCTCTAGGGCTTCATCCCAGCTGGCCTCGCGGAACACTTCCTGGAAGTTACCATCAACTTCAATATTCTTGCCGTAACCTTCCTTTCTGAGGAGAGGTCTGGTTAACCGGTTTGGGTGGTTGGTGAAGTCAAAGCCGAATCGCCCTTTGACACAAAGCCCACCCCGATTGACCGGGCTCTCTTCGTCTCCCCTCACGGCGACAATTTCATTGCCGCGAATGCCCAGATAAATGGAGCAACCGACGCCGCAGTAAGGGCATATCGTCTTGACCTCACGCGTTGGCGACACTGTTTGTTTGGGTAAAAGGGAGCCGGTGGGACAGCGGGCGAGACACTCGCCGCAGGACTCGCATAAAGATTCAACAATGGACTTATCCCCCATGGTGCTCACCTTCGCCGCGTAGCCCCGGAAGGCGATGTCAATGGCACCGGCACCGGCTATCTCATGACAGGCACGCACACATTTCCCACAGAGGATGCACTTGTTGGGGTCGCGGATAAAAGCGGGGTGACCGGTGTCAACGGGCAAAATCTGCGTGCTTTTGCGTAATCGGTCGAAGTGCTCCTGCTCAATATTGAGGTAACGGGCTATCTTCTGCAGCTCACACTGCTGGTTTTTGGCACAGGTGAGACAATCGCCGTGATGATTCGCCATAATCAGTTCCATGGCGACGCGCCGTGCCTGATTTACCGCAGGCGTCTCGGTATGCACCACCATCCCGTCTGTCGCGGCGGTGGTACAGGAAGTTGGCAGTCCGCGCATGCCCTCAATCTCAACTAGGCAAAGGCGGCAGGCGCCGTACGGCGTCAGGTCAGGGTCATAGCAAAGCGTGGGGATATATATGTCAGCACCCAGGGCTGCTTCCAGCACGGTGCTTCCCTTAGGCGCCTGGACTTCCTTACCATCAATAGTCAGGGTAATGGTTTCCAGCCCTTTCTGTTCACTGACCGTTGAAACAGTTGAAGTCATTTGCTCGCTCCTTTGTCAGCCAGAATACCGCTGGCTTCTATGCTACCGCTGCTTCCTCTCTGGCCGTCACCACCACGGCCCCAAACTTGGAGGGGCAGACACTGAGACAGGTGCCGCATCTGGTGCATTTGCTCTGGTCTATGACATGCACCTCGCGCTTACCACCCCGAATCGCCTCTGCCGGGCAGGCCCGGGCGCAGATACCGCATCCCTGGCACCTCTCAGGGTCTATCCGGTAAGTCAGCATCGCCTTACAGGATAACGCTGGACAGCGTCTTTCCGAGATATGTGCCTCATATTCATCGCGGAAGTAGCGAATGGTGGTGAGCACCGGATTGGGCGCGGTCCCGCCCAGGGCGCAGAGGGAGCCGTCTTTAACCGCCTGGCCCAGTTCCAGCAGCAGTTCAATGTCTCCATCTTTGCCTCTGCCATTGGTGATATCCTCTAGGATATCCAGCATCTGTTTGGTGCCGAGGCGGCACATTATACACTTGCCACAGGACTCCGCCTGGGTGAAGGTCAGAAAATAGCGGGCCACGTCCACCATGCAGGTACCCTCGTCCATCACTACCATGCCGCCGGAACCCATAATGGCCCCCGCCGCGGTCAGGGACTCATAGTCAACCGGTGTATCAAGCAGGCTGGCCGGGAGGCAGCCCCCGGAGGGGCCTCCGGTCTGCACTGCCTTGAAGCTCTTGCCGTCGGCAATGCCTCCGCCGATGCCGTAAATGATTTCGCGGAGGGTGATGCCCATGGGGACCTCAATCAGCCCCGTTCGCTCCACCTTGCCCACCAGGGAAAAGGTCTTGGTGCCCTTGCTTTTCTCCGTGCCATAGCCGGCATACCAGTCGGCACCGCGCTGGAGTATGGCTGAAACATTGCCCCAGGTCTCCACGTTGTTTATATTGGTGGGTTTGCCCCACAGGCCTGATTGAGCAGGAAAGGGAGGGCGGGGCCTGGGCATGCCACGGTTGCCTTCGATGGAGGCTATCATAGCAGTCTCCTCGCCGCAGACAAAGGCGCCGGCACCTTCTTTAATCTTGATATCGAAGTTGAATCCGGAGCCCATGATTCTCTCGCCCAGCAGCCCGCACTCGCGCATCTGCTGCAGCGCGGTCTTGAGCCGTTGAATGGCTAAGGGATACTCTGCTCTTATATAGATGTAGCCATCGGCGGCACCGATGGCATAGGCACCAATGAGGAATCCTTCCAGGACGGCATGAGGGTCACCTTCCAGCAAAGCCCGATCCATGAAAGCTCCGGGGTCTCCTTCATCGGCATTACAGATGATGTACTTGGTTTTCCCGGGGGCGTCGTGACAGAACTGCCACTTGAGGCCGGTGGGGAAGCCGGCCCCTCCCCGCCCACGCAAGCCAGATTTCTTGACCTCATCAATCACTTCCTGGGGCTTCATCTTGAGCGCCCGGCTCAAACCATCGTAACCGCCGTTGGCGATGTAATGGTGGATATCGGCCGGGTCTATATTGCCACAGTTGCGTAAGGCGATGCGAACCTGAGGCTTCAGCACCGGCAGGTCAAATAGCTTGGGGATACCTTCCAGAGCAATCTCGCTACGGGCGCCGAGCGCCAAGTCAGAGCGGGGTTTATCCCCGACCAGATGGTCCTTTACAATCTCCGGGATTAGTTCCGGCTGCAGGTTGCCATAGAATACGCCGGCTTTGCCCGGCTTGACAATCTCTATCAAAGGTTCCGCATAGCAGAGGCCAATACAGCCGACCTTTATTATTTCTGCCTGTATCCCGGCCTTTTCCAGTTCTTGCTCGAGAGTCTCAAGGATATCACCCGCCCCGGCGGCGATACCACAGGTGCCCATTCCGATTAGAATTCGGGGTCTGGAGCTATTTTGTGCGGCTTCCCATTGTGTTACAGCCTGCCTTTTTACATCTTTAAATTGCATTACTTTTCCTTTTTATTGGCAAGTATCTTTTGCGCTTTTTCGGTGGTCATTCTGCCGTATACCCGGTCATTAACGACCACGACCGGAGCCAAGGCACAGGACCCGAAGCAGGCAACAGTCTCCAGCGTGTATTCCAGGTCAGATGTGGTTTCCCCGGCTTTGATACCCAATTCCCTCTCCAGTGTTTCCAGAATCTGTGACGCCCCGCGCACATAACACCCTGTGCCCCGGCAGACTCTGATCATGTTCCGTCCCGTAGGAACGAGCTTGAATTGCGCATAAAATGTGGCAACGCCAAAGACCGTGCTTTCTGGCAAATCTATATAGCGGGCTATCCGCTTTAATCCAGCCTCAGGCAAATAGCCAAGCCTCTGCTGAACCTCCTGTAATATTGGTATCAGCTCAGACCTCTCCCCTCTATATAATTCCAGAATCTCATTTATCTGACTTGATAAAATCTCATCTCGTTCCCGGATGATTTCCGGCGCCTTGGTCGGTTGGGAAATTCCCATATGACACCTCGCTTCGATTACCATTTCTCCTGTTGCAGCCGACATCAGAGCCACGTAGCATGCTCTTTATCCAGCTTTCCCAGCCAGCTCTCTATTTTCTTAATGTCGCCGCTGGCCAGAGCTGCCATTTCCTCTTGTTTTAGCGTGTAATACCTGGCCGGCGCCTCTTCAGGGTTCTTAGCGAGCTCGGCTAGAAACTCGCTGTCCTCGACAGATGGCATGGCAGTTAACCCTGTTGGGTTTCTAACTCATAAGTAGTTGGATTATCCATCGTCAATGGTTGTGGGAAATTGGTTTGTAATTGCTCTACATGTGTGCTAGACATACATCCTGGAAGAAGCTCGGCAAGATTTGCAGGTGTCGAAACTCTCCATCTATTCTCATTTTATCTTATTGTTTATCTATTTTCTACTTTGAATTACACTATTGTCAATAGTCATGGCATGACAATTTAATCGTATCCCGCTTTGTGGCAGAATGTTCAAGGATAGTACCGAAAGAACTCGCAGGTTAGTAAAAGATTAGCAAATTTGATTAGAAGTCAGATTTTGGGGTAAAATCTGAAGCTGGGAGAGGTGTCCGAGTGGTTCATGGTGCCGCTCTCGAAAAGCGGTCTCCGCGCAAGCGGAGCGTGGGTTCGAATCCCACCCTCTCCGTTTTACTAATAATAATTGAGTTGACAGTTTTGAAAACTTGTTTGCGGAGAGGTGCTGGAGTGGCCTATCAGGCACGCCTGGAGAGCGTGTGTAGCCTTTGGCTACCGTGGGTTCGAATCCCACCCTCTCCGCCATCAATTTTCCTTTAGGTAGCGTCTCATTGACGTTTTACCTAGGCCAGCACTGGTCATCATCCGATTGTTTACGTTATACCGCTATGCTAGAATTGCCTTGAAGATGGCAGATAAAGACATCAAATACTGGGTGGGCTTCAGCCTCATACCGGGCATTGGACGGGTCCGTTTCAGCCAGCTGGAGAACTACTTCGGCAGTATGGAAAAAGCCTGGCGGGCAACACCAGGCGAGCTGAAAAAAGCCGGCCTCGACCGCAACACCGTGCAGGCGATTGCTACCTGGCAGCCTAAGATTTCCTTGGACGATGAGATGAAAAAACTGGCCCGCTACGGTGTGCAGTTTTTTACGTACAAGGACAAAACGTATCCGGCTCGATTGAAGGAGATTTATGACTATCCGCCGTTGCTATACGTCAGGGGTGAACTGCTGCCGCAGGACGAATGGTGTTTGGCGGTAGTTGGCACCCGACGAGCGACGGTTTACGGAAGGCAGGTAACGGAGGAAATCGTGGCTGACCTAGCACAGAGCCGGATTACCGTGGTCAGCGGACTGGCCAGAGGCATTGACGCGGTAGCACATCAGGCAGCGCTGGAAACGGGCGGCCGGAGCCTTGCCATTTTTGCCTGCGGGCTTGATATCGTCTATCCCAGCGAGAATGCGGATCTGGCCCGGCGGATCATGCAGCAGGGCGCTCTGGTTAGCGAGTACCCTCTGGGCACAAGGCCGAGGGCGGACAATTTCCCACGCCGCAACCGGATCATGAGTGGACTGAGCATGGGCGTGCTTGTCGTTGAGGCGGATGAAACCAGCGGTGCCATGATTACAGCTCAGCTCGCCCTGGAACAGAACCGCGAGGTCTTTGCCGTTCCTGGCAGCATCCTTTCCCCAGCCAGTCGGGGCACCAACCATCTGATCCAGGAAGGTGCCAAGCTCGTGCGCGATTATACCGATATCCTAGAAGAACTTAACCTGATGACCATAGCGAGGCAGATGGAGATGAAAGAGGTGCTGCCCGCTTCTGATACGGAATCCCTGCTTTTGAAACATCTGGGTGCCGAGCCCACTCACATCGATGAGGTGTGCCGCAGCAGCGGGCTGCCCGTGGCCACCGTCAGCAGCACCCTGGCAATGATGGAGCTGAAAGGACTGGTCAAGCAGATGGGGCCGATGAGCTATGTACTGGCCAGAGAAGTCAGAGAGGAATACCGGGTGAAGGTAGATTAGTAGCATGGCGAGAAACCTTGTGATCGTTGAGTCGCCGGCGAAGGCCAGGACGCTGCTCAAAATACTAGGCAGCAACTACAGCCTGAAGGCATCGCTGGGCCATATAAGGGATTTGCCCAGAAGCGAACTCGGTGTGGACGTGGAAAACGGCTTTGTCCCAAGGTATGTAGTGCCGAAGGCGAAAAGCAAGATTGTTAACGAGCTGAAACGGGCGGTGAAAAGCGCATCAACTGTCTATCTGGCCACCGACCCTGACCGCGAAGGGGAAGCTATTGCCTGGCACCTGGCGGAAGTGACCAAGACCGACCGCAAGCCGTACCGCCGCGTCGTTTTTCACGAGATAACCAGTGAGGCGGTCAAGCAGGCGTTCCAGCACCCCCGTTCCATTGACATGCAGCTGGTCAACGCCCAGCAGGCGAGGCGTATCCTGGACCGGCTGGTCGGCTATAAACTCAGTCCCCTGCTCTGGAAGAAGGTAAGGCGCGGCCTTTCCGCTGGCAGGGTTCAGTCGGCCGCGGTGAAAATCGTCGTGGACCGCGAGCGTGAAATACAGGCCTTTGTGCCGGTGGAATACTGGAACATTGAGGCTGAACTGACGAAGAGGGAGGACAAGGCCTCATTCCGGGCCGTGCTCATCGGCCTCATGGACGGCGCTAGGATGGACATTCCCAATGAACAGGAAGCGAGCCGGCTCAAGCAGGAGTTGGAGAAGGCGAGCTACCGTGTCTATCAGGTCGGCACGAAGAAAGCAAGCCGTCAGCCAGCGCCCCCTTTCATTACCAGCACGCTGCAGCAGGAGGCTTGGCGCAAGCTGCGCTTTACCGCCAAGCAGACGATGGCCATTGCCCAGCAGCTCTATGAAGGCCTGCCCGTTGGGGGTGAGGGGAGTGTGGGGCTCATTACCTATATGAGAACTGATTCCACCCGTGTCGCCTGGCCGGCCATTGCCGAGGCCAGAGACTACATCGGAAAGAAATACGGCGCCAAGTATCTGCCGCCTCGCGCCCGTGTCTTCAGGGGAACAGTCAGGGGGGCACAGGAAGCGCATGAGGCCATCCGCCCCACCCGCATTCCCCGGGAACCGGCGCTGATAAAGAAGTACCTGACAGCGAGCCAGTACCGGCTCTATGACCTTATCTGGAAGCGCATGGTAGCCAGCCAGATGGCTGCCGCTGTCTATGATAATACCACCGTGGATATTGAGGCCAAGTGTCGGGAAAATGATTACCTGCTGAGGGCTACCAGTTCGATAAACGTGTTCCCTGGGTTTGTCATTCTTTACCTTGAGAGCAAAGATGAGGCGGATGAAGAGGAGAAGAAAGGTGCCTTACCTCCGTTAAAGAAAAATGAGGCGCTGAAACTTCTGGAAATATATATGGAGCAACGCTTTACCCAGCCGCCACCCCGCTTCACCGAAGCCACGCTGGTCAAAATGCTGGAGCAGTGGGGCATCGGCCGTCCCAGCACTTACGCGCCCATCCTTTCCACCATTCAGGACCGCGACTATGTGACCAAAGTCAGGGGCTATTTCCAGCCCACCGAGCTCGGCGTTCTGGTGAACGACTTGCTGAACGAGCACTTTGGCGACATCGTGGATATTCAGTTTACCGCTGGTATGGAAGATGAACTCGATGATATCGTGAAGAAGAACCGCAACTGGGCGAGCGTTGTCCAGGATTTCTACGCGCCTTTTGACAAGGACCTGGCCAATGCTTTCGAGCGGGTGGAGAGGGTGAAGATGCCCGTTGAGCTGACCGATGAGCTCTGCCCGCAATGCGGCAAACCTCTGGCGATAAAGCTGGGAAGATACGGAAAATTTCTTGCCTGCAGCGGCTACCCGGAGTGCAAGTATACCCAGTCATACCAGGTCAAGACGGGAGTGAAATGCCCTGAATGTGGTCACGAGCTGGTGGAACGGATGAGCAAGAAAAAACGCATCTTTTATGGTTGCAGTAGTTACCCGGAATGCCAGTTCGCCACTTTTTATAGGCCCCTCCCCGACCCCTGCCCCAAATGCGGCGGGCTGCTGACCCAGTACATGGGCCGGTATGCCAGATGTACCAAATGCAAATATAGAGGGAAGCTGGAAGGTGAGCAGTAACACGCAGGAAGCCTTAGATAGATATGTGGACTATCTGGAAGCGGAGCGCGGCCTTTCCCCCTATACGGTGCGCAATTACACCATGGATCTCATCGGCAACTATGCCCGCGGTTCTGAGAAGGGCTTCTTCCAGTTCTTAGAAATGAAGCAGGTTAACTCGCTCGATGAAGTGGACAAGCAGGTCCTGCGCGACTATATGTCTTGGCTTATGGCGCAGGGCGTGGTCAAGCGCAGTATCGCCCGCAAGCTGTCGGCCATCCGCTCCTTCTACCGCTATCTGGTGCGGGAGGGTAAAGTATCGACAAATCCGTTGGAAAAGGCTTCCTCCCCGAAGCTGGACCGCCGTCTTCCCTCTTTCCTCACCATTGAGGAAACGGTGCGGCTTCTGGAAGCGCCCGACCGGTCAACTCCTCAGGGGTTGCGCGACCGTGCCCTGCTGGAACTGCTCTATGCCGCCGGCCTGCGCGTCAGCGAACTGGAGAGCCTCAACTTCGAGCAGTTGAACATGGAGACAAATGAAATCCGCGTCTGGGGCAAGGGTTCAAAAGAGAGGGTGGTGCTCATCGGTGAGCCGGCCGCCCGTGCTCTGGATAGCTACCTGGCTCAGGGCCGCCCTGCCCTGCTGGGCAAGAAGAAGACGAACGCCGTTTTCCTGAATCAGTATGGCGGGAGGCTGCCAGCGCGGAGAATACAGAAAATCCTGGACAAATGCGCGCGGAAAGCCGGTATTGCCAAGAGAGTTCATCCCCACATCCTCCGGCATACCTTCGCCACCCATCTTCTCGATGGCGGGGCCGATTTAAGGGTGGTTCAGGAGCTTCTCGGCCATGCCCAGCTGGCCACCACTCAGGTGTATACCCACGTCAGCCAGAGCCAGGCGCGGAAGATATATCAAGCCGCCCACCCGATGGCCAGAAAGGAAGATAGCAAGGTTGAAAGCGAATAACCGGCTGCAGAGATTGCGGCAGAGATTGGCCGAACTTGAGCTCGATGCCATCTTTGTCTCCCAGTCGGAGAATCGCCGCTACCTTTCCGGCTTCGACGGCTCGGCCGGATACCTGCTCATCACGGGAAAAGATGCCATCATCGCCACCGACTTTCGCTACGTAGAGCAGGTCAAACAGCAGTCGCCGGACTACCGGCTATTCCAGATTTTCGGTGATATGGTTGACTGGTTTCCGGAGCTGCTTGCAGGGCTGTGGGGTGGGAAACTGGGTTTTGAGTCCCGGCATATGTCCCTTGCCATGTACCGCCAGATGGGCGATATAATGAAGAAACTGGAGTCCCCTCCCAAGCTTGTCCCTCTGGAAGGGCTGGTGGAATCATTGCGGGCGATTAAGGACGCGGAAGAGATAGAGCTTATGACTCAAGCCGCGGACATCAGCGACCGGGCTTTTCAGCATATCGAGGAAGTTATAAAAGCTGGCATGAATGAAAAAGAGGTGGCCTGGCAGGTTGAGAGATATATGCGCGAGCATGGCAGTCAGGCGGTGCCGTTTGATGTCATCGTTGCCTCTGGTCCCAACGCCGCTATGCCCCATGCCAGACCCTCGGAAAAGGTTATTCAGGAGGGAGAGCCGGTGCTGATGGATATCGGCGCCAGAATAAATGGCTACTCCAGCGACCTTACCCGCACCATCTGCCTTGGCCAGCCTGATGATGAGTTCAAAAAAATATATGATACGGTGCTTGGCGCGCAGTTGACAGCACTGGAGCTGGTAAAGGAAGGCATGACCGGAGAGCAGGCAGACAGCCTGGCGAGGACGGTTATCTCCGAGGCCGGCTACGCTGATGCCTTCGGCCATGCGCTGGGTCATGGTGTCGGCCTGGCGGCCCACGAAGCACCGCGTCTTGGGCCAGGCTCAGTCGAAAAGCTGGTTTCCGGCATGGCCTTTACCATCGAGCCCGGCATTTATCTCCCCGACTGGGGCGGAGTCAGGATAGAGGACCTGGTGGCTCTGGAAAGCGGGAAATTGAGAGTACTATCAAAAGCGAGGAAAGTTTACCATGATCAGCGGCAGTGACTTGAGAAAAGGGATTATCATTGAGCTTGACGGCACGCTTTATCAGGTGGTGGACTACCAGCACGTTAAGATGAAACGGACGGCGCTGGCCCGCGTCAAGCTGCGCGACCTGAGTGCTGGCCATACCATCGAGCGCAGCTTCCAGTCCGATGATAAACTGGTGCGGGCACGTCTTGATTCCCGACCGATGCAATACCTTTATAATGACGGAGGCCTGTACCACTTTATGGATGTGGAAAGTTTTGAGCAAATTGGTATCAACCGCGATAGGCTGGGTGATGCTTTGAATTACTTAAAAGAGGGTTTTACCGTAGAGGTATCCAGCTACAAAGGGGAGATTGTTGATATCGAGTTGCCGGTAGCTGTCGAACTTGAGGTTACGGATACCGAGCCTGGATTCAAAGGCGATACCGCCACAGGTGGCAGCAAGCCGGCAACCCTGGAAACGGGTCTGACCATTCAGGTTCCTCTCTTCGTCAATGAGGGCGATACCATCAAAGTCGATACCCGCACCGGCGAATACCTGGAAAGGAGCAGTTGAGTCAGGTGCTGAAAGCAGACCTTCATATCCACACCGAGTATTCGATGGACTGTAGCATGCCTCTGGCTACCATTATAGAACGTTGCCGGACGCTGGGGATTACCTGCGTGGCCATTGCCGACCATGGCACCGTTGACGGAGCGCTGGAGATGCAGCGCCTTGCCCCATTTACCGTGATTATCGCCGAGGAAATATTGACCCCGCATGGTGAGATAATGGGCATGTTTCTCAAGGAGACTGTTCCCAGTGGCCTCTCCGTGGAGCAGACGATTGCTCAAATCAGGGCCCAGGGCGGCATCGTCTGTATTCCGCATGCTTTTGATATCTTCCGCCCGTCGGCTCTGGACGAAAAGATTATGGATGAAATCACCCAGGAAATCGAGGTCGTTGAGGTCTTCAATGCCAGGAGCCTGCTTCAGCGCAGCTCCGAAAAGGCGCTGGCTTTTGCCGGTAAATACGGCATTGCCCGGAGTGCCGGCAGCGATGCCCATACCCCGGGCGAGATAGGCAACGCTTACGTGGAGATGCCGGAGTTTGAAGGTCGCGACGATTTCCTGCAGGCGCTGACCAGAGGTAAAATCGTCGGGCACCGGACCAATCCGCTGACCCACTTCGCCAGTGCCTGGAACAAACTGAAAAATCGTACCTGGCGGTGATGATATGTATCGTCTTGGCTGGTTTTCCACAGGCAGAGGCAAGGGGTCGAGGGGACTGCTCAAGGCTATGCACGACAGCATAGCATCGGGCGAGACGGCTGCTGAGTTCGCCTTCGTCTTTTGCAGTCGGGAGCGCGGCGAGACCGAGCAGACCGACATCTTTCTGCAAATGGTTGAGGACTACCGCATTCCTCTGGTCGCGTTTTCCTATCAGAAGTACAAGGCAAAGGTGGGAGGTTCAGGTGGTATCCCCGATGAGATTTGGCCTTTATGGCGACTCGACTATGACCGTGAGGTAATGGCCAGGCTGCATGATTTCAAACCTGACCTTTGCGTGCTGGCCGGGTACATGCTCATCGTCGGGCCGGAGATGTGCCGGAAGTATGATATGCTCAATCTCCATCCGGCGGCGCCCGGTGGCCCGGCCGGGACCTGGCAGGAGGTCATCTGGAAGTTAATAGAAACCGGGGCGGAATCGACCGGGGCCATGATGCATCTGGTCACGCCGGAGCTGGACAAAGGCCCGGTGGTATCTTACTGCACCTTCCCGATTCGCGGCGAGCCGTTTGACCGTCACTGGTTGGAAGTAAAGGGGAAATCAACGGCGCAGATAAAGCGGGAGCAGGGCGAGGAAAACGCCCTTTTCCAGCTCATCCGCCAGCATGGCGTGGTCAGGGAACTGCCATTGATTATCACCACCATTCAGGCATTCAGCCAGGGCAGGGTGAAAATAACGCCGGATAAACGGGTCGTTGACGCTCAGGGAAGGCCAATAAAGGGGTATGACCTCAGTCAGGAAATCGATGAGGTGGTGGGAGGCTCTGTCTGATTGACCAGTGGCATTACGCGCTCAAAAATAAAATTCCCCTCCCAGATAGAAAACGGGAGGGGAACTTATTCACCAGTCCGGTTGCTGGTTACTTTTTCTCTTCTTTGGCTCCGCTCTCTTCCGGTTTTTTCAGCACTTCGTCTATGAGGCCGTATTCCACCGCCCCTTCCGCATTGAGGTAAAAATCGCGGTCGGTGTCATGGGCGACCTTTTCCATGGTCTGGCCGGTGTGCTTGACCAGGATACCCCTGATAACGTCCTGAACGCGCATGATTTCACGGGCGGCAATTTCTATATCTGCGGCGTATCCCTGGGCTCCGCCGAAGGCCTGGTGCATGTGGATGGTGGAGTTGGGCAGGGCGTAGCGTTTGCCCTTGGCGCCGGCGCAGAGCAAAACCGTACCCATGCTTGCCGCTAACCCGATGCAGATGGTGGAAACATCAGGCTGGATGAGTTGCATTGTGTCGTAAATCGCCAGACCGGCATTGATGACGCCCCCCGGGCAGTGAATGTAAAGGCTGATGTCTTTGTCCGGATCTTCCCTCGACAGATAAAGCAACTGGGCGATAATGACGTTGGCCACCTGGTCATTGATAGGCATACCCAGCATGACAATGCGCTCTTTCAGCAGAAGCGAGTAGATATCGAAGGCTCGCTCTCCCCGGCCACCGCTCTCAATAACCATCGGTATGACATTCATTGGATCGGTATTCATTTTTTATCCGCCTCCTTTTTCTGTTTTCCTTTCTTCCCTTTTCCGCTTTGCGCTATCTCCACCAGCCGGTCGACCGTTTTCCGTGCCAGCAGGATCTGCCTGATGGAGTCACGCGACGGTGGGGCATTGAGTGCCTTCTGCAATTCATCTTTTTTATCCATCGCGTTCTTCAGCATGTTTTCAATTTCATTATCTATCTCTTTATCATTTACTGCAATCTTTTCCGATTCGGCAACTTTACCCAGAACCAGAGATTGCGTTACTCTTCTGGTCGCCACTGGATGTAGCTCCTCATGTAGCTGCTCCTCGGTTTTGTCAATGCTCTTTAAATATTCTTCCAGATTTGCGCCCTGTCTTTCAAATTGCCGGGCCTGTTCATGCATCATACGATGCGTTTCCGCTTCTATCAGAACTGGTGGAAATTCCACCTGAGAGGAAGCGACCACGGCATCAATCACCTTTTCTTCAAAATCAGCCCTTGCTTTTGCCTCGGCTCTCAGTTTCAGGTTTCTTGACACCTCTTCTTTCAGAGCGGCCAGGTTCTTGATCTCAGGTCCCAGTTGCGTGGCGAACTCATCGTTTAACTTGGGCAATATCTCCTGTTTTACCTCCAGCATTTTCACGGTGAAATGTGCTTCTTTCCCGGCGAATTCACCGCGTGGATAGTCTTCGGGAAGT
The DNA here is from genome assembly GCA_011174815.1 of Dehalococcoidia bacterium. GTDB lineage: Bacteria > Chloroflexota > Dehalococcoidia > Dehalococcoidales > RBG-16-60-22 > E44-bin89. Next base: position 9,669 of record DUFF01000074.1, on the reverse strand, counting down.
TTGATGTGAAAATTTTTCTCATCCCCTTTGTTCATCCCGACCAACTCTTGGGCAAAGCCTAGGGCGGGCGAGCTGGAATCAGGTATAACCAGGTACTGAACCCCTTCCCGGTTAATAAATGATGAACCATCTACCTGGCTTTCCAGATTGAATATTGCCATGTCACCAAACTTGATAGCACGGTCTACCGATTCCCAGGTCGCATTCTGGTGACGGAGCTGCTCGATTACTTCATTTACGTTAGCCGCTGTCACTTTCACCGGGTCCGGCTTCAGGCTAACGCTCTGGTAGTCGCCCAGTTGCACCACCGGTGACAGTGATACCTTAGCCTTGAAAATAACCGGCTCAGTCTGGACCAGTTCAATTTCCGGTCGGGCAATGGCCTCTATTTCCTGTTCCTTGATTGCCTTTTCATAGGCCTGCAGCACCAGGTGGTTTATGGCATCCTCGAGAACGCTCTCTTTCCCCAGGTACCGTTCCAATATGGCGCGTGGCGCTTTGCCTTTACGGAAGCCGGGGATATTGGCCCGTTTAGCCAGGCGCTGATAGGAAGCCGCCATTGACTCCTCAACTTCCTGTGCTTCCATTTCAATGGTCAGAAGCGCCTGTCTGTTCTCCGTATCTTCTCTGGTTACCTTCATTATCGCTTCACCTTTTCCGCCCGCGCTTTTCTATCCTGATAATATTTTAAAAGGCCGGTGACGTTCATGGCCACTATGCCATCGGCCAGGTACTGATAGAGCGCTTCTGACCCCTTAGCCGGCTCCAGCTCGGAATAGAGCTGGGCTTTTATCTTTTTGAAGGCAAATTCAAAGCCGCCTTCGTTGAAAGCCTGTGATATAAGCATATTCCAGGCTTTGAGTTTATTCATGGCTACTTTTATGCATTCCCTGACCTTGTCGGTGGCACCAAAGTGGGCGAAGTAGATGGCGCTGGCTTTTAGCTTGCCCAGTTCTTCCAACGAGCTGAGGGACAGCTCAAGGTCAAAAGCAGGTGGTGGTGTCGCTGGCATCAGTACCCTACCATCCGCTACCAGAATACCGGCCGCATCGCCGCTGAACAGGCCATTGTTCTGGCTCTCCAGTATGCACAATTGATGCGGGGCATGTCCCGGCATGTGCAGGATGCGCAGACTTTGCTTTCCACCGAGCTGGAAAACTTCGCCGCCGGATACCGCTATAACCCTCTCCTCAGCAATTGGTGCCACCGGTCCCGTCTTCTGTACCATCCTTTCGCCCATGGTGGAGGCGAAGCTTTTCATAAGCCTCTCCGGGTTGACCAGGTGCCTGGCGCCTTTATCATGGACGATAACCTTAGCCCCGGGCATATGTTTTATCAGTTCACCGGCCCCGCCAGCGTGGTCCAGATGAATATGAGTTATAATGATGTAGTTGATTTCCCCCGGGGCAACTCCCGCCTTTTCCATACCTTTCAGAACTGTGTTTACCGATGTGGTCGGGCCGGTATCAACCAGCGCCTTCCTTTCTTCATTGATGAGGTAAACACTGCCCCATTTCGGTATGGAATAAAGCTGGTTGTCAATCAGGATGATGTTTTCGGCTACTTCTTTTATGTCAACCATCTATTCTTCTTCGCGCAAAAGGATATGCAGTTCGGCAAGCTGTTCCTCGGTGACTGGTGCCGGGGCATTGAAGGTCAGGTCGATGGCGCTCTGGGTCTTGGGGAAGGCGATGACCTCACGGATGGTCTCCCTGCCCGCCAGCAGCATCACGATGCGGTCAATGCCAAGGGCGATGCCACCGTGCGGCGGGGCACCATATTCAAATGCCTCCAGCATGTGCCCGAAGCGGGCTTCAATCTCCTCGTCGGTATAACCCAGAAGCCGGAAAACTCTACGCTGGAGTTCCGCGGTGTAAATCCTGAGGCTGCCGCCGCCGATTTCAAAACCGTTGCATATCATATCGTAATGCTGGCTGCGCACCTTTTCCGGAGCCGTATCCAGAAGCGACTCATCTTCGTCCCGTGGTTTCGTGAATGGATGGTGCTCCGGCTCCCAGCCCCCGGTTTCGGTATTTTTTCTCAGCAAGGGGAAATTTCTAATATAGGCGAAAGCGAGAGTATTCGGATCGGCCAGATGCAGCTGCTGCCCGATCTCCAGACGCAGTGCTCCGAGCGAGATGTTTACAGTTTCCGCATTGCCGGCAACCAAAAGAAGCAGGTCTCCTGTGGCAGCTTCCAGGCGTCCCGCTATTTCTTTTATCTGTTCCAGCGTCAGGAATTTGGCCGCTACCGAGTGAACCATCTCGGCGGTTAGCTCATCAAGGCTGCCGCCCGATGACTCGCCGAGTGCTATGGTTATCAGGCCGCCCGCTCCGCAGCTGCGTGCCAGCTGGTTCAAATCATCAAGCTGCTTCCGGCTGTAGGTAGCGCAGCCTGGGGCACGTATACCCTTGACCTTCCCCCCACCGGTGATAACCGAGGTGAAAATGTCAAAATTCGACTGCGCCGCGATGTCGGAAAGGTCTTTCAACTCAAGGCCGAAGCGCAGGTCAGGCTTGTCTGTGCCAAAGCGCTCCATGACATCAGCGTAGCTGAAGCGGGTAAAAGGTTGGTTAATTTTCCTATCCGGCTTAATAGTCGTTACCAGAGCGATAAAAAGTCGTTCCAGCAAAGCCAAAATGTCCTCATCTTCAACGAAGCTCATTTCCAGGTCGAGCTGGGTGAATTCGGGCTGACGGTCAGCTCTCGTATCCTCGTCGCGGAAACAGCGGGCTATCTGGTAGTACTTCTCCATACCGGCGACCATTAGCAATTGCTTGAGCTGCTGCGGCGACTGGGGCAGCGCGTAGAACTTGCCGGCGTGGACGCGGCTTGGCACTAGGTAGTCGCGGGCGCCTTCCGGGGTGCTCTTGATGAGAATCGGCGTCTCAATTTCAATAAAGCCATCCGCATCGAGGAAATCACGAATGAACTTAACAGTCTGGTGACGGAGCATTATGTTCTCCTGCATTCCGGCCCGCCGCAGGTCAAGGTAGCGATATTTCAGGCGCAGGTTTTCCTCTACCTCAACATCTTCATTTATGTAAAACGGTGGCGTTTTCGATGTGTTTAAAATCTCGGCGTCACGCGCTATCACTTCAACCTCTCCGGTGAGCAATTTGGGGTTCTCCGTCCCCGGTGGACGTCTGGTCACCTCACCACTAACCCGCACCACGAATTCGCTGCGCATCCGGCTGGCCACCTTGTGGCATGACTTTGATATTTCAGGATTGAAAGCGACCTGGACGATACCTTCTCGGTCCCGTAGGTCGATGAAGATAAGGCTGCCGTGGTCCCGGCGCCGGTCTACCCAGCCAGCTAGGGTTACCGTCTGACCAACGTGTTCTTTTCTCAGTTCACCACAGCGGTGGCTTTTAAGCAAGACTAATCCCCCTGAATCCCGGCACTGCTAGCTGCAGATGGACTTGACTGCTTCGACGACCGTGTCTTCCTGCGGTAGCACCAATCTCTCTAAGGAACGGTTGACCGGTATAATAACGTCGGGTGTGGCCACCCGTTTTATGGGTGCGTCAAGATGGTCGAAAGCGCGTTCCTGGACAAGGGCTGCGATTTCGGCACCGACGCCGCCTGTTTTCATCGCTTCATGGGCGATTATCAGCCTTCCTGTTTTCTTTACCGAATCAATTATGGTATCGATGTCCAGCGGCCGAAGCGTTCGCGGGTCAACGACCTCTGCCTCAATTCCCTCATTTGCCAGCGTCTGGGCTGCGTTCAGCGTTTTCGGCAGCAGTGTTCCCCAGGCCACGATAGTGATATCTTTCCCTTCCCTCTTGACCTCCGCCTTCCCCAGCGGGATTACGTATTCTTCTTCCGGCACGGGCCCGCTTACGCCATAGAGAACTCCGGGCTCAAGGAAGATGACTGGATTGGGATCTCTGACTGCCGACTTCAGCAGTCCTTTAACGTCATAAGGTGTCGACGGCATGACTACTTTCAGGCCGGGTATATGGACAAACCATGCTTCGAAGCTCTGTGAATGCTGCCCTCCCAGGCCAATGCCTCCTTCGGCGGCGGCTCTGATGACCAGCGCTACATCGGGATGGCCCCCGGAGAGGAAGCGCATCTTGGCCGTCTGGTTGACGATTTCGTCCATGCAAATGGTCATCCAGTCGACGCGCATTATCTCGGCGATGGGCCGCATCCCCGCCATGGCCGCCCCCAGCGCATAGCCAACGATGGCCGTTTCGGAGATGGGCGTATCCAGCACGCGCTCCCCTCCGAAAGCATCATACACGCCCTTGGTACTGCCGAAGGCGCCGCCCAGCACCCCCACGTCTTCCCCCATGAGAAATACTCTATCGTCTCGCGCTATCTCCTCTTTGATGGCCTCGGCTACCGCCTCACGATAACTTATCTGTCGCTCGGGCATTTATTTCACTCCTTCCGGGGCATAAATCCAGGTGAAAGCCGTTTCCGGCTCCGGCTCAGGGCTGTTCAGGGCAAAGTCAGCCGCGCTCTCAAATAGCTGTCTGCATTCGGCATCGAGCTGCTCGGCCTCCTTTTCATTTATGTAGCCCAGCTCTTTCAATTTCGAGCGGAATATCTTGAGCGGGTCCTTGTTTTCCGCCCAGTCCTCAACTTCACCATTGGGTCGATAATCGGAGCCGCCGGGCATCTGGTCCATACGCATGCTATGGCCGCGCAAGCGGTAGGACACAGCCTCAATCAGGCTCGGGCCTTCGCCGTCCCGGGCGCGGTCCACGGCGCTTTTCACTGCTTCATATACGGCAATCACGTCGGTCCCATCAACACGGTACCCGGGCATGCCATAGCCATTGGCCCGGGCAGAGATATCGATATTGCCACAGGCTTTGCACTGCGGCATGGACAGGCCGTACTGGTTATTGGTGCAGACAAACACGGTGGGTACCTGCAACACCGCTGCCATATTTAGCCCTTCGTGGAAAGTCCCCCGGTTGGCCGCGCCATCGCCGAAAAAGCCCAGGCATATCTGCCCCGTCTGGCGCATTTTTATGGCCAGGCCCACGCCACCGGCGATATTTATGCCGGCACCAACTATACCGTTGGTGCCGAGAATCTGTCGGCTGAAATCGGAAAGGTGCATTGAACCGCCTTTGCCTCCGGTGCAGCCGGTCGCCTTGCCGAGCACTTCAGCCAGTATGACGTTTATATCGGCACCCCTGGCCAGCAGGTGCCCGTGAGCGCGATGGGTGGAGATGATGTAGTCCTTATCTCCCAGAGCACTGCAAGACCCGACGGCCACTGCCTCCTCACCGATGGAGACATGTCCGGTGCCGGGTACCAGCCCCTGTCTGGAAAACTCGGTAATGCCTTCCTCAAAATGACGGATGGTGAGCATTCGGCGGTACATATTCAAAAGCGCTTCTTTTGTCAGTGGCATATGTTCTCCTTTACTGATAATTGAACTTGTTTCTTGCCGGTGATGATTACATGGTCTAAGTGATGATTTCTTTTGAAAGATACCATAATTTACTTTGCTCGTCAAAATGGGCTGTTTATGGGGGGCAGCTTGTTGTAATGCCATGCGGCTTGCACACGGACTGCTAAAACATTAAGATAAATTCTGGTCGGATAATGCGATTTATATGGAAGATATACCCAACCGGAAGGCTTGATTGATTGTCAAGTAACAGTGGCTTCGGTGTAACTTTCCGTCAATGGGGTGGGGGCACCGCCTTATTTTTTAGCTTTACCCATCTCACTCAGGACCTGTGCACCGGGTTGCTGACGGCACTGCTTCCGTTGATTAAAGAGGGGTTGGGGCTGACCTATTTGCAATCCGGCATACTGCTTTCCGCCTACACCATCACCTCCGGTCTTTCTCAAATCCCCGGGGGCTGGATCGGTGACCGGCTGCGGCGCAATATCGTGGTGGCCGTGGGCTTGGGTGGGGTTGGCTTGGCTACCGTCGCCGTCGGACTAAGCCCATCATATTACCCGATGATTGTCATTCTGGTAATTATGGGCATTCTGGCCGGCGGCTACCATCCCTCGGCGGTATCAATGCTCTCCGGCTATTATGAAGAAGCGAGGCGAGGCAGGGTGATTGCCCTACATATGGTAGGAGGCAGCATCGGTTTCACCATCGGCCCTCTTCTGGGAGGCCTTATCGCGGACTCTTTAGGATGGCGTTTCGCTTTCATCATACTGGGCCTCCCCGCCATTTCCGCAGTGCCCATAATAATGAAGAGGTTTGCGCTGGTGGAAAAAGCCACCAGCATCCTGTCTTCAAGTAAAATCACGGAAAAAGAGCTCTCCCAAACACAGAAAGGTTCCCAGAAAGCTGGCATATTTCAGGTGTTGCGACCTCTGGCCACCATCCTGTTCCTGTGTGTAGCCATGCAGCTCATTGCCGGAGCCGCGATGTCTTTTGTCCCGCTATACTTGGTTGACAAACATGCTATCGCTCCGGCCTACGCTGCAGTGCTGGTGGGCGTTTTAAGGTTTGGTGGCATATCGGGCAGCCTGTTTGGCGGCTGGCTGTCCGACCGATGGGGCAGGAAGCAGGCGGTTATTCTGTCACTGGTGGCTACCGGTCCTGTCCTGTACTTGCTGACCATACTGCCGTTTAACGCTGGATTTATCGCTGTGTTGATTGCCTTCGGCCTGTGCCGGTATATGACTCAGGCAACGATGCAACCATATCTTATGGATAGCGTGCCGCCCTATATCAGAGCAACAGCCTTCGGCATTTACTTTGGCCTGGCACTGGAAGGTCAGAGCCTGATACAGCCTGTGGCCGGGTATTTTATGGATATTTATGGCATCGCCGACGTATTTACGGTTATTGCCATGGTGAGCGGGGCATTGTCTTTACTGGCGCTGCTGTTAGCCAGGAGAGCGTGAAATACCTTCACTAATGGGTCTTCTTCACGTAGACTTTGATTTCTCCGTCCTCTTCCTCGATACCCAGACATTCGTGTCCGGTGGTCTGACACCAGGCTGGCATGTCCTTTTTTATGCCTTTATCATCAGCGATAACTTCCAGGATTTCTCCCGGCTTTAACTCTTTAAACTTCTCCGAGGTTTTGACTATGGGCATCGGACAGTATAGGCCTACACAATCGAGCGTTTTATCTGCCTTCATGCCTCCTCCTTACCTAGATGAAAAGGGTTATCTTCGATTCGCGAGCTTCATTCAGGAAAAAAGCGGCACCGGCCAGGCTGGCGATATGCTCGCGGAAAGCGTCCTCTTCAGAAATTCCCATCACGCTGCAGGTGGTGCTGCACGGAACCAGTTTAACGCCCATTTCCTGGGCCATAGCTACCATCTCGTCCAGGGACGGGTAATTGACGTCTTTCATTAACTTCTTCATCATCCATGTGCCCAGGCCGAACATATTGAAACGGGAGAGTTTCAGCCTCTTGCTGCCGCCCCGGTTCATGAAGTTTAGCATCTTCCTCATCAGGCCCTTGCTTCTGATTTTGCCTTCATTCTTCTTAATGATGTTCAGCCCCCAGTAGGTGAAGAACATGCTCACTTCCATCCCCATGCTGGCCGCCGTGGTCGCCAAGGTAAACCCGGCCAAGGCATGGTCCAGGTCGCCGCTAAACATGACAATGGTCAGCTTATCTTTTTCGCCGGCCATTTCTTATACCTCAGTGTCTTCGCCTTTGACCTCGGCGCCGCAGTAAGGACATTTTCTCTCATCGCGGGGAATCGGCTTCCGGCACTGAGGGCAGTAAAACACGGTAATGCCACACACCTGGCAGTAGGCACCGTCCGGCGCCATCATCTCGGTATCACAGTACGGGCAAAAAAGCCTTTTCTTTTCTTCCTGTTCCGCCATTACTTCTTCCCCCTTTTTGCCTGTTTTTTCAGGTAATTATCGATCGCTTTGTTCAGAGCCTGTGCCCCCAGATTGGAGCAGTGGAATTTGTTTTTGGGCAATCCCTCGAGTTCGTCCGCAACCAGTTTCGGGGTTATCTTTCTTGCCTCATCAAGCGTTTTTCCCTTCGCCATCTCACTGACCATACTGGAAACGGCGATGGCGGCTCCACAACCAAAGGTCTTGAACTTAACGTCTTCCAGTCGGTTGTCCTTCACCTTTATGTAAAACGTCATCATGTCCCCGCACACCGGATTACCCACCTCTCCAGTACCGTCCGGGTTTTCGATTTCCCCAACGTTGCGGGGGTTCATGAAGTGTTCCATTACTTTTTCGCTGTATATTGGCATATTATCTGCCTCCTTTGCCCGTTTTGGTGAACTTAGCATACAGTGGCGACATCTGCCGTAGCCTTTCCACGATCGGCGGCATCACCTCGAGTACATAATCAATATCTCCTTCAGCATTGTCAATGCCAAAGGTAAAAAGGACAGAGCCCTGGGCCAACTCGTGGGACAGGCCCATGGCAATGAGCACATGTGAGGCCTTGAGTGCCCTCGAGGTACAGGCTGAACCACTGGTTACCGCCACCCCCTGACTGTTGAGAAGCATGAGCATGGCCTCACCTTCAATGAACTCCACACAGAAGCTGGCATTGCCCGGCAGCCTGTTCTTCGGGTGACCGGTAACTACTATATGGTCGATTTGTGCTGGCAGTTCAGTGAGCAACCGGTCACGCAGGTGGCCTAGGTGTTTCACACGGGATGCCACATCTTTTTTCGCCAAGTCCGCTGCCTTCCCCAGCCCCACGATTGCCGGTATGTTTTCGGTACCGGCACGCCTTCCCCCTTCCTGGACTCCGCCGTCAAGCAAGGGCATGATACGCACACCTTTGCGTATATAGAGTGCGCCCACGCCTTTGGGCCCGTAGAACTGGTTTCCCGCCAGACTCAAGGCATCAATGCCGAGTTCCTTCACATCAACTGAAATCGTCCCGACGCTGGCTATGGCGTCGGTGTGAAAGTGTATGTTATGCTCTCTGGTTATCCTGGCGATTTCGGCAATAGGCTCGATGGTGCCCACTTCGCCATTGGCGTGCATTATGGAAACGAGCACGGTATCTTTGCGAATGCGCTTGCGAACCTCGTCCGGGTCTACTGTACCATACTGGTCCACGGGAATTTCGGTGAGTTCAAACCCCCATTTCTCAAGCGTTTTGGCGGAATGAAGCACGGAAAAGTGCTCGATTGCCGAGACAATGATGTGCTTCCCTTTGTTCTGCTGCGCCAGCGCCAGCCCTTTCACGGCGAAGTTATTGCTCTCGGTGCCACTTCCGGTGAAGATTATCTCATCAGTACTGGCCCCGATAAGCTGCGCTACCTGTTCCCGTGCCGCTTCCATAGCCTCCCGCGCCGAATCTCCCCAGTCGTGCAGACAGGAGGGATTGCCGAACAGTTCATCGAGATAGGGCAACATCGCTTCCCTGACCTCTGGAAGAAGAGGGGTTGTTGCCGCGTGGTCCAGATACACTTTTCTCATTTCTTTAACCTTCTCCGCAGCTCGTGCAGCAGTTCCTGTTCAATTTCAGCGTGTGCTTCCAGCAACTTGCGGGTATGGCTGATATAGGCGCGCATATCATGCGCGCTCGCCTCCCAGCGATGACGGGCCATGCTGCCTGTGACCAGCTCTTCAGCATGTTTCTTAGAGTGGGCCAGGCGGTTTCTCAGGTCTACGTGCTCTAGGAAAATGGATTGAAGCGAGGACTTTAGTTCCTCATCTCCATGCCGGTCGACCACCGTCGGCAGCGAGGTTTCCTCAAAGTTGAAGTGCCTCTGCA
>DUFF01000073.1 GCA_011174815.1 Dehalococcoidia bacterium | reverse complement strand
CGCTGTAGCGCTTTTTGGGGATAATCTCTCCGGGATACCCGGCCAGCTCCGGAATCACCTCCGCCTCCGGTGTGCCGGCGATGCAGTGCGGCGGGAACATCTTGAATTCAAGGTCGTCCGGGTCGTGATTATCACAGATGAAAAAAAACTTTGACCCCCGGGAAAGCTCCCGTTCTAAAAGTTTCTGCACATTGGGGATGATTTCACGCGCTTTATCCCCCGCGTACAGCGGGTGCCCCGGCTCCATAAAGCACCGGAGCATATCGACCACGATAACCGCATCAGTCATATGTCACCTTCCGCTTCTGTCCTAATGACGGAAATGCCTCTCTCCTGTAAACACCATGGCGATGTTATATTTGTCCGCCGCCTTGATGGAGTCCTCGTCCCTGATTGAGCCACCGGGCTGGATGATGGCGGTGACGTCACCCTCCGCCGCCGCCTCCACCACGTCGGGGAAGGGGAACATGGCGTCGGAGGCGAGCACGCTGCCCTTTGTCTTCTCCCCCGCCTTTTCCTTGGCAATCTGGGCGCTAACGATTCGGCTGGGCTGGCCGGCACCCATCCCGACCAGCGTTTTGTCCTTGGCCAGCAAGATGGCATTGGATTTTATGTGCTTGACCGCACGCCAGGCGAAGAGCATGTCTTGAACTTCGGCCTCGGTAGGAGCACGTTTGGTCACCGTCTTCAATACTACACTGTCCTCGGCCAGGGAGTCCGAGCTCTGCACGAGGAAACCTCCCCGCACGCGCCGGATATCCAGATAGCCCTCATGGTAGACGCCATAAGACGGGGGCAACGCCGCCTTTAATATTCTCAGGTCCTTCTTGCTCTTCAACACCTCGAGCGCTCTTTCATCGTATTCGGGTGCAATAACTATCTCGTAAAAAGTGGGTTTTATCTCCTCCGCCGTCGCCAGGTCAACGGCCCGGTTCACGGCGACGATGCCCCCGAAAGCCGCCACCGGGTCGCCGCTGAGTGCCCGCCGGTACGCCTCGGCGATGTTATCATGGCTGGCCAGGCCGCAGGGATTGGTATGTTTGATGATGGCCACGGTGGGCGCGGCAAAGTCAATGACCGCACCCCAGGCGGCATCGGCATCTAGGATGTTGTTGTAGGACAGCTCCTTGCCGTGAAGCTGCTCCGCCCAAGTGATGCCGGTATCGCGGCTGCCGCCGACGACCTGCTCGGCGTAGAAAGCAGCCATCTGGTGCGGATTTTCTCCATAGCGGAGCCCATAGCGCTTCTTCATGGCGATGGTCATCTCATCGGGGAAACCTTCCTCGCCCTGCCTCAGGTACTGAGAGATGGCAGTATCGTACATGGCAACGTGCTGGAAGGCCTTCTGTGCCAGTTTACGGCGTTCTTCCAGAGGCAGAGCGTCCTTTCCCAGCTTTTCCAGTATTATTTTATAGTCCGCCGGGTCAACGACGACGATGACGCCGGGGAAGTTCTTGGCCGCCGCCCGAATCATGGTCGGTCCGCCGATATCGATGTTCTCCAGCGCTTCTTCCAGGGTGACTCCCTCTCTGGCCACCGTCTGCAGGAACGGGTAGAGGTTGACCGCCACCAGGTCAATGGGCTCGATTTTGTTTTTCTTCAGCTCGTCCATATGGGCCGGTATGTCCCGCCGCGCCAGCAGCCCGCCGTGCACCATCGGGTGCAGCGTTTTCACCCGGCCATCCAAAATCTCGGGGAAGCCGGTTATCTCGGAAATGCTTTTGACCGGCACACCGGCACTCTCCAGAGCCTTTTTGGTGCCTCCGGTGCTGAAGATTTCAAACCCTAATTTGCTCAAACCCTGGGCGAAATCAGTAATACCTGCTTTATTGGAAACGCTGATGATAGCTCGCATGCAAAATCCTCCGCTCTATCTCTTATTTTACTCCGGTCAGCTTGTTCTGTACCGCGTCGCCGGTCAGTTCCCTGATGGCATCAGCCGCAATCCAGCGCGCGCTTTTGGATTCGATTTGTTTCATCTCTTGGGCGGTTTTGATGGCCGCTTTATTCAGATTGATATTTCTCTTGCCAATCTGCCTTAATGCCCAGTTGACCGCTTTTTTCACGAAGTTGCGTTCGTCCGTGGCATGCTTTTTTATCCGCGGCAGGAATCTTAAAAAATCTTCATCAGACGCCTTTTTATCATGAACTGACAGCGCCGCCATCAGGACAAAACCGGCCCGTCGGACAAATTCCTCCTCCCTCCCACACCACTCCAGCGCCTTTTCGTAGGCAAGCGGGGTACGGTCAAAAAGGTTGCTGCAGCACTGGTCGCAGATGTCCCAGGAGTCAAAGTCCTTGGCCCAGCTTTCCATCTGTCCCCCGGTGACCATATTGGGGCGGTCAATGAAGCCGGCGAGCAGCCTCGCCTCATGGATGCCTGATGACCAGAGCTTTAGCGCCAGCTCGTGGTTTTTGCCTGTCTCCCGGGCCATCTTCCGCAAAGCCGGGATGGATACGCCGTAGGTGTTCGTCGGGTTGATGCCGAACCGCGCCATTCCGGCCACATTCTCGGGGTTGGCCAGAGACTTTAGCTTCTGGATGACCTCGCTATACTGCATCCCTGCTATTCTACCTCACCACCTTTGTCTCCCTCTCCTTTTCCCCACCCCCGCCGGGTGAGGGGAAAGAGGGGCGCAGCCCCTCTTAAACACCCCATTTCAGTCCGCCCCTCTAAAACTCCCCATATATGATATGCTCTACCCTTCTTGTACTCCCCGTCAGTTATCTCCTTTCGATTAACTAAACTATCCCGTCAGACTTCCTACGATGTAGCAGGAAAGCCCGACGCCGATGCTACCACAAAAAGCCATGAGCAGGGTTATATCGTCCAATCCGGGGCCCCATTTCCTTCTCGAGGCTGGATATAATATGAAGAAGAGAACGCCACCCGCCACCGCCGCAATCCGGTGGTAACTGAAAAATCCGGTAACAAACCCGATTATGGCCCCGGGTATGGCCAGAATTACGAGATAGCCAAATCCCCACAAAACCAATTTTAATATGCGTCGTCTTAACGGCAGCTGTTCCAGCCTCATTCTATTACCACTCTCCCCTTCCCTTTTTGCCTTACCACCTCGCCAATGACTCTGGCTTCGGTTAACTGCTGCATAAGCCCGGAAACTCTATCCGGGGCGCAGATGAGCACCATGCCGATGCCCATGTTGAATACGCGGAACATCTCAGCCGGGTCAACGCTGCCCCGGTTATGAATCAGTCCGAATATCGGCGGCACCGGCCACGATTTTTTATCCAGGCGGGCGGCCAAGCCATCGGGCAGCACGCGGGGGATATTATCGACCAGGCCGCCACCGGTGATGTGTGCCATTCCCTTTATCAGGGAAAGCAGCGGTTTCAGCTGATGGTAGTAACAACGGTGCGGTTGCAAAAGCTCTTCGCCCAGCGTCCTTCCCAGCGCGGGGAAATGCTTTTTGAACTCTTCAACGGCGAAAATTTTGCGCACCAGGGAATAGCCATTGGTATGCAACCCGCTGGAGGGCAGGCCAACGACGGCATCGCCGGCTTCGATGGTCAGGCCCCTTATTATTTTCTCCTTCTCCACCACGCCGATAATGAAGCCAACGAGGTCATAATCCTCACCGGAATACAGGCCGGGCATCTCCGCCGTTTCCCCCCCGATGAGGGCACAGCTAGTCTCTTTACACGCCTTTGCCAGTCCCGTGGCTATCGCCTCCACCTGCTCCGGCACCAGCCTGCCCATGGCAATGTAATCGAGGAAGAACAGGGGCTCCGCCCCGCAGGTGAGGATGTCATTGACGCAGTGATTGACCAGGTCGATGCCGACGGTATCATGCTTGCCCAGAGACACGGCTATCTTCAGCTTGGTGCCGACGCCGTCCACACTGGAAACGAGGACCGGCCGCTCATACCCTTTGAGCTCAAAAAGGCCGCCGAAGAAGCCGACACCGCTCAACACCTCAGGGCGGTGGGTGGTCTTTGCCTGCTTCCCGATGAGCGCCTTGGCCTTCGCCGCGATATCGATGTTGACGCCAGCGGCGGCATAGGTGTGCCGGACTGCTTTTTTGTTCATAGACAACAACCTGTGCGCTGATTCAGTACCTCAGTATATTAAATGTCTCAACTCCAGAATAGACTACAGGGCAGGGGGTTGCCACCATTAAGTCAGGCCCATACCAGCATATATGGTCTTGAAATCGATGTTGGCCTGTAGAGCTTCGGCCAGCTTGTTCAGCTTTTTCTCCTGATGGAACCTGGTATCGTCCAGCAGCTCCTCGATATGCCTGATGACCGTGTCCGTATCATGCTGCGTCGTGATTATGGGGATGTCCTTCTCATCCGCCTTGAGGCGGACGTAATCGATAGGCTCCCCCCCGCCGCTGATAACTAGGCATCTGGTGGCGGTTTCCAGCGCCGCCATCTGCATGTCCGGCCGGTCGTTTCTGACCACCGCCGCCTTGCCGGCTTTACGGCCGAAATAGTCCAGACCGGAATCAACGTACATCGCCCCCACCATGATATTTTCCACCAGTTCCCCTGATTTTTCCCCGTTATGTAATAACTGCCCGTTTACCTGCTCCGCTAGCTCGCCCACCGTAAAGGCAACCAGCGCCCTTTCCTCGGGCAGGACGCCGAGGACGCGCATCTCCTGTCCGGTGAACCGGGAGGTGAGCTCATCGCAGGTGCGCTTCAGTTCCCTTTTCGGGACCTTATTCAGGATGAGGCCAAGCAGGTTGTCACCGAAGCCCAGATAGCTATCCAGGTACTGCGGCGCAGATTTTACCCTTGCGTAGTTTTCCACGACGATAACTTTAGCTTTCAGGGCGCGGGCGATTTCGTACGCGGCTTCGCTGTCAGCATCATCCGGCTTCGGCCCGCAGCGTCCCTCGATAATAACCACATCTTTATTCTGGGAGACCTCAATGTAAGCCTCACGGGCCTTATCCGCCAAAGCCTTTCCGCCGCCAAATGAAGGGCTGAGCAGGTTGGCATCCTCCGTTAAATTCAGCGCCTGCTTGGCAAAACCGGCGTCATCCAGCGATTTTTGGGATGATTCCCCGCCCACCACCGGCCTGAGGAAACCGACCTTCCTGCCTTCACCCAGCAACTGCCAGCCAAGGCCAACGGCAAGGGCGGTCTTGCCGGATGCTTCCGGCGCGGAAACTATAAATAAAGCGACCATAGTCTGCCTCCAGATACTCCGTTTATAACGGAAACGTGCTTTTTAATTATAGTTCCTTAATCCCTCTTTCGTAAAGGGAACGGCGAGGCCGAAGCTCCCGGGTGTTCTCGAGGTCTATATTTGACACCGCTTGAGTGATATAATGGGGTTAATTAAAGAGCGAGGCATGGACCATGCCTGAAGCAATGCTCTATGAGAAGCTGCCCGACTCAAGGGTGCGATGTGATACTTGCCAGTGGCGCTGCACCATAAATTCCGGTAAATCCGGCGTCTGCCGCATGTACCAGAATCGCAACGGCGTCTTGCACAACCTGAACTATGCTAAAGCGTCCTCGGTGGCGGCCGACCCGATAGAGAAGAAGCCCCTTTTCCACTTCTACCCCGGCTCGCTCGCTTTCTCCATCGGGGGGTGGGGGTGCAACTTTCACTGCCAGCACTGTCAGAACTGGGAAATCTCCTGCCCGCCGGACAACGAGCCCTGGCAGCGCTCCCAGGATATTCCCCCTCAAATGGCCATTGACCTCACCAAGCGCTACCACTGCCAGGGTATCGCCTGGACCTACAATGAGCCGACCATCTGGTTCGAGTACACATTTGACTCCGCCAAGCTGGCCAAGGAAAACAACCTGTACACGGTTTACGTGACCAACGGCTACATCACGCCGGAGGCGCTGGACACCATCGGCCCCTATCTGGATGCCTGGCGGGTTGACATCAAGGGTTTTTCCGACGCTTTTTACCGCGACCTGGCCAGGGTACGCAACTGGCGGGGCATTCTCGAAGTGGCAAAGCGGGCCAAGGAAAAGTGGCAGATGCACGTTGAGGTAATCACCAACATCATCCCGACCATGAACGACGATGACGGGCAACTGAAGGGCATTGCCCGCTGGATAAAGGATGAGCTCGGCGAACTGACCCCTTGGCATGTTACCCGCTTTTACCCCCACCATAACCTGATGCATCTGCCCGCCACGCCCATCGCTACCCTTGAACGTGCCTATAACATCGGCCGAGAGGCTGGTTTGAAATTCATCTACGCGGGCAATGTTCCCGGCCACCAGAGCGAGAACACGGTCTGCTACTCCTGCGGCAAGCTGGTCGTTAAGAGATTTGGTTATGATGCGGAAACGGTGGGGCTGGATGGCTCCCGATGCCGGTTCTGCGGTGCGGAACTGAACTTCAGAACATAAACAAGGAGAAATAAAATGGACAGACAGCCAGTGGTCGCCGGACAGTTTTATCCTGCTTCAGCTTCCCAGCTCAGGGCGATGATAGAGCAAATGGTGGACGAGGAGGCGGAGAAACAGGACGTTATCGGCCTGGTCTGCCCCCATGCCGGATACGTTTATTCCGGGCCGGTGGCCGGGGCGGTCATCTCCAGAGTCAAATTCAAGGACACCTTCATCATCCTCGGGCCGAACCACACCGGCCGGGGTAAGCCGTTGAGCATAACAGCTAAAGGCAAATGGCAGACGCCGCTCGGTGATGTGGAGGTCGATGCGGAGCTGGCCGGGCACCTACTGAGCCTGACGCACCACCTGCAGGAGGATGATGCTGCCCAGCTCTTTGAGCACTCCATTGAAGTCCAGCTTCCCTTCCTGCAGTATTTTCAGCCAGACATCCGAATCGTGCCCATAACGCTCTCCTTTGCCAGCATTGATGCTTACAAGGAAATCGGCAGGGAGATCGCCAGGGCCATAGGTGATACCGGGCGGGAAGCGGTTATCATGGCCAGCAGCGATATGACCCACTACGAGCCGCATGATATTGCCGCCAGGAAAGACCGGCAGGCGATAGACGCCATACTGCACCTCGATGAAGATGAGCTGTTCCGACGGGTTGAGGAGCACCATATATCCATGTGCGGTGTTGCCCCCGTCGCCAGCCTTATCGTTGCCGCCAGGGAGCTGGGGGCCACCTCTGCCGAGCTGGTAAGGTACCAGACCAGCGGCGATACCTCCGGAGATTACTCCGCCGTGGTCGGCTATGCCGGCATCATCATCAAAGCCGTGGCCATGCACCCGCTGGTACAGCTGGCCAGGGACACCATTGAGGCCTATGTCAACGAAGGCAGGGTGCTCTCCCCACCCCGGGAACTAACCCCGGAGATGAAACAGAAAGCGGGCGTCTTCGTGTCCCTGCACAAGTTCGGCGAGCTGAGGGGCTGCATCGGCACCTTTGAGCCCACCCAGCCCAACGTCGCCGGGGAAATCATCTCAAATGCCATCAGTTCCGCTACCCTGGACCCCCGCTTCCCGCCCGTCGCCCCCGAGGAACTGAGAGACCTGGAGTACAGCGTTGATGTGCTTACCAAGCCCAGGCCGGTCAAGGATGAAAAAGAGCTTGACCCGAAGAAATACGGGGTAATCGTTGAGTGCGGGTTCCGCCGCGGCCTGCTGCTGCCCGACCTTGAGGGAGTGGACACCGTTAACCAGCAGGTTGATATCTGCTGCCAGAAGGCGGGCATCCTCCCCGGCGAGCCAGTTAACCTGTATGCCTTTGAGGTCAAGAGGTATAAGTAATGTAAGGGAGTTTAGAGGGCAAAGGGTTAAACCCTAATATCTAAATCCTAAATCCTAAACGGGGGCTTTGGCGAGCGAGAAAAAAGATCATCAAAACAGGGGGAGTGTGAAGTTTGAGACTCTGCCTATTTGAGCTGTGAGGTATTGGCTTGGTTGACTTCTTTAATTTTCGAGGAACTCTTTTTGGGGTACGGGTATCTCGTACCACTTTGGAGTTTTTTGCATCGTTTTATTGCTCATGAGATAAGATACACTATGAATGCTATTAATATCCCACGACTGAAACTCAAACGGGCGGAAGAACACTTGCAAGAACTTGAAGCTGCGCTCACATCCTTTGATAAATTGAATCCCTGCATGTTGATTAAAGATGTATATCCTAATGATAGACGCCAACTTTTCAGAGCGAGATTTGCCATTGAACCGCCACCTATCTTGGGAATCATCGCCGGAGACGCCGTTCATAATATGCGTTCGGCCTTGGATTGGCTGGTCTGTCAGCTTTCCCTGCTCAATGGAGCTAATACGTTGCAGGGCGTAGAATTCCCAATTTTCGAGGATATCCCAAGTGGCCGGTTGAAACAGTCGTTCGAGTATAAAATCAGGTTCCTTCCAGATGAGGCTAAGCAGGCTGCCGAGGTACTTCAACCTTATCACACTGGGCACCGAGCAGAACTTCAAAGATTGTGGATTCTCCAACAACTCGACATTACCGACAAACATCGCGGATTGATAGTCAAAGGAATGATAATGTTCATCGGCTTGCCCAATATCCCAGGTCTCATCAAGAACATGCTCAATGATGGCACAATAGAGGTCATTATTCCTATCAAGGATTATGAGTTCAACCCAAAGCCTATCGCTGAAGTAGCATTCAGGGCTGAGAAGCTCATCGAACCTGTTACTCCCCCAATGCTTTGGAAAATATACAACCTCATTGCTAATGGCATATTCCCAATGTTCACGAGATACTTCCCGCAATAATGTTGTACTATATAACCTAACATGATGAATACTCCTTATGCAATAAAGGCATGTTCCCCCAATGGGGTGGGGAAAAGGAGAGGGGGACACAGAGGATTAGGATGCTAAAATTAAAAAGGAGGTCTTAAAATGGGTTATTTATCTCCCACGCTGGCGGTCAGAAACATGAAGGAGACAATCGCCTTCTATAAAAATGCCCTCGGCTTCAAGACGGGCATGATGTTTCCTGATGCCAACAATCCGGAATACGCCGACCTGTCCAAGGACGACATGGTGCTGATGATTATCCCCGCCGCCAACTGCGGCATCGGTGCCGGGGAAAAGCTGGGGACGGGGGTGAATTTCTACCTCCAGATTGACGGCGATATCGATGAATATTGCCGGGAGGTGAAGGGTAAAGGCGCGAAGATAATCGCCGACTTAAAAGATGAGCCTTTTGGCATACGCGACTTCACCGTTGAGGACGTCAATGGCTATCAATTGACCTTCAATCAGATAGTCGGCAAAAAATGCCTGAGCTGCGGTATGCCCATGAGCAAGGCGGAGGACTTCGGCGGGGGCAACCCGGCCAACGTTTACTGCGTGCACTGTGCCAATCCAGATGGCAGCCTGAAGAAATATGAGGAAGTCTATGAAGGCATGATTGGTTTCATGATGAGCACTCAGAACATGGACCGTGCGACCGCGGAGAAAGCTGCCAGAGAATACATGGCCACCATGCCAGCGTGGCAGGGGAGATAATAAAGGAGTGGATGCCTTTCTCGCCGATAAAAGATACTGGCATTAACCTTTGGTGAAATAAAGCGGTATAATGAATGAGGGGTAGTCAGAAGGGGAGGTGTATTATGAGCATGGATATGTTTGAGCAGCAGGGCGAGGAGCTACAGGCCCAGGAAGCGCCGCTGGCCACCAGAATGAGACCGACCAGCCTTAACACCTTTGTGGGACAGGAGCATATCATCGGGCCGGGACGTGTGCTGCGGAAAGCCGTTGAAGGCGGCAAGATTCCGTCAATGATCCTCTGGGGCCCGCCGGGCAGCGGCAAAACCACGCTGGCCTACATCATTGCTAATATGACCGGGGCCCATTTCAGTCCCATCAGTGCCGTCAGTGCCAGCGTGAACGACCTGCGCCGCATCATCGAAGAGGCCAAAGGGCGCCGCCAGATGAATTTACAAAGGACCATCCTCTTCATCGATGAGATTCACCGCTTCAATAAAACGCAGCAGGATGCCGTGTTACCTTTTGTGGAAGACGGCACGATTACTCTCATCGGTGCCACCACGGAAAACCCGTCTTTTGAGGTCACCTCTCCCCTCCTTTCCCGAAGCCGTGTTATGCCCCTCAAGCCCCTCACCGATGAACAGATTCAGGTTATCCTCACCAGAGCCCTCAAGGATACTCTCCGCGGTCTGGGGCATCTCAATGTAGAGATCGCGCCCGAGGCGTTCAGCCACCTGATCACCCTATCCAACCATGACGCTCGTATCGCGCTTAACGCGCTGGAAATGGCGGTGATGAGCACGCCTCCCGATGAAGAGGGGAAGAGGTACGTTACCCTGCCCACGATCGAGGACGCGCTCCAGCGCCGTGCGTTGCCGTATGATAAAGGCGGCGACCAGCACTACGACCTTATCTCTGCGCTACACAAGTCCATGCGCGGCTCTGACCCGGACGCCTCGCTGTACTGGCTGGCCAGAATGCTGGATGCTGGTGAAGACCCGCTCTACATTGCCCGCCGCCTGGTCCGTTTTGCCTCGGAAGATGTCGGTATGGCTGATCCACAGGCGCTGGTAATCGCCATGGCGGCACAGCAGGCGGTTCACTTCATCGGCATGCCCGAGGGCAACCTGGCGCTGGCCGAGGCCGCGGTTTACCTGGCCACCGCTCCCAAGAGCAACTCGCTTTATGAGGCGTACAATCGTGCCCAGCAGGAAGTTGCCCATGGCCCCAGCGAGTCGGTTCCCCTTCACCTTCGTAACCCGGTAACGCCGCTGATGCAGGAAATGGGGTATGGCAAAGACTACAAGTACGCCCACGATTACCCCAACCATTTTGTGGAGCAACAGAACCTGCCGAACCGCCTTCAGGGGAAAAGATACTACCAGCCGAGCACGCAAGGTTACGAAGAGCAGATTATGTCCCGCTTGAAGTCTTGGTGGCAGAGAAAGACGCAGCCGGAACCAGCCGAGCCTGAAACAGAGGCGGAATCAGAGTCGGAGGATTCGTCGGAAGAATCCTGAGTTCAATCCAGATTGATCTCACGGGGCGTTACCCGGCACTTCTCCGCGGTAATAATGGCGGCAATATCCGCTACCGCACGTGCAATATCATCCCGCTGGCTGTAGACCACGTAATCGAATAAAGATAATTGCTTCATCTCTTCGGTTGCGGTCTGCAGGCGCAGATTCAGGTCGAAAGATGATTCCGTATGCCGTTTCTTCAGCCTTATCCCCAGTTCTTCTATTGATGGCGGCATAAGAAAGATAAAAACCGCCTGAGGTACTATTTTCTTGATACTGGCGGCGCCCTGTATGTCCACTTTGGCAATGGTATCCTGGCCGCTTTCAAGCGCCTGCTTTACCAGTTGTTTAGGCACTCCGTACCAGTTTCCGTAAACATTGGCATATTCCAGCAGTTCCCCTTTTTTTATCATCCCCTGAAACTTTTCTGTGGTGATGAAGTGGTAATCGATTTGATTTCGTTCTCCGGCACGTCGGGGACGTGTGGTTACCGTCGTGATGTACTCGAGGGGATACTTGAGGTCCTTCATCCGATTGAGCAGTGCGTCTTTGCCGACTCCTGAAGGCCCGGAGAGTATTATAAGCAGAGGTTTTTTCGGTAAATTGAGTGGAGAGCCTCGTCTACGACTCATCTCTTTCGTCGCTTTGCTCCAGTTTCATTCCTGAGCTGCCACGACTTGTCTGGAGCCTGCCGGCGATTGTTTCCGGGGCAAGTGCCGCCAGAATAATATGACCGCTATCAATGAAAATAACAACCTTGGTTCTCCGGCCATTGGTCATATCAATCAGCTGTCCCTTGGATTTTGCTTCCTGCACCGTTCGTTTGGTCGGTGCCGAGTTTGGTGCTGCCATGGCAACTACCCGGTTCATCACCAGTATGTTACCGAAACCGATATGCACTAATTCCATGTTCACCGGTGGCCCCCCTCAGTTTAAAGATATAAATAAAGCGACAATTTGACTCGAATTCTCGCGTATCGCTTGGCGGCAGCACCATAAATGGCAGACATTGAGGATAATTACTCCTCATACGCTATCACTTGTCATTGTGCTTGTCAAGAGACCGCTAAGATTTCCTTCGCTCTGACCATTGCGATTTTATTGATGGGGTTCGTTTAACCCATTACCAAAGTCAGGGTCAGCCTTCTAATTGCATTTCTCTTCCTCTTATGCTATTATTACTTCTGGTATCGCCGATACCGGAGCGTTTGTGTGAAAGCGGGCCTCCTGGTGGTTCGAGCGGGGTGGTACCACCCGTTCCCATCCCGAACACGGAAGTGAAACGCCCCAGCGCAGACGATACTGAGGGGGCGACCCCTTGTGGAAAATATGCCATTGCCAGGAGGCTTCTTGACCTTCATTCGTCGTTGCTTTACACTATACGAGGAATGATAATGGACAGTATATCTAAGGAGAGAGATGTCCAGCAGGTTTGAAAAGTTCTCCGAGCGGGCACGGCGGGTGCTGACCATAGCTCAGGAAGAAGCGCGCCAGATGAACCACAGCTATATCGGTACGGAGCATATTCTGCTTGGTCTGGCGCGAGAGGAAGAAGGGGTCGCCGCTAAAGTGCTGAACAACCTGGGCGTCAGCCTGAATAAAGTACGGTCAGCGGTGGAGTTTATCAGCGGCCGTGGTGAAAGACCAAGCGCCGGTGAGACCGGACTCACCCCCCGCGCCAAGCGTGTCATTGAACTGGCCATAGATGAGGCAAGGCAGCTTGGCCACAATTACATCGGTACGGAACACCTCCTCCTGGGCCTTTTGCGTGAGGGCGAGGGGGTGGCTGCCGGTGTGCTGGACAGCCTCGGGGTTACTCTGGAAAAAACTCGTGCCGAAACGGCGCAGGTTCTCAGCCAGGGAGTACCGCGTTCCAGAATCGGTCGTACCGCGAGCCGAACTCCGGCACTGGATCAGCTCGGCGTTGATCTGACGGCGGCGGCCCGCGCAGGCAAACTCGATCCGGTCATCGGACGGGTGAAAGAGATCGAACGGGTTATCCAGATTCTCAGCCGCCGCACCAAGAACAATCCCGCGCTTATCGGGGAGCCGGGTGTCGGCAAGACAGCCATTGTGGAAGGCCTGGCACACCGCATCGTTGCCGGCGATGTCCCTGAAACACTGGAAGATAGACGACTGGTGGCCCTTGATATGGGGTCGCTTGTGGCGGGCACAAAGTACCGTGGCGAATTCGAGGAACGAGTCAAGAAGGTTATAGAAGAGATTAGAACCGCCGGGAACTGCGTGCTATTCATTGACGAATTCCACACCATGGTGGGCGCTGGTGCTGCCGAGGGAGCCGTTGACGCGGCCAACATCCTCAAGCCATCTCTGGCACGCGGTGAACTGCAGTGTATCGGTGCCACCACACTGGATGATTATCGGAAATACGTGGAGCGTGATGCTGCCCTGGAACGCCGGTTCCAACCGGTTGTGGTTGAAGAGCCCACTGTTGAGGAGACACTTGATATCTTGCGGGGCATTAAAGAGCGTTACGAAGAGCACCATCGTTTAGTCATCAGCGATGAAGCATTGCATTCTGCCGCCACGCTTGCCGCCAGATACATACCGGACCGCTTCCTGCCCGACAAAGCTATCGACCTGGTTGATGAGGCGGCATCCCGGGTAAGGATAAAGTTCCATACCATGCCCATCTCGCTGCGGGAAGCCAAGCAGCTTGTTGAGGTAAAACGCAAGGATAAGGACGCGGCACTGGCTGACCAGGAGTATGACCGGGCAGCGGAACTCAGGGCACAGGAACTGCAAATTGAGGAGAAAATTCGGAAGCTCGACGAGGAATGGCAGGCGGAGAAAGAGCGGGACCAGCCGGAAGTTACCGCGGAAAACATCGCGGAGGTGGTGAGCATGTGGACGGGCATACCGGTGGTGCAGCTTGCCAGCGATGAAACCAGCCGGCTTTTGAATATGGAGGAAGTGATCCACCGTCGTATCATCGGACAGGATGAGGCGATCAATACCATTGCCCGCGCCATCAGGCGCGCCCGGGCCGGGCTGAAAGATCCGAGACGCCCGATAGGGAATTTCATCTTTCTCGGGCCGACCGGAGTGGGCAAAACGGAGCTGGTCCGTGCCCTGGCCGAATTCATGTTCGGTGGTGAGGACACGCTCATTCGTCTGGACATGTCCGAGTTCATGGAAAAATTCGCCGTCTCCCGGCTGGTTGGTGCTCCTCCGGGATACGTTGGCTACGAAGAGGGCGGGCAGTTAACCGAGGCGGTCAGGCGCAAGTCATACTGCTGCATCCTTCTGGATGAGATTGAAAAGGCACATCCAGATGTATTCAATCTGTTGCTCCAGATTTTTGATGATGGCCATCTTACCGATGCCAAGGGTCGTCGGGTTGATTTCCGCAACAGCATCATTGTCATGACCAGCAATGTGGGCGCCGAGATGATCCGGAAGGGCACGGTGCTTGGCTTTACCGCAGGCGCGGACAAGGCCAAGACACGCGAGCAGGCTTACGAGAAGATGAAGGACAACCTGCTGAACGAGATGAAGAAGACCTTCCGTCCCGAGTTCCTCAACCGGGTTGACGGCGTGGTGGTCTTCCACTCTCTGACCAAAGAGCAGATACGCCAGATTGTCGACCTGATGCTGGCCTCGGTAACCCAGCAGCTTAAAGAGAAGGGGATAACCCTGGAAGTAACGGATGTAGCCAAGGACTTTCTCGGTGAAAAGGGTTACGACGAGGTCTACGGTGCCCGGCCGCTGCGACGGGTTATTCAGGATATGGTGGAGGATAAATTGTCCGAAGACCTGCTTCGCGGTGAATTCCAGTCAGGTGACACCGTAATTGTTGACCTGGAAGGGGACCAGATTGTGGTTCGCCCCGCCACCGCGGTAGGCGCTTTAGTGGGGGAAGAAGATTAATGCCTTATAACGCGTGTACCTGATTTTCAACGAGGGCGGTGGCGCAAGACGAGGTGACCAGCCGCCCTTTTTAGTTCGCCGATTAAGAAAGGAACTCAAAATGGCACAGGAAAATGTACAGGTTCCCATTACCGGTAAGATCATCAGTGTGAACGTGAAATCAGGAGATGCTGTGGCCGAGGGTGATATAATCTGTATACTGGAGTCGATGAAGATGGAAAATCCAATTCTGGCTCCAGTGGCGGGCACGGTTGCTAAAGTGGGGGTAGCTGCGGACCAGACGGTGAAGCCCGGCGACACTATCGCCGTTATTGAATACGAGTAGGTTTACATGGTTCTCAATTCATTGCTCTTTGCCTTCATTGCCTACGGCATTATGATGGTCATTGCGCTCTGCGTTGCCGCCATCATCAAGGGCGTCGCCCTTGTGGTGCAGAGGGGAGGAAAAGGGGCCGCTGCCGGCGCCGATAAACAGGAAGGCTGACAGCGCTTAAGACAGATGCTGATCCTTCAGTTATTCCAAGGCATTTACACCTTTTTCCTGAATGAACCGGCAATTGCTGGCGGCAGGCTGTTACTGATAGCTCTCGGCTTTCTTTTCATTTACCTTTCCTACAAGCGAGTTCTGGAACCACTTATCATGCTCCCTATGGGCATCGGTATGCTGGCGGTGAACGGTGGGCTAATGGTGTTCGAGGCGGGACAGATGGGCAATCTCTTCGTCAACCCGCTGGCCGGCAACGCCGAGGAAATCATGTATTTCCTGCAGATAGATTTCCTGCAGCCGATTTACACCTTCACCTTCAGCAACGGCCTGATTGCCTGCCTCGTTTTCATGGGTATCGGCGCCATCACTGATATTGACATACTGCTGGCCAAGCCGTATATGAGCCTCTTTCTGGCCGTCTGTGCTGAACTGGGCACCATACTGACTCTGCCCATCGCCATGGCGATGGGCCTTTTGCCCAACGAGGCAGCGGCAATCGCTCTCGTCGGCGGTGCCGATGGCCCGATGGTTCTCTACGGCTCGATTATGCTGGCACGCGACCTTTTCGTTCCGATCACGGTGGTTGCCTATGTTTACCTCGGCGTCTGCTATGCCGGATACCCCTTCTTGGTCAGAATTATCCCGAGAAGGCTGAGGGCGGTGGAGATGGACTGGCGCACTATACCTCAGGTCTCGCCTGGTTCCAAATTCGCCTTTGCCGTGATCACGTGTGCCTTCCTGTGTGTGCTTTTCCCGGTGGCCGCCCCGCTCTTTGCCTCCTTTTTCGTCGGCTTGGCCATCAAAGAATGCGGCGTGTTGAGATTTATCGAATTCCTCTCAGGTCCTCTTCTTTATGGCTCTACCTTTTTCCTCGGCTTTACACTGGGCGCCCTCCTCGGCGTCGATATCATCCTGAACCCCAAGGTAATGATTCTGCTCATCCTGGGCGTCATCGCGCTCACGCTTTCCGGCCTGGGCGGCATCGCCGGGGGGCTCATCTACAGCAAGGTAACCAAAGAACCGTTCAATCCGCTGGTCGGAATTGCTGCTGTTTCTTGCGTGCCGACCACGGCCAAAGTGGCCCAGAAATGCGCCGCGGCGGTCAATAAAAAGGCCATGATTCTGCCCTTTGCCATGGGGCCATGTGTGGCCGGCGTAATCACCACCGCTATTCTCACCGGCGTTTACATCAGCGGCTTCGTGGGCGAAACGCCCATTTTCTTCCGCATCTTCGGCTCCTAGCGAGCATGTTTTGCCTCTTGCTTAATTGCCGGAAATCGAGTACATTCATTCTGTGAGCAAATCGGACAAGCGCACCGTTTTCGTCTGCCAGCAGTGTGGCCGGGAAAGCCTGAAGTGGCTGGGACGCTGTCCTGACTGCCAGGAATGGAACAGCTTCGTCGAGGTTACCGCTGCCGTCACGGCAAGGACGCCACGTTCACCTTCCCAGATGAGCCCTCCGCAGCCATTGTCCCAGGTCGCCATTGCGTCTGCCCCCCGTATTCCCCTGACCATCTCAGAGTTCAACCGCGTGCTTGGCGGCGGTCTGGTACCCGGCTCGCTGGTGCTCATCAGCGGTGAGCCGGGCATCGGCAAATCAACGCTGCTTTTACAGGCATCGGCAGACATGGCGGAGGTTAAGGGGACAGTGGCCTATGTCTCCGGCGAGGAGACACAGCACCAGATAAAGCTCAGAGCGGAAAGGCTGGGTATCGCCGGGGACAGGCTTTTCCTTCTGTCGGAGACCGACCTGGGGATAATCTTGGAACAGGTGGAACGGCTCTCACCGAGCCTGGTGGTAATCGATTCCATACAGACCGTATATCTGCCCGAGATGGGCAATAGCCCGGGCAGCGTCGCCCAGGTCCGGGAGTGCACCCAGAGGCTCATGCACTGGTCCAAGCTCAGTGCAGTTCCCGTATTCATCGCCGGGCATGTCACCAAAGACGGTACCATCGCCGGGCCACGCATTCTGGAGCATATCGTTGACGTGGTGCTCTATTTTGAAGGCGACCCCTTCAGTGTCTACCGCCTGCTGCGCGGTGTGAAAAACCGTTTCGGCTCCACCAATGAAGTCGGCGTCTTTGAAATGAAAGAGCAGGGACTCATTGAGGTGGAAAATCCCTCAAAGGCTTTTATCTCCCAGCGTCCCGGAGAGGCCATCGGCTCGGTCATCGTCTCCACTCTGGAGGGCAGCCGGCCGCTGCTGGCCGAGATTCAGGCATTGACCACCTATACCAGCTTCGGCTATCCCCGGCGTACCGCCAACGGCGTTGACTTCAACCGTCTGCTGCTGGTGGCTGCGGTGCTGACCCAGCGCCTTGGCCTGCGCCTGGGCAACCAGGACATCATGGTGAACGTGGCCGGCGGCCTCAAAATCAACGAGCCGGCGGCTGACCTGGGCATCGCGCTGGCCATCGCCTCCAGCTTCCGCGATAGCATCGTCGACCCCGGTATGGTGGCCATTGGCGAGGTCGGTCTGAGCGGCGAACTGCGCGCCGCCTCCCAGCTGGAACGGCGCATCGCTGAGGCCGCCAGGCTGGGCTTCAGTCGCTGCCTGATACCAAAAGTCGGCTCCGAGACCACCCGCCCGCCAAAAGGCGTTGAGCTTATTCCGGTGGGAACGGTGCGGGAAGCCATAAATGAAGCCCTGACGAAAGCAAAGAAAAATAAATCCAATGAGAACCATTAATATACAGGTATAGAGGCCTTATTTTCGATTCTGGTCACGCTGAGGGATATTCCAGTCTGAAGTTAAGTGTCCCTAATTAATTTTCTGAATTCCGACGCATGTAGACGCTACCAACTCATTTGCGCAATTGCGCAATTACTCTTTTGTATAACTCTTCGCCGGTCCTGACGCCCTGGACATCCAGATTGCTATGGCGGAAAGCCCGCACCATGGCTTCAATCAATCTGGTCTTGCTTATTTTCTTCCCGCCGCTGAACTTGGCGGTGGATGACAGGCTTTCCAGATAGCTGTCCTCCTCCCGGTTGAGAAATACGGACAACTTTATCATGGTGGTGCTGGGCGGTGCTGGGGGCTGTCGCCTTGGACGCGTTTCGGGCTGCCGCCTTCTTTGGGCAGCCACTCTTTTATCGGCACCGGTCAAACGTTCCAGGGCGTTTCCGTAGGCAAGTTCTTCGGTAATGCTAGCCCGTTTCATTTCTCATCACCTCTTCTGTCAGTAAGCGATAGGCACTGGCCCCTTCCGATTTTGGAGCGTAGGTCAGTATTGACTTCCCCGCCGCTGGAGCTTCCTTGAAGCGGACGCTGGTGGGGATGGTGGCATCGAAGATCCTTATCCGGTCGCCAAATGCGCGGCGGGTAATCTCCATTACCTCTTTGCTGTGCAGGGTGCGGGAGCTGGTCATAGTAAACAGGATGCCAGAGATATTCAGTGACGGATTGAGCCTTTCCTTAACCCGGATAATCGTCGTAAGCAGACGCACCAGTCCCTTCATAGCCAGGAAGTCGGCCTGCAGCGGAACAATAACTTCGTCGGCGGCGGTCAGGGCATTGATGGTCAGCAGGCCCAGGCTGGGCAGGCAATCTATCAGGAGGAAGTCATAAGATTGTCGCACGCCTCGCAGCATCCGGCGCAACACAGTTTCCCGGTTGACCGTATCAACCAGGTCAAGCTGTGCCTGTGCCAGTTCTATATTGGAGGGGACAATAGAGATATTTGGGTCGCCGGTCGGGCAAACTATGTCCCTGATTGCTGGACGTGCCCTCTCCCTTATGACAGCGGCAAGAACATTATAACCGGTAAGTTTTGCATTATCCGGATTGAGCCCCATGGTTACGGTAAGGCATGCCTGCGGGTCCCAATCGATAAGCAGAACGCGTTTCCCCTGTTCGCTCAGGCCTTCGGCGAGCGCTGCCACCGTGGTCGTTTTGCCCACGCCGCCTTTCTGGTTGGCGATGCAGATAACCGGCATAATCGATTATATTATAACGCAATTGCGTATATGCGTCAATACTCTATTGCGCAATCAAGTAAATGCGTAACTGAGCAATTGCGTTGCGGAACAAATGTGGAATACCGGAATAGACACTGCAAGGCGCGTAGCGCCTTGAAACGCCTTCTCGCCGGGAATTAATCCGAGCCGCTAAAACTTAGCGGGGATTGGGGATAGCTCAGACAAACCGGAGCGGCTCATCGCCAATGGTCTCAAAGCAGTGGTGCTCGTTGGGGGGAATGTAGATGACGCTGTCCTTGGCTACTTCCTGTTCCCCTTTCTCCCCCTTGACGATGCCACGGCCGGAGAGGATGAAAACCTCATGTTCCCAGTCGTGCGAGTGCGACGGCGTGGTGGCGCCCGGCTTGACATCAATGATACGCATAGCGAAGTTGGGTGCTCCGTCTTTGGCGGTGATAATCTCGCGCATTACCGCCCCGCCGTGCCCTTCCTGGGCTGGCTTATCTTGGAGCTTGCTTACTTTCATCTCTGGCCTCCTTGCCTGTGGTGCTATTGTAGCGGGCAGTCGCCTTTGTCTTCAGCCCGCCTCTTTCTCTGTACTCCGCCTCGACCACCATGGAGCTGGGGCGCAAAAGCTGTACCAAGTCCTGCAGGACTTTATTGACGGCGTGTTCCTGCAATATGCCGACGTTGCGATACGAGGTGAGGTAGTACTTCAAAGATTTCAGCTCGACGAGCCGGCTTTCCGGGACGTAGCGAATCACCAGCCGGGCGAAGTCCGGCAGCCCCGTCCAAGGACAGACAAAGGTAAATTCATCGGTCTCGTACTGGACTTCCGTGGTCGATTCCGGGTACTGGAAGGGGATAGCCTCCAGCACTGCCACGTCAATGGCTTCCTCGCCCTGTATGTCATACCTTCTGGTGGCGTACTTATCAATTGCCATTTATATACTCCTACAGGGGACATTGTAGCATTATTCAAAATCAAGCGCCAATATGCTAAACTCAAATTGACCATGGCGGCAGAAAAAAAGGGGAAAGTCGGGGCCGTAATAGTGGCGGCGGGAAAAAGCGAGCGCATGGGCGATGTGGATAAAATGTTCGCCCTGCTAGGGGGGCAGCCGCTGTTGCTCCGCACCACCGAACCTTTTCAGCGGTGCTCCAGGATTAACCAGATTGTGGTGGTGGTGAGCGGGGAAAGAGAGACAATGTGCCGGCATCTGGTCTCTGGTCCTGACTGGTCCAAGGTTAGCGACGTCTGCCTCGGCGGCAGGCGGCGCCAGGACTCGGTGGCCGAGGGCCTGAAGCGCCTGGCTGGCTGCGAATGGGCCGTTATTCACGATGGGGCTCGTCCGCTGGTTACCGTGGAGCTGATTGAGCGAGGTCTGGAGGCAGCTAGGGAGACCGGTGCCGCTGTGGCCGCCGTACCGGTAACAGACACTATTAAGGTCTCGAACGAAGACGGAACCGTGCGTGAGACGCCGCCACGTCGAAATCTATGGGCAATACAGACTCCACAAGTATTCAGCATCGAAATTATTACTCAGGCCTATCAAGACGTAGATGAAGACGTAACCGATAGTTCATCACTGGTAGAGCGGCTGGGACATAAGGTTAAAATATTTATGGGCGCCTATGACAACATCAAGGTAACCACCCCGGCTGACCTGGCACTGGCGGAGACTCTCTGGCAACAGCATGAAAGGTAACTTACGAGTCGGTATTGGCTATGACGTGCACGCGCTTGCTGCGGGACGCAGGCTGGTGCTGGGGGGGGTTGGGATAACTTTTGAACTGGGCCTCAGCGGCTGGAGCGATGCCGATGTCCTGACGCACGCCGTTATGGATGCGCTGCTGGGGGCGGCGGCGCTGGGAGATATCGGCCACCATTTCCCGCCCAATGATCCGCAGTACAAAGATATCTCCAGCCTGACCTTGCTGGTCAAGGTGAAGGACATGCTGGATAAAGATGGCTGGCTGGTGAACAACGTCGATGCCACCATCATCGCCGAGAGACCAAAGCTCGCCGGGCACGTCGATGATATGCGTGAGAAGCTGTGCCGGACGCTAGATATTAAAATGGACCAAGTCAGTGTTAAGGCTTCAACGTCAGATGGACTCGGCTTTACGGGCAGAGGCGAAGGGATTGCCGCGTTGGCCGTAGCTGCGATTAAGGAGAAGGAATGAAGGTTTTCAATACGCTATCCGGCAAAAAAGAGGAATTCAAGCCCCAGAGCGATGAAGTGAAGATGTATGTCTGCGGGGTTACGCCCTACGATGACGCCCATCTGGGGCATGCCATGAGCTATATCATCTTCGACGTCATCCGGCGTTACCTGAGATATCGGGGCTACCGGGTAAAGTACGTGCAGAACGTGACCGACATCGACGATAAGATTATCGACCGGGCAAATAAACTCGGCATCCCGCCGCGGGAGCTGGCCGAGAAATTCACCCATAGGTACTTCGAGGATATGCAGGCGCTCGGCATAGCTGAACCGGACGTCACTCCCTACGCTACCGATGAGATTCCCAAAATCATAGAAATCGTGCAGGGGCTGATTGACCGTGGGTTTGCTTACGAGGCTCAGGGCAGCGTCTATTTCCGGGTGCGGAATGTGCCCGACTACGGAAAGCTTTCCCACCGCAGCCTGAACTCGATGAAGGCGGGAATGCGCATTGAGGCCGGCGAGGAGAAGGAAGACCCGATGGACTTTGTCCTCTGGAAGGCGTCCAAGCCCAGAGAGCCGGCGTGGGGCAGCCCGTGGGGAAAGGGGAGGCCGGGATGGCACATAGAGTGCAGCGCCATGTCCCTGAAATACCTGGGGAATACGCTGGATATACATGGCGGCGGGCAGGACCTGATATTTCCCCACCACGAGAACGAAATCGCCCAGTCGGAAAGCTTTACCGGCATCAAGCCGTTCGTCCACTACTGGCTGCACAACGGCATGGTGCAGATGGGCGAGGAGAAGATGAGCAAGTCGCTGGGCAATCTCATTACTATAAAAGAAGCCGTTGACAAGTACAGCCCCGATGCTATCCGCATCTTCGTGCTCAGCTCACATTACAGGAGTCCACTGACCTATTCCGAGGAGATACTGGAGGCGGCGGAGCGGGGGGCGGGGAGGTTGCGGCAGACGGCGAATAATCCGGCAGTTGGAGAAAAGACAGACAAAAAAATAGATACTGAGCAATATCGAAAAAGATTTATTAGGGCCATGGATGACGACTTCAACACCGCCCAAGCGGTGGCGGCGCTTTTTGACCTGGCGCGGGATATCAACCGTTTTGAAAGTGAGGGTCTTGAAGCTGGAGAAGCGAGAGAGGCACTGGTTGAGCTGGGCGGGGTGCTGGGGTTGACCTTTAAAGAGCGAGAAGAAGCACCTCTGGACATTGAAGCGCTGGCGCAGAACAGTGCCATCGTCTACCAGACATTAGGCCTCCCCATGCCGGCAGTGGCAACCGACGCCGGAGACGACATCATTAAAGACCTGATTAACTTGCGCGAGAAAAAGAGGAAAGAGAAAAAGTGGGCAGAGGCCGACATGGTTCGTGACAAACTGGCAGATTCTGGCATTATCGTGACGGATACTTCTGCTGGGCCGCGCTGGAAGCGGAAACGGTGACGGGGTGCTTTATTACTGAAAATGAAAAAGTTAAGTAAATACGGCTTCCTTGATTGGATTGCATATATCTTGATGGTTCTCTGTTTTCCGCTTAACCCGCTTGTTTTGTTAAATGTGATAGAATCCAATCCAGACCTCATTAAACCATTTTTTTACCTTGGGTGGATAATCTGGGTGTTTGGTATGGTACTGGTGATGGCACCAGTAATCTTTTTCCCGCGCCGCGGTGGCGTTGCCAAAGGAAAAGCATTTGTCCATACCACCCGCCTGGTTGATACCGGCATTTATGCCGTGGTCAGGCACCCTCAATACCTCGGCGGCATTTTAGCGATATTTTTTGCCACTCCTCTTCTGTATCAGCACTGGTTGTTTGTGGTTCTTGGCACTCCGGGGGCAATCCTGGTCTATCTGGGTGCCAGGCAAGAAGACAAACGTCTTATTGAAAAGTTCGGTGATGATTATAAAGACTATATGCAATCTGTGCCGAGGATGGATATTTTAACCGGGACCATAAGACTGGCGCGCCGTAGCCCGGCAAAATAAAAAACCTTAATATTTGTCGGGAGGTAAATTATGTGGCAGAATGTAGCCCTTGTTTTGATGGGACTGGGGATGCTCGCCTTGATTGGCTGGGCCAGTCAGGCCTTTTTTGCCAACAGTGAGATCCCGCTAGTCGTCAGGATAGCGGTTGGAGCCATCGGTGCCGGCATACTGATTCTCATTGGCGTGGCTATCAAAGACCGAATTAAAAAGGCGAAAACAGAGGATTTCAAGGAGGTTGAGCGATGATAATCACCACCTCAGCGCAGATTGAAGGCAAAAGGATAACCAGGACCATCGGCCTGGTACGGGGCAGCACCATCCGGGCGCGCCATCTGGGCAGAGATATCATGGCTGCTTTTCGAGGCATGGCCGGCGGCGAGATAACTGAGTACACCAAGATGATGGCCGAGGCCAGGGAGCAGGCTATCCAGAGGCTGGTTGAAGATGCTGAGAAGCAGGGCGCCAACGCCATTGTAAGCATGAGGTTCACCACGTCTATGGTGATGCAGAATGCCGCCGAGATTCTGGCCTACGGCACGGGCGTGGTGGTGCAGTAGCGCTCTTATCACGAGAAACCTGCTGAATAAGCACTTTTCCCCATTTGGGATTATTACAAAATGCTGGCGGATATTGTTGGCTGGGTTACCAGACGCGAAGGGCGCAAGTTCCTGAAGCTGCGTAAAGGCATCGATGATGCCGTATTTACCGGTGCCAAGGAAATCGGGGAAATATCACTCTATATCCATATCCCGTTCTGCCGCACCCTGTGTCCGTTCTGCTGCTTCAACCGTTACCTTTTCCAGGAGGACAAGGCGAGGCAGTATTTCCGTCATCTGAAACGGGAGCTTGACCTCTATATCGAGAAGGGCTTCACCTTCTCTGACTTCTACTTTGGCGGCGGTACGCCGACCATACTCATGGACGAGCTGGAAAGCTTTATCGACCACCTCAGAGCCAGCTTCAGCGTCAAGCGCATTTCACTTGAGACAACACCTCGCGAAATCAACCGGGCAAACGTCGCCCGACTCAAGAAGGCCGGCATCAACCGTCTCTCCATAGGTGTGCAGAGCTTCGATGATGGCATCGTCAAAGCCATGGGCAGACCTTTCGGCCCGAGCGAAGAAATGAAGCAGCGGGTGCTGATGGCGGAGGGAGAGTTCGATACCGTGAACGTGGACTTCGTCTTCAATTTCCCGGGCCAGACCATTGAGCAGTTTGAGAAAGATGTGCAGACTTTCAAAGCATTGCACATCGATCAGGCGACCTTCTACCCCCTCATGGCCTCCCCGCACAAGAAAAGCGCCCTGGAGAGACGATTCAACCGCGTGGACTTATCGCGGGAGAGGCAGTTTTACGATGTTATTCTGAACGAACTCTGCACTGGCGGCTGTCAGGCCTCCACCGTCTGGTGCTTCTCCAGAGGAGAGAGGATGATTGATGAATACATAATTGATTTCGACGACTACATTGGCATCGGTGCCGGCTCGGTCAGCATCGTGGGGGGCAATTTCTACGTGAATACGTTTTCGCTAGAAAAGTATGGTGAGTCTTTAAGCCGGGACACACTGCCCATCGTCGGCTGGCGAAAACTCACGGAGAAAGAAAATCAGAGGTATTATCTGCTCACCAAACTCTTCGGCATGGAACTGGACAGCGGCAAATTCACGCAGAGATTTGGCACCAGCATCCAGAAAACACTGGCCCCGGAGATGCTCTGTTTAAAGCTCTTTGGCTTGGTGGCAGGCAAAGATAAAATCCGGGTAACCAGAAAGGGCATGTATCCGGTAAGCGTTATGATGCGGGATTTTTTCACCTCTCTCAATAACCTGAGAGAACTATATATCGAAGAGCAGACCTGACCATTTATTTCACCGCAATATGGATGCCGGCAGCACCAAAAAAGAGAGGAAGGTGCCATACCTCCTGAAAACCAGCCTTCAGCAGCATGTCTTTTATCTCCTCTGCGTTATAGAAATTAGCCGCCGATTCCGCCAGATAGTTATAGGCCCCCTTGTTCCCGGAGAGCAGGAAACCAGCGTGGCGGACAAACCAGCGCAGGTAGTGGTGGAATATTCCCCGGATAAGCCCTGATTCCGGCTGGCTGGTCTCCACAATTACGTACCTGCCGCCGGCGGTGAGGACGCGCCGGACTTCGGTCAGGTGCTTTACGGCCAGGGGGTTTTTATAGGTCAGGTTGCGGAAGGCAAAAGAGATACCGACGCTGTCGAAGAATGCGTCGGGGAAGGGGAGACAGGCGGCATCGCCGTGTATGAAGGAAGCACAACCGCTCTCAGCCAGTGATGATGCCTTTTGCCGCGCGCGCTCCAGCATGGGTGGGCTGTAATCTATGCCGACCACATTGACTCCGCTTCCCCCGATACGGCACAGGGTTATGGCCAGGTCGCCGGTGCCGCAGCAGAGGTCGAGCACCTTTTGCGGTTTATACTTAAGGCACTCCTCCGCCGCCCTTTTTCGCCACCGACGGTCAAGGCCCCAGGTGATGACCGAATTTATCAGGTCATAGTGGTGCGGTACCTCGGTGAACATGCGCTGCAGAGGTCGGCTCATAACGTTTCCTGGGTTGCCTAGATAACCCTGGCCAGGATATAGCCGAGGCCAAGGAGGAGTTGGGTGATGAGGACGACCAGCACATTGCTGGCCAGCGCGGGAACCAGCTTCGCCATGTCCTGATACTTTCGGGAACCATTTATCGCTTTTATGGCAAAGGGCAGGGTCAGCAGTGAGATGAGAGCAAAAGCGGGCATCTGTCCGGCGATGACCCAGCCGATTATCCACAGATATACGGCGATGGCGAAAGCGGAGTAAACGAAGCTGGCCCGTGAGCCGCCCATAATGATGGGCAGAGTCCTTCGTCCGGCCCGCCCGTCAGCTTCCGTATCGGGGAACTCGTTGAGCAGGAGAAGGTTATGCACCAGTATCCCGGAGGGGATGGCAGCGATGGCTGCGTGCCAGGTATATTGCGCGGCCTGCACGAAGTAAAGCCCCAGAATTGGTAAAGTCCCCAGCCCCAGGCCAGCGGTCCATTCCGGCCAGGGCATTTTGAGAATCACCGGCGTATAGAAGAGGATACAGACAGCGGCCACCAGCAGCAGGGGAAGCAGCAGCCATCCCCTCGTCAGAAGGAAAAAGACACCGACGCCCACCGCAATCAGGAAAGAGGACATACCGAGCCAGAAGACCTGTTTCGGCGTGAGCAGCGCGGCGGGAAGTATACCGCTGCCGCCGCTGAAGGGCGTCCGTTTTGTGGCTAGGTCCACACCGCTCCGATAATCGAAATAGTCATTCAGGGTGTTGACGCTGATATGGGTGAGCAGCAGGCCGAAGCCAGCCAGCAGCGCATAGCCGATATTAAAATATCCGTCGTACCAGGCAATGCTGGCGCCAAGAAATGCCAGCACCAAGGAAAGGGTCAGAAACTGAGGCCTTGTTTCCAGAAACCATAGTTTCAGTTTCACACCTTCATCTCCCAGGGGTGATTGCAGAACTCTAAAGACCGATGTCACTGAATAAAGAAGGCATTGCCACAACAATGCCTCCATCATATCACCAAGAACTGGCAATATTAAGAATTGCTATTTTCTTTTTTCGGTGGCTGCCTGATTTCCATATCCGTAACCAGGACAGCTTGAGAGACCATGCTAAAGAGCGCTACAAGTTTATGCCTTGCCGATGCGGAATACCTTGGTACCGCAGCTGGGGCATTCACCCTGGATGGCTGGACGCTTGTTCTTGAGCGTTATTGATTTCGCGTTCTTGATCTCTACTTTCTTTCTACATTTCATGCAATAAGCCTGGGGCATTGGTGGGACCTCCTTTAATGGACTCTGTGAAGCAGAGTAGCAAACCTGCCAGGATTTGTCAATAGCTTCCAGCCTTAAAATCGCCCGATTTACCGTTTGCCAGTCCTAATCTTGACTTCATCACCCACTGCAGCTCCCAAAAAATCGCTGGCACTGCCTCCCTTCACCGCAATTTCAAGATAACCGCTGCTCCCGATGAGGGCCACTAGCTCCTCGCCATCTTCATAAGTACGGCTCAGCTCCGAAATGGAGCTCCTGCCTATCTCAATGGCGAATGGCTCTTCAGGCAGGTCTTCACCTTTGAAATTGGTAATCAGGTTGCCGAAATGGTCAATATGCACGATACGCCCTGCTATTGTATCCCCCGATTCCCGATGCGGATGATGTTCTGGCATCACGGTAATGGATTTTATAACCTCGCCGAATTTTTGAGGCGAGAAGCCGAGCGAAAGCCGGGCGGCAACCGGGGCAAAGATATCGCGACCGTGGAAGGTGGGGCTCACCGGCGAGCGCCAGAACTCTGACCTTATGATCGATACCGCCTCCAGTTCGGGGGTAAGCGTAGCTTGTGCTTGACCAAGGGGTGGCCATTCTTTTAGAAACGGTTCTATTATATAGCTCAGAACGCCATTGTCCGGGGCAACAAAGTCGAATTGAGGTGTACGCAGTATAATCGCCCTCCGCTCTGTACCCACGCCGGGGTCAACCACAATCATGTGAATGGCGCGCTCGGGGAAGAACTGGTAGGCCGTGCTCAGAACGAAAGCGGCCTGGGATATGTTCTGCGGCGATATGGTATGGCATATGTCGACTATTGTTGCGCCGGGATTGATGTCGAGGATTACCCCCTTCATCGCCGCTACGTAAGCGTCATCTATGCCGAAATCAGTGGTCAGGGTAATGATGGCATTCATGTGTCTCCTGGTTCCGCCAAAATGGTGCTCAGGTTAGCCGTAGCGTAACGATGGCGATAACGATAAAGAGGACGGCCAGGGCGATGGTGAGCTGGAACATCGTTTTTTCCAGGCCGCGCTTCGTCCGGTATACCGTGTCAGGCTGACCGAAGATGCCCCCCAGCCCGCCGCCTCGAACCTGTAAGAGGATAATCAGTATCAAGGCTACCGCCAGCACTATCTGGGCAATATTCAAGTAGGTCTGCATGTTTCCTCTTCCTCTCTACCTGCTTCAGCTTTCCTTGAGTTTTTTCTGCAACAGCTTTCCGGCAAGGGCCGGATTGGCACGACCCTTCGTCGCCCGCATCACCTGCCCGACCAAGAATTTCAGCGCTGCCTCCTTGCCCGCTCTGTAATCGGATACTGCCTGCGTATTTGAGTTTATCACTTTAGTAGTGGCGGCTTCAAGCTCCCCGGCATCGCTTATCTGGCTCAAGCCACGCTCTTGAATAATATCGGTAGCGTTTTTGCCAGTTCTAAACATTTCTTCAAATACAGCTTTAGCACTAACGCCAGTAATGACACCTTGAGATGTCAATTGAACTAGGTCGAATAATGCGACGGGTTTAATTTTTCTCTCCAAATCTTCGATTGTTTCTATTTTAGCGTTAGTAACAGCAAGCCAGTGACTGAATTCACCTATTATCCAATTAGCTACCTGCTTTGCATGCTTCTCTGGTTCTAAACTTTGAGGGGGTCTCTGCATGCAAGCTTCAAAATATTCAGCCGTCAACTTAGAGCTAGTTAAAAGGCTGGCGTCATATAATGGCAGGCCATACTCCTTCATAAACCGCTCCCGCCTGTCTTCCGGTAATTCGGGTAATCTGGTCTTTATTTCCTCCACCCACTCCCGCCTGAGCATCAACGGGGGGAGGTCGGGCTCGGGGAAGTAGCGGTAATCATGGGCGTACTCCTTGCTGCGCTGCGCCACTGTCTTGCCCTTTTCTTCCGCCCAGCCTCGTGTCTCCTGGGTTAACTTCTTCCCCTCGCGGAAAGCTTTCCTCTGCCGTTTGGCCTCGTAGTCCATCGCCTGATAAACCGCTCGGAAGCTGTTCATGTTCTTGACCTCAACCTTGGGCCCAGAGTTCGAACTGCCTTCAGGACGGATGCTGATATTGGCGTCGCAGCGGAAGCTCCCCTCCTCCATGTTTCCCGTTGATACACCGAGGTATTGCAGGATGCTGCGCAACTTGATCAGGTACTGGCGGGCTTCCTCTGGCGAACGCAGGTCCGGCTCGCCTACAATCTCCATCAGCGGCACGCCGGAGCGGTTCACGTCCACCAGGCTATATACCTCCCCGTCGGGCGCTGTCCGGTGCTGCAGCTTGGCCACGTCTTCCTCCAGATGAACCCGGGTGATGCCGATTTTCTTCTTCTGGCCATCAACTTCGATGCCAAGCCAGCCGCCCTTGCCGATGGGGGCATCATACTGGGAAATCTGGTAACCCTTCATCAGGTCCGGATACGGGTAGTTCTTGCGGTCGAATTTGGTATACTCGGAAATGGTACAGTTCAGCGCCAGCGCCGTCATGATGGTGTATTCCACTGCCTGTCTGTTGATAACCGGCAGGACGCCGGGCATGCCCAAGCATACCGGACAAACATGGGTGTTTGGCGGGGCGGCAGCGTAATCAGCACTGCAGCCGCAGTACATCTTGCTCTTGGTCAACAGCTGCGCGTGTACTTCCAGCCCGATAATGGTCTCAAATGTCATGACAGGTCTCCTGAACCGGTAACGAGTTCAGTATAACAATATTACCTATAGCTGACAAGAACGTCACAGGAATAGGAATCTAGAGAGGGAAGGCCAAAATGAGCTTCAGATGTGGTATAATGGTTACGTCAATTTGGGGCTGTAGCTCAGTCGGGAGAGCGCCTCCTTTGCAAGGAGGAAGTCAGGGGTTCGAGTCCCCTCAGCTCCACCAGGCCAAATAGCC
Organism: Dehalococcoidia bacterium; assembly: GCA_011174815.1. Taxonomy (GTDB): domain Bacteria; phylum Chloroflexota; class Dehalococcoidia; order Dehalococcoidales; family RBG-16-60-22; genus E44-bin89. The sequence continues at coordinate 814 of DUFF01000073.1, read as the reverse complement.
TATCCAGCCTCAATTAGTTCACAAAAGTTCACAAAAGAACTGTTTGACCGTTTTCTTGAGTCCCGTGCTCAAGGTATTAGTCAAAAGAGCGTTGAAAGTTATCACTATACACTCACATGCTTTATTGGGTATCCTTTGACCACTGAGGGGATAACTAAATACCTGAATGGGTTATCGTGTCATAACGGTAAACTCAAGTTCTATTCGTGTCTTCGGACTTTATCTGGTTGGCTTTATCAGAATAGCTATATCCCCAGTAATCCAATTAAAGGTGTCTACCGACCCAAGACACAGAAAAAGTTATTGCCCGCTATTAGCAGAGAGCAGCTAGATATATTGCTCAATCAATGTCATTGTGAACGAGATAAAGCTATAATTAGCCTCCTGTGGTATTCAGGAATGAGATTAAGTGAATGTGCGAATGTCAAAGCAAGCGATTTCAACTGGGATGATGGTACAGTGATTGTATTAGGTAAAGGCAATAAATTTAGGAAGTGCCTTGCTGGGAACGGTGTAGTTAAACAATGGTTCAGTAAAAATGATAGTTTCGAGATTACTTCCAGAGGCATTCAAGGAATGTTACAGAGGCTAGGCAAGGAGACGGGACTACACTGTAATCCTCATAGTTTTCGAAGAGGTTTCTGTGTTCATAATGTTAGGGCTGGTCTATCCACTCGCGTAGTCCAGGCTCTTGGTGGTTGGGAGAATATCACTATGGTGGAGAGGTATTCTAAGACTTTTGATTTTGATAATGCTCTGGAGCTTTACCGTAAGATAAATGGTGTTGATGGTTCTTCTAGCTAGCCACTAATTT